>NZ_CP128260.1:0-356666 GCF_030344995.1 Pseudomonas fluorescens
ATGTCCCGACTCAATCCCCGGCAGCAAGAAGCCGTGAACTACGTCGGCGGCCCTCTATTGGTGCTCGCCGGTGCTGGCTCCGGCAAGACCAGCGTGATCACGCGCAAGATTGCGCACCTGATCCAGAACTGCGGCATCCGCGCCCAGTACATCGTCGCCATGACCTTCACCAACAAGGCCGCGCGCGAGATGAAGGAACGGGTCGGCACCCTGCTGCGTGCCGGCGAAGGTCGCGGCCTGACGGTCTGCACCTTCCACAACCTGGGCCTGAACATCATCCGCAAGGAACATGAACGGCTGGGCTACAAACCCGGTTTCTCGATCTTCGACGAAACCGACGTCAAGTCGCTGATGACCGACATCATGCAGAAGGAATACGCAGGCGACGACGGCGTCGACGAGATCAAGAACATGATCGGCGCCTGGAAAAACGACCTGATCCTGCCGGCCGAGGCCCTGGAAAACGCCCGCAACCCCAAGGAACAGACCGCCGCCATCGTCTACACCCACTACCAGCGCACGCTCAAGGCGTTCAACGCGGTGGACTTCGACGACCTGATCCTGCTGCCGGTGAAACTCTTCGAAGAACACGCCGACATCCTCGAAAAGTGGCAGAACAAGGTGCGTTACCTGCTGGTCGACGAATACCAGGACACCAACGCCAGCCAGTATTTGCTGGTGAAAATGCTCATCGGCAAGCGCAACCAGTTCACCGTGGTGGGCGACGACGACCAGTCTATCTACGCCTGGCGTGGCGCGCGGCCGGAAAACCTGATGCTGCTCAAGGACGACTATCCGTCCCTGAAAGTGGTGATGCTGGAGCAGAACTACCGCTCCACCAGCCGCATCCTGCGCTGCGCCAACGTGCTGATCTCGAACAACCCGCACGAATTCGAGAAGCAGCTGTGGAGTGAAATGGGCCACGGCGACGAGATCCGCGTGATCCGCTGCCGCAACGAGGACGCCGAAGCCGAGCGCGTGGCCATGGAAATCCTCAGCCTGCACTTGCGCACCGACCGCCCGTACAGCGATTTCGCGATCCTCTATCGCGGTAACTACCAGGCCAAGCTGATCGAGCTGAAACTGCAGCACCATCAGGTGCCGTACCGTCTGAGCGGCGGCAACAGCTTCTTCGGTCGTCAGGAAGTGAAAGACCTGATGGCCTACTTCCGCCTGATCGTGAACCCGGACGACGACAACGCCTTCCTGCGGGTGATCAACGTGCCGCGCCGCGAGATCGGCTCGACGACCCTGGAAAAACTCGGCAACTACGCCACCGAACGCAAGATCTCGATGTACGCCGCCACCGATGAACTCGGCCTGGGCGAGCATCTGGACAGCCGCTTCACCGATCGCCTGTCGCGCTTCAAGCGCTTTATGGACAAGGTGCGCGAGCAGTGCGCCGGCGAAGACCCGATCTCCGCCCTGCGCAGCATGGTCATGGACATCGACTACGAGAACTGGCTGCGCACCAACAGCTCCAGCGACAAGGCCGCGGACTACCGGATGAGCAACGTCTGGTTCCTGATCGAAGCCTTGAAGAACACCCTGGAAAAAGACGAAGACGGCGAAATGACCGTCGAGGACGCCATCGGCAAACTGGTCCTGCGTGACATGCTGGAACGTCAGCAGGAAGAGGAAGACGGCGCCGAAGGCGTGCAGATGATGACCCTGCATGCGTCCAAGGGCCTGGAATTCCCTTACGTGTTCATCATGGGCATGGAAGAGGAAATCCTCCCGCACCGCTCCAGCATCGAAGCCGACACCATCGAAGAAGAACGCCGCCTGGCCTACGTGGGCATCACCCGCGCGCGCCAGACCCTCGCGTTTACCTTCGCCGCCAAGCGCAAACAGTACGGCGAGATCATCGACTGCGCGCCAAGCCGCTTCCTCGATGAACTGCCGCCGGACGACCTGGCCTGGGAAGGCAACGACGACACACCGACCGAAGTCAAAGCCGTGCGGGGCAACAGCGCATTGGCTGATATACGCGCGATGTTAAAGCGCTAGAATTGACCACTTTTTTTAAAACCTTAGGGCGCACAAGGCGCCAACAGAGGACAGCTTCATGGAAGCCCTGCACCAGAAAATCCGCGAACTAGGCATTGTGCTTTCCGACCAGGTCCTGAAGGTCGACGCCTTCCTGAACCACCAGATCGACCCGGCCCTGATGAAGCTGATCGGCGACGAATTCGCCACGCTGTTCAAGGATTCGGGCATCACCAAGATCGTCACCATCGAAGCCTCGGGCATCGCTCCGGCGATCATGACTGGTCTGAACCTCGGTGTGCCGGTGATCTTCGCCCGCAAGCAACAGTCCCTGACCCTGACTGAAAACCTGCTGTCGGCGACCGTTTACTCGTTCACCAAGAAGACCGAAAGCACCGTGGCCATCTCCCCGCGCCACTTGACCAGCAGCGACCGCGTGCTGATCATCGACGACTTCCTGGCCAACGGTAAGGCGTCCCAGGCGCTGATCTCGATCATCAAGCAAGCCGGCGCCACCGTCGCGGGCCTGGGCATCGTGATCGAGAAGTCGTTCCAGGGCGGCCGTGCGGAGCTGGATTCGCAGGGTTACCGCGTCGAGTCGCTGGCTCGCGTGAAATCGCTGAAGGATGGCGTGGTTACTTTCATCGAGTAATCGCTGAAAGGCGCAAGCTTGCCCCAATAACTGTGGGAGCGGGCTTGCTCCCACAGTGGTTTTATGCCGAGGGTTATTGCGCGGTAGCTTTGAGGCCAGTAAGCAACAACCGCTGAAACAGGTCTTCCTTCAGGCCTTCCGGATCGGTGAGCTGCATGCGCGCCAGATGCTCCGGATACAGCGAAGCCTCAGGCGCATCCAGTGCTGCCTTGCCCAGTTCCAGAATCTCCGTCAGTTTGAACTTGCTCTTGAGCCAGTTCAGCGCCCGCAACAGGTCCTTCTCGACCTCAGTGAAATCGCAGCCCAGCGGATACTCCGGAAACAGGTTCGGATGGCGCGCGGCAATCGCTTGCAAGCGTTGTGGGGTGTTGTCGGTAAAGCGCGGATCGAGACGGAAATCCTTCGGCAGCTTGCCGACCTTCTGCGCCTGTTCGATCAGGCCCTGCTGGAAGCGCGAGTCGCTGATGTTCAACAGCGCCTCGATCACCACCGCATCCGACTTGCCGCGCAGATCGGCGATGCCGTACTCGGTGACCACGATGTCGCGCAGATGCCGTGGAATCGTGCAGTGGCCGTACTCCCAGACAATGTTCGAGCTGACATCGCCGCCGGACTCGCGCCAGCTACGCAGCAGCATGATCGACCGCGCATCGTGCAACGCATGGCCCTGGGCAACGAAGTTGTACTGCCCGCCGACGCCGCTGAGCACCCGCCCGTCTTCCAGTTGATCCGCCACCCCGGCGCCCAGCAGGGTCATGGTGAAAACGGTGTTGATGAATCGCGCATCGAGACGCTGCAGGCGCTTGAGCTCTTCCTGACCGTAGAGCTCGTTGATGTAGCTGATGCGGGTCATGTTGAATTCAAGACGTTTGCTCAGCGGCAACTCACGCAAGCGCTCATAGAAACTGCGCGGCCCGAGGAAGAAACCGCCGTGGATCGACAGACCATCGGTTTGCGCCGCCTCGTCGAGGGTCCCGGCGTTGGCCTGCTCCTGGGTCTGCACGTCCGGGTAGACCTTGCGCCGGATGATCCCGGCTTCGGCCAGCACCAGCAGGCCGTTGACGAACATTTCGCTGCACCCGTAAAGCCCTTTGGCGAACGGCTCGGTGCCGCCCTCGCGTTCGATCAACTGTGCCCATTGGCTGAGGTTCACATCGGCCAGCAAGTCCTTGTATCCGGCATTGTCGGCCTGACGCGCCAGCAACGCAGCGGTCAGCGCATCACCCATCGAACCGATGCCGATCTGCAGAGTGCCGCCATCGCGCACCAACGTACTGGCGTGCAAACCGATGAAGTGATCCTGAAATCCCACGGGCATGTTCGGCGTGGAAAACAGCGTGCTGCTGTCCTTCTCGTCGATCAGCAGGTCGAAGGTATCGATATCGACTTCGGCATCGCCCGGCATGTACGGCAACTCGGAGTGCACCTGGCCGACCAGCAGAATGTTCTCCCCCGCTGCCCGGCGTTTGGCGATCATCGGGAACAGGTCGAGGGTGATGTCCGGGTTGCAACTCAGGCTCAGGCGATCCGGGTGTTCGCTGCTGCTGGCGAGCAACTGCGCCACCAGGTTCAGGCCGGCGGCGTTGATGTCGCGGGCGGCGTGGCTGTAGTTGCTGCTGACGTAATCCTGCTGGGCCGGCGCGCTGTTGAGCAGGCTGCCGGGCTGCATGAAAAATTGCTCGATTCGGATGTTGGACGGCAGGCTGTCGCGGTGCAGGTCGGCGAGGAATTCCAGTTCCGGGTAATCGCCGAACACCCGCTCGACGAAGGGTTCGATGAAGCGCTTCTGCAAACCATCGCCCAACGCCGGACGGCCGAGGCACAGGGCGGTGTAGATCGTCAGTTGCCGTTCGGGCAATCCGGCAACCCGCCGGTACAGCGCGTTGACGAAGGGATTGGGTTTGCCCAGCCCCAGCGGCAGGCCCATGTGGATATGCGCCGGCAACCGCGCCAGTACGTCGTCCACTGCCTGTTCGATCGAACACAACTGCACCATCTGAAGCCTCCTGCCCGTTCCGTGAATAGAGGTACGACCGAGATTGCCGGTTGTTTGCTGCAAAGAACAGCCTCAGGCCTGAATCGCGGGCACAAAAAAACCGTCCGAAGACGGTTTTTTTCGTCAGAAGCGCGGCTTATTTCAGGCCGGACATTTTCTGGATCGCACCCTTCAGCTCTTCATCGGAGCAGTCGGCGCAGGTGCCTTTCGGCGGCATGGAGTTGATGCCGGTGATGGCCTTGGCCAGGATGCCGTCGAGGCCGCCCTGGTGATCGGCGCGCTCTTTCCAGGCTGCGGCGTCACCGATTTTCGGTGCGCCCAACAGGCCGGAGCCGTGGCAAGCGTTGCAATGTTTGGCAATCACTTCGTCCGGCGTCTTGGCGCCGCCACCGCCGCCTGCCGAAGCAGCGACTTCCATCCCCTTGCACTCTTGCCCTTGAACACACACCTGGCCGACTGGCTCGAGGCGCTTGGCAATGTCGTCATTCGTCGCAGCTTGAGCGCTGACAGCCCAGAGGGCCAGTACGGTTGCTGGTGCAGCCAGCATTTTCATAATTAGGTTCACGCGTTCACCCTCAATGGTGGCTATTCACGCCTGCGGCCACGGTTCGCAGGCGGGCGCAAGTATAGCGGTTAGCCCGCTTCACTGAAACAACCCCAAAGTCGAAGGGGTTATATCGCGCTGTGGAAAAACGTTTCGGGTGCCTTCGCCGGTATGGCCTGGCGCCTCTTTGTTTAAAAATTCGCCGGCGTGGCTGCGCTGATTAGTCGCGCCGGTGCATCGAACGGATTACGGAAACGATGCGGCTTGGTACTTTCAAAGTAGTAGCTGTCGCCGGCTTCGAGGATAAAAGTTTCAAGGCCCACTACCAGCTCCAGGCGTCCTTCGACCAGAATCCCGGTTTCCTCGCCTTCGTGGGTGAGCATTTCTTCGCCGGTGTCGGCGCCCGGCGGGTAGATTTCATTGAGGAACGCGATGGCCCGGCTCGGGTGCGCACGGCCGACCAGTTTCATGGTCACGGCGCCGTCGGAAATGTCGATCAGCTCGTTGGCCTTGTAGACGATCTGGGTCGGTTTTTCCTGCAGGATCTCTTCGGAAAAGAACTCGACCATGGACATGGGAATCCCGCCCAGAACTTTCCTCAGCGAACTGATCGAAGGGCTGACGCTGTTCTTTTCGATCATCGAAATGGTGCTGTTGGTGACGCCCGCGCGCTTGGCGAGTTCACGCTGGGAAAGCCCTTTGAGTTTGCGGATCGATTGCAGTCGTTCACCGACGTCCAAGGCGAGAGCCTCCTGATGCTGTAGAAATATTGAGCGTTATCATGGCGACAGCGTTCAGTATTTACAACACTTGGGCCCTGCTTGCGCTTCAACCCTCGGAATAGAGCCTTGGCACCCGACGCAGGTTGCAGAAGATCTGGTACGGAATGGTGTCAGCCCACTTCGCCACATCGCTGGCGAGGATGTTCTTGCCCCACAGTTCGACGGTCGAACCGAGGCCGGCTTGCGGCACATCGGTCAGATCGATGCACAGCATGTCCATCGACACCCGGCCAAGAATGCGGCTGCGCTGGCCGGCCACCAGCACCGGAGTGCCGGTCGGCGCCTGACGCGGATAACCGTCGGCATAACCCATGGCGACCACGCCGATGCGCATCGGCTTGTCGGTGATGAATTTCGCGCCGTAACCCACCGGTTCGCCGGCCGGCAGTTCGCGCACGCTGATGACTTTTGACTCCAGCGTCATCACCGGTTGCAAGCGCTCGGCCACGGCGTTGGCTTCTTCGAACGGGGTGGCGCCGTAGAGCATGATGCCCGGACGCACCCAGTCGCTGTGAATCTGCGGCCAGCCCAGCACCGCCGGCGAATTGCGCAGGCTGACTTCAGCCGCCAGGCCCTGACGTGCGGCTTCGAACACTGCGACCTGGTCGGCGCTGCTCTGCTCGTGCAGTTCATCGGCCCGGGCGAAGTGGCTCATCAGCACGACCTTCGCCACTTTGCCGCTGGCCAGCAAACGCTGGTAAGCCGCCGGGTAATCCTTTGGATGCAGACCGACGCGGTGCATACCCGAATCGAGCTTCAGCCACACGGTGATCGGTTTGCTCAATGCCGCCTGCTCGATCGCTTCGAGTTGCCACAGGGAGTGCACCACGCACCAGAGATCGTGCTCGACGATCAGCGCCAGCTCGTCAGCCTCGAAAAAGCCTTCGAGCAACAGCAGCGGCGCGCGAATCCCGGCGGCACGCAGCTCCAGGGCCTCTTCGATACACGCCACCGCGAAGCCGTCCGCTTCAGCCTCCAGCGCCTGGGCGCAACGCACTGCGCCATGGCCGTAGGCATCGGCCTTGATCACCGCCAGTGCCTTGGCACCGGTGACTTCACGGGCGATACGGTAGTTGTGACGCAGGGCTTGAAGGTCGATCAGGGCACGGGCAGGACGCATGGCAGCAGACTTCTTGGCGGTCATGGGAATAAAAACCGGCGCTGGCTGACGGCGTGAACCGCCAACAGCACCGGGAGAGGGATCTTTACAGCGGGTTACGGCAACGCGGCGACGATGGAGATCTCGACCAGGATGCTCGGCTTGGCCATCTTCGCTTCAACCGTGGCACGGGCCGGGGCGGCGCCTTTGGGCAGCCACTGATCCCACACCGAATTCATGCCGGCAAAGTGCGCCTCGATGTCGTTCAGGTAGATCGTCGCCGACAGCAGATGCTGTTTGTCGGTGCCGGCCAGATCGAGCAGACGCTCGATGTTGGCGAGGACGTCGCGGGTCTGCTGTTCGACACCGGCGTTGAAGTCATCGCCGACCTGCCCGGACAGATACACCGTACCGTTGTGGCTGACGATCTGACTCATGCGCTCATTGGTGAGCTGGCGCTGGATTGCCATGCTTTGCGGACTCCTGGGTGGTGTTGCCATAACGGGAAATATCGAGGCCTTCGGCGCTGATCTGTGGTTTTTTCTTCGCCATCAGGTCAGCCAGCAAGCGACCGGAGCCGCACGCCATGGTCCAGCCGAGGGTGCCGTGACCGGTGTTCAGGAACAGGTTCTTGAACGGGGTGGCGCCGACGATCGGCGTGCCATCCGGGGTGGTTGGACGCAGGCCGGTCCAGAAACTCGCTTCGGCCAGATTGCCGCCCTGAGGATAAAGGTCGTTGACGATCATCTCCAGGGTTTCGCGCCGACGCGGGTTCAGCGACAGGTCAAAACCGGCGATCTCCGCCATGCCGCCGACGCGGATGCGGTTGTCGAAACGGGTGATCGCGACCTTGTAGGTCTCGTCGAGAATGGTCGACGTCGGGGCCATTGCCGGGTTGGTGATCGGTACGGTCAGCGAGTAACCCTTCAGCGGATAAACCGGGGCCTTGATGCCCAGCGGCTTGAGCAGTTGCGGCGAGTAGCTGCCGAGGGCGAGCACGTAGCGGTCGGCGGTTTCCAGCTTGCCGTCGATCCACACGCCGTTGATGCGGTCACCGGCGAAGTCGAGGCGCTGGATGTCCTGACCAAAGCGGAATTCCACACCGAGCTTGGTGGCCATTTCGGCGAGGCGGGTGGTGAAGATCTGGCAGTCACCGGTCTGGTCGTTCGGCAGGCGCAGGGCACCGGCGAGGATGTCGGTGACACCCGCCAGAGCCGGTTCGACGCGGGCAATGCCGGCGCGGTCGAGCACTTCAAACGGCACGCCGGACTCTTTCAATACAGCGATGTCCTTGGCGGCGTTATCCAGTTGCGCCTGGGTGCGGAACAACTGGGTGGTGCCGAGGCTGCGGCCTTCGTAGGCGATGCCGGTTTCGGCGCGCAATTCGTCGAGGCAGTCGCGGCTGTACTCGGACAGACGCACCATGCGCTCCTTGTTCACCGCGTAACGGTTGGCGGTGCAGTTGCGCAGCATCTGCGCCATCCACAGGTACTGATCGATATCGGCGGTGGCCTTGATCGCCAGCGGCGCGTGGCGTTGCAGCAACCACTTGATGGCCTTGAGCGGCACGCCCGGCGCAGCCCACGGCGAGGCGTAGCCCGGCGAGACCTGACCGGCGTTGGCGAAACTGGTCTCCATGGCCGCGGCGGGCTGCCGGTCGACCACCACCACTTCAAACCCGGCACGGGCCAGATAGTAAGCACTGGCGGTACCGATGACGCCGCTACCCAAGACCATAACGCGCATTTTTGTATCCCTCATCGCGGCGTGCCGCGCATGTGTGTTGTCAGAGCAATGATGCGCGCAGTGTAAAAAAGATTTGCCAGTGCTTTTCACTGTATAAGCGCCTATATTTGGCGACAATTCTCGGCAAAAACCCTTTTCACGGAGGCGCATCCCCTATGCGTACCAACACTCAGACCAAACGTGAGCTGGACAAGATCGACCGCAACATCTTGCGGATCCTGCAGGCGGACGGGCGGATTTCATTCACTGAACTGGGCGAGAAGGTCGGGCTCTCCACCACGCCATGCACCGAGCGGGTGCGTCGCCTGGAGCGCGAGGGGATCATCATGGGCTACAACGCCCGCCTGAATCCGCAGCACTTGAAGGGTAGTCTGCTGGTGTTCGTCGAGATCAGCCTCGACTACAAATCCGGCGATACTTTCGAAGAGTTTCGACGCGCCGTGCTGAAGTTGCCCCACGTGCTGGAGTGCCATCTGGTGTCAGGGGATTTCGACTATCTGGTGAAGGCGCGGATTTCCGAGATGGCCTCGTACCGCAAGCTGCTGGGCGACATCCTGCTCAAGCTGCCGCACGTGCGTGAATCCAAGAGCTACATCGTGATGGAAGAAGTGAAAGAGAGCCTGAGCCTGCCGATTCCGGACTGATCGCTCAGACCAGCACCTGCCGGTTTTCGGCCATGTACTCGAACACCTTCTTCTCGACCTGTGGGTGAATCAGCTCCACCGGTCGCCGGCCATTGGGGCACGGCAAGGTCCGGGTGGTGCCGAACAACCGGCAGATCAGCGGACGCTCGTCATACACCGTGCAGCCATTCGGCCCCAGGTGCACACAGTTGAGCTCTTCCATGGCTGCGTCCTGCTCGGCGCGCGTCTTGCGCGGCAGGCGGGACATTTCCTCGGGCGAGGTGGTCACCGGTCCGCAGCAGTCATGGCAGCCCGGCACGCATTCGAACGTGGGAATCTGCTGACGCAGGGTGCGGATTTTCTGACTGTTGCAGCTCATTGCAGCGGTAACCGGAGCGAAATAGGCGGCAATTGTGCCGCAAAAGCCGTGATCCAGACACCACGGGCCGACCAATGTTGCCCGGCCTCGGGCCTGCGGCTTATGCTCCGTCAAATTTTCTCGACACCCGCTCAGGATGACGCCCATGAATGCCCGCGCCCAAGCCACCGCGAGCCAGCCCCACGTTGCCTCTTATTACGCCGCCAGCAGCCTGCCGCAACCCGATCATCCGGTGCTGCAAGGTGAACTGATCGCGGACGTGTGCGTAGTCGGTGGCGGTTTCTCCGGGCTGAACACCGCGCTCGAACTGGCTGAACGGGGCTTGAGCGTGGTGTTGCTGGAAGCGCACCGGATCGGCTGGGGCGCCAGCGGTCGCAACGGTGGCCAGCTGATTCGCGGGGTCGGTCACGGCCTCGACCAGTTCGCCAACGTGATCGGCACCGACGGCGTGCGTCAGATGAAGCTCATGGGCCTGGAAGCGGTGGAAATCGTCCGACAGCGCGTCGAAAAATTTCAGATTCCCTGCGACCTGACCTGGGGTTACTGCGACCTCGCCAACAAACCTTCCGACCTTGAAGGTTTTGCCGAAGACGCCGAAGAGCTGCGCAGCCTCGGTTACCGCTACGAAACTCGCCTGCTGCAAGCGAACGAAATGCACACCGTGGTCGGCTCCAAACGCTACGTCGGCGGTTTGATCGACATGGGTTCCGGGCATTTGCACCCGCTGAACCTGGCGCTTGGCGAAGCCGCAGCAGCGCAGCAACTCGGGGTGAAGCTGTTCGAGCAATCGGCGGTTACCCGTATCGACTACGGCCCTGAAGTCCGGGTGCATACAACGCAAGGTTCGGTGCGAGCGAAAACCCTGGTGCTGGGCTGCAATGCCTATCTCAACAATCTGAATCCGCAACTCAGCGGCAAGGTGCTGCCAGCCGGCAGCTACATCATCGCCACAGAACCGCTGAGCGAGGAACAGGCCCACAACCTGCTGCCGCAGAACATGGCCGTCTGCGACCAACGGGTGGCGCTCGATTATTACCGGCTCTCGGCGGACCGGCGTCTGCTGTTCGGCGGCGCCTGCCATTACTCGGGGCGTGATCCAAAGGACATCGGCGCCTACATGCGGCCGAAGATGCTCGAAGTGTTTCCGCAACTGGCCTCGGTGAAGATCGACTATCAGTGGGGCGGGATGATCGGCATCGGCGCCAACCGTCTGCCGCAGATTGGCCGGCTCGCCGAGCAACCGAATGTGTATTACGCCCAGGCCTATTCCGGTCACGGCGTGAATGCCACGCACCTGGCGGGCAAGCTGCTGGCCGAGGCCATCAGCGGCCAGCACGGCGGCGGCTTCGACCTGTTCGCCAAAGTGCCACACATCACCTTCCCCGGCGGCAAGCATCTGCGCTCACCGCTGCTGGCGTTGGGGATGCTGTGGCACCGGCTCAAAGAGTTGGTCTGATGTTTCTGTTGAGGGCCTGAATACGCCTTCGCGAGCAAGCCCGCTCCCACAGGTGACCGCGCTCCACCTGGAGAACACGGTCGAATGTGGGAGCGGGCTTGCTCGCGAAGGGGCCGAAACAGGCACCGAAGTTTTCAGATCCGCCAGAACGGCTTCAACCCCTCCTCCAGCGCCTGCTCGCGGGTCAGCCCGATGTCCTTGAGCTGTTCCGGCGTCAGGCGCAGCAACGCCTTGCGCGTGTGCAGACGATGCCAGAACAGGCCCCAGCGACTCAGGCCGGACGGCGCGTTGCGCATGATCTCGTTGCGCGCGTTGTCCTGTTGCCCTGCCTCCAGTTCCTGACTGTGTAACGTCAGCCGCACATCGCTCAAGCCGTTCATTTTCATTGCTCCTGTTTACTTGGGTAGCCAGAGATTCCATGATGCGCGGGCGAGCAAAAGCATTACAGATTCAACACATCTGTATTATTTCCATACAGATTTGCTGTCTCTGAGACTGAATTGTCGATTTACGCCGCATCTGTACTGGTTTAACGAATCATCTGCATCGAGGCAGTGCCATGACGCTCTATGTGAATCTCGCCGAACTGCTCGGCACCCGCATCGAACAAGGCTTCTACCGTCCTGGTGATCGCCTGCCGTCGGTGCGCGCCCTGAGCGTAGAACACGGAGTCAGCCTGAGCACGGTGCAGCAGGCCTATCGGATGCTGGAAGACAGCGGCCTGGCCACGCCGAAACCCAAGTCCGGGTACTTCGTGCCGGTGGGTCGCGAGCTGCCGGAACTGCCGGCGGTCGGGCGTCCGGCGCAACGGCCGGTGGAGATTTCCCAGTGGGATCAGGTGCTGGAACTGATTCGCGCCGTGCCGCGCGAGGACGTGGTGCAGCTCGGTCGCGGCATGCCGGACATCTCGTCACCGACGATGAAACCGCTGCTGCGCGGACTGGCCCGTATCAGCCGCCGTCAGGACATGCCCGGTCTGTATTACGACAACATCCACGGCACCCTCGAACTGCGCGAACAGATCGCCCGACTGATGCTCGATTCCGGCTGCCAGTTGAGCGCCAGCGACCTCGTCGTCACCACCGGTTGCCACGAAGCGCTGTCCACCAGCATCCACGCAATCTGCGAGCCCGGCGACATCGTTGCGGTGGATTCGCCGAGCTTCCACGGCGCCATGCAGACCCTCAAAGGGCTGGGCATGAAAGCCCTGGAAATCCCCACCGACCCGCTCACCGGCATCAGCCTCGAAGCCCTGGAACTGGCGCTGGAACAATGGCCGATCAAGGTCATCCAGCTCACGCCCAACTGCAACAACCCGCTCGGCTACATCATGCCGGAGTCGCGCAAACGCGCCCTGCTCACCCTGGCCCAGCGCTTCGACGTGGCGATCATCGAGGACGATGTGTATGGCGAACTGGCCTACACCTACCCGCGTCCGCGCACGATCAAATCCTTCGACGAAGATGGCCGTGTCTTGCTGTGCAGTTCATTTTCCAAGACCCTCGCGCCGGGCTTGCGCATCGGCTGGGTCGCGCCCGGTCGCTACCTCGAACGCGTGCTGCACATGAAATACATCAGCACCGGTTCCACCGCACCACAACCGCAGATCGCGATTGCCGAATTTCTCAAGGCCGGGCACTTCGAACCGCATTTGCGACGGATGCGCACGCAATATCAGCGCAATCGCGACGTGATGATCGACTGGGTGACCCGTTATTTCCCGGCCGGCACCCGCGCCAGCCGCCCGCAGGGCAGCTTCATGCTCTGGGTCGAACTGCCGGAAGGTTTCGATACGCTGAAACTGAATCGTGCGCTGCACGATCAAGGCGTACAGATTGCCGTCGGCAGCATCTTTTCCGCCTCGGGCAAGTACCGCAATTGCCTGCGCATGAACTACGCGGCCAAACCGACAGCGCTGATCGAAGAAGCAGTACGCAAGGTCGGCGCGACCGCCATCAGGCTGCTGGCCGAGAGTGACAATCTCTGAGGCGGACGGGATTTAGCGCAAACGAAATCCAAGATTGGTTTCCAGACGAGTCAGGTCACTGACCCGGCTCGCCTCCGATGGCACGCGCACGTCCAGTTCCAGCTCGATTTCCATGCCTTGGCCTTCGATTCCAATACCGGCGAGCGCAGGTATCAGTCTGGAACCAGGACGTAGAACATCAGCATCCGCCCCCTCAATGAGCCACTGCGTCGGCCTGCCGTCGACCCGCACGCTCAACACACGAACCCCGAGCGTACCGGCGCCGAAGCGGTAATGTCCGGCATCGGCGACCGGCCCGGTCAGCTCCAGGCGCAACGGACCGGGCCGGCTGCACTGGACCGTGGCCTGAGCACGGCGAAGACCGAAACTCAAAGACTCACCTTGTACCGACTGCGCCAGCAACTGCCCGCGCGTCGTGGTGCCGAAATCGATAGCAGCCGGGCCGAGCCTGACCGCGCAATCGGGGTTCGCCTCCACACCTTCCATGAATACCAAAAGCCCCGTCAGCAGCACGCAAGTGGCGCCTGTCTTCAATCCTTGCATGATGTTTTCCTTTTTCAGACAGTGCGGCAGATGGCCGCTGCGGTTTCATACAATCCGTCGACATCAGGCTCCAGGTTCATGGCGAATTCCAGATGACAACGCTGGCCATCCGGCAACCGCACGTGCAGCTTGAGCTCTGGTTGCACGTCCGGCAGGAAAATCCGCCCAGCCTCCAGCACGCTGGTGACGTACCGCCCCTGGTCATCAAAAACACCGACACCCTTGCGGACAAATTGGCTGTCCGGCATGCGTGCCTGCAACAGCACGCGCCGCGCGGTGACCATGTCGAACGCCAGTTGCGCCACGGCGCCACGTCCGGCTTCGACTTCCTGAAAAGCGTTGTGCACATCGATATTGCGCCCCAGGCTGGCCGTGTCGAGTTCGACCCGGCCTTTGCTGTATGGCGGCAGACTGGCGGCCACGGCGTGCCCTGAATGATCGGTCCAGACCGGGCCACGCGGGGTGTTCAATCTGACGCCCGCACTGTCACCGGCCTTGAGCAAGGCGAAGGTTTCGCGCAGCGGATAAGGCGACAGCGTCACGCCGCCGCTGTGTACCAGCGCACCGCCGCGCAGGCCAATGTCATAGTTCTGGCTACCGGCGCCGCTGCGCGAATAGCCCATGTCCATCTGACTGTAGCGGGGCAACAGATTGACCCGCCCGTTGAACCCGGCGCTGCCGTCATCCGGTCGCTCGGCGCCGATGCTATAGGCCAGGGTGTCGCTGAGTTGTTCATTGAATCGCAGACCGCTGCGGGTACCGCTCACGTCGTCGTTGCGCACATAACCGCGCAACGTCTGGCGCCCGCCCAACGGCAGGTTGACGCTCAGATAGGCCGCTGTGCCACGGGCATCGTCGGAGGCCCCGGCGACATCCCGCTCAACCGTGAATGTCACATTGGCCCGCCGAATGCTCCGCGACCAGGCCAGGGCGACTCTGGAAGTGGCCGTCCCGTCGAACATGGAAAACCGCGAATAACTGGTGGAAAAGCCTCCGTACACCGGACTACTGGTGCTGAGGTTTGCCGTCAGTTGATTACGCACTCGCTGGAACGGTCGATCATTGCGCGAATCCCAGGTGGTGTCCGACAGTGTGCGGAAACCCTGTGTTTGCTGGGTCAGCGCAACACTTGTCGACAACCTGTCATTCAGCCGACCGCTGGCGGTCCACTGCAATTGCGTGCCGGACACAGCCTGATCCTGTGCCCGGGAAATCACCTGCCGGCCACCGAATACCCACCGATCGCCGACGCCGCCCTGCATTGCCCAGCCCAGCGACTCATAACCCGTACCGAACATGGCGCCGGCCGTGATCTGCCCGCGCGAACCCAACTGCCAGTCCTTGCTCGCTGCGATGAAGGACGGCGCATCACGCTCGTCACCGGCATAGCGCCGCACCTGGCCGGCGGCCAGCCCATAACCTGCCGCCCTGCCCGTCATGGCGCCTCGCAGCTGCGTCGCCGGCACGATGAAACGCCGTTGCTGACCGTCCTCTTCATGCACCGTCACTTCCAGATCCACGCTCTGGCTGAGCAGCGGCAACCCCACCAGCGTGAAAGGCCCACCGGGCACCACGGTGGTGTAGATCAGCGCGCCGTTCTGGGTGACTTCGATCCGCGCGGCGGAATAGGCAATGCCTTCAACCCGCGCGCCGGCGCTGTCATCGTCCAGCGCCATCAGGGCCAGTTCCGGTTGCACCTGCAATCCGTTGAACGCCTCACCGGAAAACAGCGGCGAGACCATGTTCAACTGACCCAGTTGCAGGTTGGCCCGGTAGCGTTCCGAGGTGTGCGAAGCGTAGGCATACAAATGCTCGAGACGATCCTGTCCGTCGAACTCGCTGTACACCTGGCGACTGCGAAACGACCAGTCCGCCGCATTCAGGCCCAGCTCGGCATTCAGATTACGGAATTGCGAAGACTGACCGGCGAAACGGCTGCCCAGCAGCAAGGCGTCGTAGTTGAACAGGCCTGCCGTGCCGCCGTTGAGGAAACTGCGACCGGCCGGGCGATCGGGTAACAGCGCATCGGTGGGCAACAGCAATGCGATGTGTTCCTGCGCCGGATCGACCTGCACCACCGCGTCCGGAAAATACCGGGCGAACAGCTCGCATCCCGATCCGCGCGCCGGTTCGATGCGATCCGCTGCCCGGATGCCGCCCCGCTCCAGAAGGGACGGCGTGAAACACAACTCGCCTTCGGCATCGAACGCCACCTGCACCCGCCCCTTCGCAACCCCGTTGACCGACAGCGAGACAGCCTGCACGCCCTCGCGAAAGCGCGATGCCTGGCTGAAATATTCGGCCAGACGCGGATCCAGCCCACGGGACTTGAGCACGTCCTGATTGAATTGCACGGACAGACCCTCGGCGCTTCTGGCGACAGGGGCGGTGCCAAGAGCGATGATCAACGCCGAACCGGCCAGACAAGCTCGATGCATCAATCCGTCACCAAAGGAGCATCGAAGTGCGCAATGGCGAAACCGTACGTGGTCACTGGAAACAGCCTTACCTGAAGCGGCGCATGACTCGGATCAGGCGTTCCGCTCAAGGTCAGTTGCTCACCGGGCAGCACATAAGTGCGCCCCAGATCCATCTCCCTCTGGCCCGGCAGCAGCGTCACCGAATGGCCCAGCCGCACCACGTACGGGCTGGGATTGCGCACCTGGATGTCTGTCCCTTGTCGAGACCACACCAGATGCTTCCAGGGCTCGCGGTCGACCGGCAGATTCGCCGGACGCAGGATCACCGGAATGTTCTGCCGCACGCTCAGGCTTACCTGCGCCTTGCCCGTCGAGTCCTGCGGCGCGATGCCCTCAAAGATCACGCGCTTCAGACGCTCGGTCTTCAAGGGTTGCGCGCTGCGCAGAATGAAACGCACGCGCTGCGTCGCACCAGGCTCGACCCGTGCCACCGGCGGTGTCAGCAACAGCAATGACTCGGTGTCTTGCGGCACATCTTCGACAGACGTGTGCAGCAGCGCGGGATGCGACTCGCTGTTGAACACATTGATGCCGGCCTCACCCACGCCTTCGTCGAGCACAACGACAGGCGTCTCGGGAACCATTCCCGCCGCCCGGATCGAGCCGGGCACCCAAAAAGAAACCAGCAGCACACTGGCGATGGCTTTTCGCAAAAAGGCGTTCATGACGTTGTCCACGGGCGAGCGCGCAGCCGGCATTCATGCCGGGCCGCAGGCCAGCCGATTACATTGATTGGAACGGACAGGCCCGGAGCGACCGGTGCCTGTCGATGATTTGCGCGTTGCGCGCTGTGTCAGAGGTAGAGCAGCTCGAACGTTGCCGAGCCATTGAGCGCGATGTCAGAAGTGATCGGCAGGTTCGCCGACGGGCCGATGACCGGCACCAGCGTCATGGGAAAGGTGTGCACGACGCCCGGCGTCGGGCCTGCGGCCAGGGATCCGCCCCACGAATAACGAAGATTGCCGCCGTCAGCATTCTTTCCCACCAGCGTTGCGGTATCCGGAGTATCCCAGTTGGTCATGCCCCCTTGCTTGTACATGATCATCGACGGCTTGCCATCGACTGTAGGGGTACCGTATCGCAGGCCGTATCCACCGATCTTGGTGCCGGCCACCTCGCCGATTCCGTAGATGTACAGCGCCCAATCGGTGCCATCGATGACGATACCTTGCAGGTGGGTATGGGCCTGATTGTCATGCACCTTGATGGCCATGGGCGCGGACGCCGAGCAACTCACATTCAGCGTGACGTTGTGGTTGGTCAGTTCGGTCTGACTGTCCCGATTCAGTGACGCGGCGGAAATATTGCCCAGATCCACCGTGTTACCGCCGGTGAAGGCCGGCGTACACGAGGTCGGGATGATCGTCCCGATAATGGTCAGGTCTGCACCATCGGCCATGGCCAGTGCCGGACACAGGGCGCTTGCGACAGCGATTGCACGAAAGGTCTTGCGCATGAAAATTCTCACTCCATAAGAATCGAAAGATGACAGCCAGCTGCGCTTCTTCTGCTGAAAAACAGGAAACGTCCTGCCTCAGAATCAGCGTTGTCATTATTCCGGTTGCTTCCCGGCAGTGATGTAAGGCGAGGGTGTATTGAGCGCTGGAAAAATCGCTGCGGGGCGTAGCTGATGAGAGCCGGAAAAATCCGCAGTTTGTATAAAAAACTGTGTCCTGCCGACAGCCATGGGCTACAAACCGCTCTGCTTCAGGGGTCGGATTGACTGCCCTTTTCGAACAGGCAACAGGCGGCGTGCGCCGTGCCATACTCCTGACCTCGCCCACACCCGGAACCATCCGACTTGAGCTCCAGACACCTACTGCCGCCTGCACTGCTGTCCGCCCTGCTGCTCGCCGGGTGCGCTTCGCTGGATGTTCCTCGTGAACCGAGCCAGGCACTGCCCGCCTCCGACTCCGCGTTCGGCCGTTCGATCCAGGCCCAGGCGGCGCCCTACAAGGGCCAGTCCGGCTTTCGCCTGCTGTCCAACAGTACCGAAGCCTTCACCGCCCGCGCCGAGCTGATCCGCAACGCTCAACGCAGCCTCGACTTGCAGTACTACATCGTCCATGACGGCATCAGCACCCGAATGCTGGTGGAAGAAGTGTTGAAGGCCGCCGACCGTGGCGTGCGGGTGCGGATCCTGCTGGACGACACCACCAGCGACGGCCTCGACCTGATCATTGCCACCCTGGCGGCGCATCCGCAGATCCAGATCCGCCTGTTCAATCCGCTGCACTTGGGGCGCAGCACCGGCGTGACCCGGGCGGCGGGGCGACTGTTCAACCTGTCATTGCAACACCGGCGGATGCACAACAAGTTGTGGCTGGCGGACAACAGCGCGGCCATCGTCGGCGGGCGCAATCTGGGCGACGAATACTTCGATGCCGAGCCCAACCTGAATTTCACCGATATCGACATGCTCAGTGTCGGGCCGGTCGCCGAGCAGCTCGGGCACAGTTTCGACCAGTACTGGAACAGCGCCCTGAGCAAGCCGATCGACGAGTTCCTCTCCAGCAAACCCACGTCCAAAGACCTGCAGAACACCCGCACGCGCCTGGAAGAATCCCTGGAAGAAACCCGCAAACAGAATCACGCGCTGTATCAGCAGTTGATGACCTACCGCACCGACCCGCGCATGGATATCTGGCGTAAAGAGCTGATCTGGGCCTGGAACCAGGCGCTGTGGGATGCGCCGAGCAAGGTGCTGGCCAAGGATGAACCGGATCCGCAATTGCTGTTGACGACGCAACTGGCGCCGGAGCTCACCGGGGTCAGCAAAGAACTGGTGATGATTTCTGCTTACTTCGTGCCGGGGCAGCCAGGGTTGTTGTACCTGACCGGCCGCGCCGATGCCGGTGTAGCGGTGAGCCTGTTGACCAACTCGCTGGAAGCCACCGACGTGCCGGCGGTGCACGGCGGTTATGCGCCGTATCGCAAGGCGCTGCTGGAACATGGCGTGAAGCTCTTTGAGTTGCGGCGCCAGCCTGGTGATAACTCCGGCAGCGGCCCGCACCTGTTTTACAGCAAGTCCTATCGCGGCTCGGATTCGAGCCTGCACAGCAAGGCGATGATCTTCGACGGCAAAAAATCGTTCATCGGCTCGTTCAATTTCGACCCGCGCTCGGTGCTTTGGAATACTGAAGTCGGGGTGCTGGTGGACAGCCCTGAAATGGCAGCCCACGTACGCGAGCTGGCCTTGCAGGGCATGGCGCCGGCGCTCAGCTACGAAGCGAAACTGCAGGACGGAAAAGTGGTGTGGGTCACGGAGGACAACGGCCAGATGCACACCCTGACCAAGGAACCGGGCAGTTGGTGGCGGCGCTTCAATGCGTGGTTCAGCACCACCGTGGGACTGGAGCGAATGCTGTAGCAGCCCGCTCCAGCCGGCTCATCAAGCGGGCTCCGGCACCTTGCCGAACGCCCCTTGTCGCGACAGCAGAATCACCAGCCCGAATGCACCGGCCGCCATCAACCACGGCAACGCATGCCCGCTGATCCATTGGCTGCCCGCGCCCGCCATCAACGGCCCGATCAGACAACCGACGCCCCACAGCTGCGCGACATGCGCGTTGGCCCGCACCAGCGCATCGTCGCGGTAGCGCTCGCCGATCAGGATCAGCGACAGCGTGAACAAACCACCGGCACTGGCGCCGAACAGCACCCACAGCGGCCAGATCAGCAAAGTGTCGAGCAACATCGGGATCGCCAGACTCGACAGCATCAGCACCACGGCGCAGCCGGTGAATAAGGTCCGGCGCGACAGGTAGTCGGCCAATGCACCGATGGGCAATTGCAGCAGCGCATCGCCCACCACCACGGTGCTGACCATCGCCAGCGCAATTTCGGCGGTGAAACCCTGTTGCAGGCAATACACCGGCAACAGCGTCAGGATCATCGCTTCGAACGCAGCGAACAGCGACACCGCCCAGGCGATGGCCGGTAGTTCACGAGCGAACCCCCACAGGTCGCCGAAAGTCACGCTGCTGGCCTCACTGCTTGGCGCGCCGCTGCGGCCCAGCAACAGAAGCGGCGATACGATCAACAGGCCGACACCCACCCAGAAACCATAATCGTGATCGGTGCCGAGTGCGCCCAACAGCAACGGACCGGACAGTTGGCTCAACGCGTAACTGCTGCCATACAGAGCGACCAATCGCCCACGCCAGTGCTCGACCACCAGTTGATTGATCCAGCTCTCGCCGAGGATGAAAACGATGGTCAGGGCTACGCCGATCATCAGCCGCAGCACCAGCCAGATCGGGTAGCTTGGCAGCAACGCCAGCAGGCCGATGGAAAGCGCCCCGGCCCACAGGCACAGGCGCATCAGGTTCGCCGTACCGAAGCGCGCCGCCAGGTGACTGGAGATCTTCGCCCCCAGCAACACGCCGATGGCCGGCATCGCCGCCATCACACCAATGGCGAACGAGCCGTAGCCCCAACCCTCCAGACGCAACGACACCAGCGGCATGCTGACACCGAGGGCCAGGCCAACACTCAAGACAGACGCCAACACGGCGAAATACGTCGCCCAACGCATGGTCCACGCTCCTGTGGATAATTTTTATGTGCACCACAAAACCAATGTGGGAGCGGGCTTGCTCGCGAATGCAGTCTGACAGTCGATATTGATGATGACTGACACACCGCCTTCGCGAGCAAGCCCGCTCCCACAGGGATCTTTGTACCGTTCGGGAGCCCGCGTCGGCAGGCTCCCTTAACGGCTTACAGCTTGATCCAGGTCGCCTTCAGCTCGGTGTATTTGTCGAACGCATGCAGCGACTTGTCACGACCGTTGCCCGACTGCTTGAAGCCGCCGAACGGTGCGGTCATGTCGCCGCCATCGTACTGGTTGACCCACACGCTGCCGGCACGCAGTGCCTTGGCGGTCAGGTGCGCCTTGGAAATGTCCTGAGTCCAGACCGCTGCCGCCAAGCCGTAAGGCGTGTCGTTGGCGATGTTGATCGCTTCCTCGGCAGTATCGAAGGCGATGACCGACAGCACCGGGCCGAAGATCTCTTCCTGGGCAATCTTCATCGCATTGCTCACGCCGTCGAAAATCGTCGGCTCGACGTAGGTGCCACCGGTTTCCTGAAGGATGCGCTTGCCGCCGGCCACCAGTTTGGCGCCGTCGGTGTGGCCCGACTCGATGTAGGACAGCACGGTATTCATCTGCTGGGTGTCGACCAGCGCACCCACATTGGTGGCCGGATCCAGCGGGTTGCCCGGTTTCCAGGTTTTCAGCGCTTCGATCACCATCGGCAGGAATTTGTCCTTGATCGAACGCTCGACCAGCAGACGCGAACCGGCGGTGCAGACTTCGCCCTGGTTGAAGGCGATGGCGCTGGCGGCGGATTCGGCAGCGGCTTGCAGGTCCGGCGCATCGGCAAACACGATGTTCGGGCTCTTGCCGCCGGCTTCAAGCCAGACGCGCTTCATGTTCGATTCACCGGAATAGATCATCAACTGCTTGGCGATCTTGGTCGAACCGGTGAACACCAGGGTGTCGACATCGTTATGCAGAGCGAGCGCCTTGCCGACGGTGTGGCCGTAGCCTGGCAGCACGTTCAGTACGCCTTTCGGAATGCCGGCCTCGACCGCCAGTTCGGCGATGCGGATGGCAGTCAGCGGGGATTTTTCCGACGGCTTGAGGATCACCGAGTTACCGGTCGACAGCGCCGGGCCGAGTTTCCAGCAGGCCATCATCAGCGGGAAGTTCCACGGCACGATGGCGCCGACAACGCCCACTGGTTCGCGAGTTACCAGACCCAGTTGATCGTGCGGGGTGGCGGCGACTTCGTCGTAGATCTTGTCGATCGCTTCACCGCTCCAGCTCAGGGCTTGCGCGGCACCTGGCACGTCGATGTACAGCGAATCGCTGATCGGCTTGCCCATGTCGAGGGTTTCGAGCAGGGCCAGTTCTTCAGCGTGCTGCTTGAGCAGACCGGCGAAACGGATCATGGTGGCTTTGCGCTTGGTCGGTGCCAGACGCGACCAGACGCCGGAATTGAAAGTGGCGCGGGCGTTTTCCACGGCGCGCTGGGCGTCGGCGGCGTCACAGCTGGCTATCTTGCCCAGCAGACGGCCATCGACCGGGCTGATGCACTCGAAGGTCTCGCCGGAGACGGCATCGGTGTACTCGCCATTGAGGTAGGCGCGGCCTTCGATCTTCAGGTCGCGGGCGCGTTGTTCCCAGTCGGCACGAGTCAGGGTGGTCATTCGAGTGTCCTCCTCTTGTTCAATACGAGCGCCGCGATCGTCGCGGTCGTCCTCAGGAATACTGCCCGGCCAGCCTGCTTTTCGGCCCAAGGCATCCGCCACCCTAAACCAGCGGCCGGGGTTGTTTCAATATATTTGACACAAGCTCGCCATACGGCCTTGCGGCGTTCAATTTAATCAACATAGACTTTGGCCCTTTCACGCCACCGCGCCGTCATCACGGGAGAAAACAACAATGAACATCCAGAACGTCGTCGACATCAGCCTGACCACCACCGAAGCCGAACGCTATCGCCCGGACCCGGCCAAAGTGCTCAAGGGCGATCCCGAGCAGGCGGTGTTCAATCAATACGACAGCCCTTGCGGGCAGATGGGCGTCGGCGTGTGGGAAGGTGCGGTGGGTCAGTGGACGGTGAATTACACCGAGCACGAATACTGCGAAATCCTGCAAGGCGTTTCGGTGCTGCGTGACGGTGAAGGCAATGCCAAAACCCTACGAGTCGGCGACCGCTTCGTCATTCCGGCTGGCTTCCGTGGCACTTGGGAGGTCCTGGAGGCTTGCCGCAAGATTTATGTGATTTTTGAAGGCAAGGAATAAATATATATCGCACGGAGCGCCGCAGAAGAGTGAAGAATCCTGTCGTCCACAAGGGACTCTCAATCATAAGGAAATGAGAACATGGCTCAGGAAAACGCATTTCAACTGATCGGCCATCTGATCGGTACTCCCTTTGTACCGGCCGTCAGGGCCTACATCGAACAACTCACCGGCTACTCCGTCAAAGATCCGGACGAACAGGAACAGGAACAGGAACAGGAACAGGAACAGGAGGATGAAAACGTCGAGACCCTGATCGTTGACCTCAACCCCATGCGTGGAATTATCTGGTTCAATCTGACCCGAAAATGATCCGACGGATTTGACGTTACCCCCCTCAAGAAGGCCTGCACCGAAAGGTGCAGGCCTTTTTTGTGGATCACGGCAGCGACGATTTTTCGGCAACAAAAAAGGCCCGTATCGTGAGATACGGGCCTTTTTCGTAAGTCGGGAAAAATCAATTACTTGATTTTGCCTTCCTTGTAGATCACGTGCTTGCGAACAACCGGATCATATTTCTTGATCTCGATTTTGTCCGGGGTAGTACGCTTGTTCTTGTCGGTAGTGTAGAAGTGACCAGTACCGGCGCTCGAGATCAAACGAATCAATTCACGCATGATTAGCTCCCTTAAACCTTGCCGTCGCGACGCAGCTCGGCCAGCACAACGCTGATGCCACGCTTGTCGATGATACGCATGCCTTTGGCGGAAACGCGCAGGCGTACGAAACGTTTCTCTTCTTCAACCCAGAAGCGGTGATGCTGCAGGTTCGGCAGGAAACGACGACGGGTTTTGTTGTTTGCGTGGGAAATGTTGTTCCCAGTCACCGGACCCTTACCGGTAACTTGACATACTCTAGACATGCCTCAGCCCTCTAAAACCACATGCCCAACCCGGCATGGGTTGGCCGCTTAATCTCTAGTCATTGTGGCGCCAGGCGCCGCGATTCTTTAGAGGTCTTACCGGCTACACCTACAAGCGAAGGAACCGGGCCCCTAGAAAAGAGCGCTGCTTTATACCAGAAAGACCACGGAGCAACAACTTTCCGTGTGCAAAGAATGGCTAAAAAGCCGCTTTTTCCGCGCGCAAGCGCCTTGGACAAAGGCTGCCGGCAATTTTTACCATTCGTCGAAGAAAATCGATCATACCCGCTATCAAGACTTTTCCTGCCGTCTCTTCCGACAAATCCTCACCCGCGCAGCCCCGAAAATGCAAAAAGGGGATAGTCATTTGCAATCGCGACCACTAGGGTAGGCCTTTTCCAGACTGCACTTGCAGATGGGCCTTCGATCTGTAAAGGAAGCCGACCATGCGCCTCGCTGCCCTCCCCCTGCTCTTCGCCCCGCTGTTACTGAGTCCACTGGCCCAGGCCGCCGCCCTGAGCGTCTGCACCGAGGCCAGCCCCGAAGGGTTCGACGTGGTGCAGTATAACTCGCTGACCACCACCAACGCCTCGGCCGACGTGCTGATGAATCGCCTGGTGGACTTCGACACCGCCAGCGGCAAGGTCGTGCCGAGCCTGGCCGACAGCTGGGAAGTCAGCACCGATGGCCTGACTTATGTCTTCAAGCTGCACCCGCAGGTGAAGTTCCATACCACCGACTACTTCAAGCCGACTCGCGAACTGACCGCCGAAGACGTCAAGTTCAGCTTCGACCGCATGCTCGACCCGGCCAACCCGTGGCACAAAGTCGCCCAGAGCGGCTTCCCTCATGCCCAGTCGATGCAACTGCCGACGCTGATCAAAAAGATCGACGCACTGGATCCGCTGACCGTGCGCTTCACCCTCGATCACCCGGACTCGACGTTCCTCGCGACCCTGAGCATGGGTTTTGCCTCCATTTATTCTGCTGAATACGCCGACAAACTGCTGAAGGCCGGCGCGACCGACAAGCTCAACAGCCAGCCGATCGGCACTGGCCCGTTCGTATTCACCCGCTTCCAGAAAGATGCGTCAGTTCGCTATAAGGCCAACCCAGACTACTTCGGTGGCAAACCGGCGGTGGATCCGCTGATCTTCGCCATCACCCCGGACGCCAACGTGCGCCTGCAAAAGTTGCGGCGTAACGAGTGCCAGATTGCCCTGTCGCCCAAGCCTCTGGACGTACAGGCCGCGAAAGAAGAACCGACGCTGAAAGTCGAAAAGACTGACGCGTTCATGACCGCATTCGTCGGCATCAACAGCCAGCATCCACCACTGGACAAGCCGGAAGTGCGCCAGGCGATCAACCTCGCGTTCGACAAGGCCAACTACCTTAAAGCCGTGTTCGAGGACACCGCCGAAGCCGCCAACGGCCCATATCCGCCAAACACCTGGAGCTATGCGAAGAATCTGCCCGGTTATGCCCACGACGTTAACAAGGCCAAGGCATTGCTGGCCAAGGCCGGACTGAAGGACGGTTTCCAGACCACCATCTGGACTCGCCCGTCCGGCAGCCTGCTGAATCCGAACCCGAGCCTCGGTGCACAGTTGCTGCAATCGGACCTGGCGGAAATCGGCATTCAGGCGGAAATTCGCGTGATCGAGTGGGGCGAGTTGATCCGTCGCGCCAAGGCTGGCGAACATGATTTGCTGTTCATGGGCTGGGCCGGCGACAACGGCGACCCGGACAACTTCCTCACCCCGCAGTTTTCCTGCGCGGCAGTGAAGTCCGGCACCAACTTCGCCCGCTACTGCAACGCCGATCTGGACAAACTGATCAGCGCCGGCAAGACCACCAGCGAGCAAGGTGTGCGCACCAAGCTGTACGAGCAGGCGCAGGCGCAGATTCAGCAGCAGGCATTGTGGCTGCCGCTGGCGCATCCGACGGCATATGCGCTGACGCGTAAGGACGTGCAGGGTTATTCGGTCAGCCCGTTCGGCCGGCAGGACTACTCCAAGGTCACCCTCAAGTAATCCGCCTAGGCCCGCAGCGACCACGGTCGCTGCGGGCTACATCCAGCCACACTCCGCCATCGACAACGGCTCCCCATCACCAACGATGAAGTGATCGAGCACCCGCACGTCGATCAGCTCCAAAGCCTTCTGCAAGCGCTTGGTCAATAATCGATCAGCCTGACTCGGATCGGTATTACCCGACGGATGGTTGTGACACAGGATCACGGCCGCCGCGTTATTGGCCAGGGAACGTTTCACGACTTCCCGGGGATGCACGGCGGTATTGTCGATCGAGCCGCGAAACAGCGTCTCGAAGGTCAGCACCTGATGTTTGGAGTCGAGAAACAGGCAACCGAACACCTCGTGTGGCTCGTGGCGCAGCATGGCCTTGAGGTAATCGCGCACGACCTGCGGGTTTTCCAGCGCCGTTTTCTGCCGCATGCGCTCGGCCAAATGTCGCCGCCCCATTTCCAGCACAGCTTGCAGCTGGGCGAACTTCGCCGGGCCCAGGCCCAGTTGTTCGCTGAACGTTGCGAGATCGGCCTCAAGCAACGCACGCAAGCTGCCGAACTGACCCAGCAGGTGTCTTGCGACATCCACCGCGCTTTTACCGGATACGCCAGTCCGTAGAAAAATGGCCAGCAATTCGGCATCGGAAAGACTTCCCGAGCCCTGTTCCAACAGCTTCTCCCGCGGCCTTTCCGCCGCCGGCCAATCGCGAATACTCATACACCTTCCTTGTCTGTGGGCGCCGCTGTTCCGTAGCGGTCGCTGTGATATCGTAGCCCATCTTTTTTGCGGGCGAATTCACCCTGGGGAGGGGGTTTCGCCACGTATGTCACCAACGAAATGAAAGGCAGACCTATGCAGCGGCTGTATCGGAAACGCATCGTTCTGGGCGTCGGCGGCGGCATTGCTGCCTACAAGAGCGCCGACCTTGTGCGCCGCCTGATCGATCAGGGCGCCGAAGTGCGCGTGGTCATGACCCGTGGCGGCAGCGAATTCATCACCCCGCTGACCATGCAGGCGCTGTCCGGCCACCCGGTTCACCTGGATTTGCTCGACCCGGCTGCCGAAGCGGCGATGGGCCACATCGAACTGGCCAAATGGGCCGATCTGGTGCTGATCGCCCCGGCCACCGCCGACCTGCTGGCCCGTCTGGCCCAAGGCATCGCCAACGATCTGCTGACCACGCTGGTGCTGGCCACCGACGCCATCGTCGCTGTCGCCCCGGCCATGAACCAGGCCATGTGGCGCGACCCGGCGACCCAGGCCAACCTGCAACTCCTTGAAAGTCGTGGCCTGAAGACCTTCGGCCCGGCCTCGGGCAGCCAGGCATGCGGCGACGTCGGCATGGGCCGCATGATGGAAGCCACCGATCTGGCCCAGCTCGCGGCAGACTGCTTCCAGCGTCAGGCGCTGACCGGCAAGCACGTGGTGATCACTGCCGGTCCGACCCAGGAAAACATCGACCCGGTGCGCTACATCACCAACCACAGCTCCGGCAAAATGGGCTTCGCCCTGGCTGAAGCGGCGGTGGAAGCCGGCGCCCGCGTCACACTGATCAGCGGCCCGGTGCATTTGCCGACGCCGGATCGCGTCACGCGTATCGACGTGGTCAGCGCCCGCGACATGCTCGCCGCGTGTGAAGCCGCGATCCCTTGCGACATCTTCATCGCCTCGGCAGCGGTGGCGGACTACCGCCCGGAAGTCGTCGCCCCGCAAAAATTGAAGAAAGACCCTACGAGCGGTGACGGCTTCGTCCTGCAAATGGTGCGTAACCCGGACATCCTGGCCACCATCGCGACCCGTCCCGACCGTCCGTTCAGTGTCGGCTTCGCCGCCGAGACCGAACACCTGCTCGACTACGCTGCACGCAAGCTGAAGGACAAGAATCTCGATCTGATCGTCGCCAACGACGTCGCCAACCCGAGCATCGGTTTCAACAGCGAAGAAAACGCCTGCAGTGTCATCGATCGTGGGCTGCACGCCACGGTTTTCGCCCAGACCAGCAAGAGCAAGATCGCTCGCCAGCTCGTCACTTTTATCGCCGAACGTCTGAACCAGGTTTAATTTACATGCACGCTTTGCAAGCCAAGATCCTCGACCCACGCATCGGTACCGAATTCCCGCTGCCGCAATACGCCACACCGGGCTCCGCCGGCCTCGACCTGCGCGCCATGCTGCAAGAGGACATCGTGATCAAACCGGGTGAAACCGTGCTGATTCCTACCGGGCTGTCGGTGTACATCGGCGACCCGAACCTCGCCGCGCTGATCCTGCCGCGCTCGGGCATGGGCCATAAGCACGGCATCGTGCTGGGCAATCTGGTCGGCCTGATCGATTCCGACTACCAGGGCCCGCTGATGGTGTCCTGCTGGAACCGTGGCCAGACCGAATTCACCATGCCGGTCGGCGAGCGCCTGGCGCAACTGGTGCTGGTACCGGTGGTGCAGGCGCACTTCGAGATGGTTGAAGAGTTCGTCGAAACCGAGCGTGGCGCTGGCGGTTTCGGCCATTCCGGTACCAAGTGATCGGCTAGAAATCTGTCGTGGCGAGGGCGCGTTTCTCGCCACGAATTTCAAAATGTCATCTGCAACGTTTACCGCTGAAAATCAAGGCATTGGCAGGCCAAAGCCACGCCGCACAAGGCGTCATGGCCCTTTCACACCACGAACTCTCTGTGAAAACTGCCGTCATACCCTTCAGTTTGAGCTTGCCGTCGAATGAGTCGTCGGTGTGTCCAGCCACTTTCGAGATGGAGCATTTTCGCAGATGAGCACCCCCGCCCAAGTCGCCCCGAAGCTTCCCGACAGCATCTTCCGCGCCTACGACATTCGCGGCACCGTGCCGGAATTCCTCAATGGCGAAACCGCCTACTGGATCGGTCGCGCCATCGGCTCCCAGAGCCTGGCCCAGGGCGAACCGAACGTATCCGTTGGCCGTGACGGCCGTCTGTCGGGTCCGGAACTGGTTGCCGAGCTGATCCGCGGCATCGCCGAAAGCGGCTGCCACGTCAGCGATGTCGGCCTGGTGCCGACCCCGGCGCTGTACTACGCCGCCAACGTACTGGCCGGCAAATCCGGCGTAATGCTCACCGGCAGCCACAACCCGTCGAACTACAACGGCTTCAAGATCGTGATCGCCGGCGACACCCTCGCCAACGAACAGATCCAGGCCCTGCACGAGCGCCTCAAGACCGGCAACCTGAGCAGCGGCACGGGCAGCGTGACCCAGGTCGAGATCCTCGACCGCTACAACACCGAAATCGTCCAGGACATCAAACTGGCCCGGCGCCTGAAAGTCGTGGTCGACTGCGGCAACGGCGCTGCCGGCGTGATCGCCCCGCAACTGATCGAAGCGTTGAACTGCGAAGTCATCCCGCTGTTCTGCGAAGTCGACGGCAACTTCCCGAACCATCACCCGGACCCGGGCAAGCCTGAAAACCTCGTCGACCTGATCGCCAAGGTCAAGGAAACCAAGGCTGACATCGGTTTGGCCTTCGACGGCGACGGCGACCGCGTCGGCGTGGTGACCAATACCGGCACCATCGTGTTTCCGGATCGCCTGCTGATGCTGTTCGCCCGTGACGTGGTGGCGCGCAACCCGGACGCGGAGATCATCTTCGACGTCAAATGCACCCGTCGCCTGATCCCGCTGATCAAGGAATATGGCGGTCGGCCGCTAATGTGGAAGACCGGTCACTCGTTGATCAAAAAGAAAATGAAACAATCCGGCGCGCTGTTGGCCGGCGAAATGAGCGGGCACATTTTCTTCAAGGAACGCTGGTTCGGTTTCGACGACGGCATTTACAGCGCCGCACGGCTGCTGGAAATCCTCAGCAAGGAAAAATCCTCGGCCGAGGAGCTGTTCGCGACCTTCCCGAACGATATTTCCACGCCGGAAATCAATATCCATGTGACCGAAGAGAGCAAATTCAGCATCATTGATGCACTGCACGATGCGCAGTGGGGCCCAGGCGCCGACCTGACCACCATTGACGGCGTGCGGGTCGACTACGCCAAAGGCTGGGGCCTGGTGCGCGCGTCCAACACCACACCGGTGCTGGTGCTGCGCTTCGAGGCCGATGACGAGGCTGAATTGCAGCGCATCAAGGCTGTGTTCCATGCCCAACTGAAACGCGTTGCACCTGATCTCCAACTACCGTTCTGATTGCTGATTCACCCGGAGCCCTGAATGACCCTCGAACGCGATGCCGCCGCCAACACTGCCAAGGTCCTGTCCGAAGCGCTGCCTTACATCCGCCGATACGTCGGCAAGACCCTGGTGATCAAATACGGCGGCAACGCGATGGAAAGCGAGGAGCTGAAAACCGGCTTCGCCCGCGACATCGTGCTGATGAAGGCCGTGGGCATCAACCCGGTGGTCGTGCACGGCGGTGGCCCGCAGATCGGTGATCTGCTCAAGCGCCTGTCGATTGAGAGCCACTTCGTCGACGGCATGCGCGTCACCGACGCCGCGACCATGGACGTGGTGGAAATGGTCCTCGGCGGCCAGGTCAACAAAAGCATCGTCAACCTGATCAACCGCCACGGCGGCAGCGCCATTGGCCTGACCGGTAAAGATGCCGGGCTGATTCGTGCGAAGAAGCTCACCGTCACCCGCCAGACTCCGGAGATGACCCAGCCGGAAATCATCGACATCGGCCATGTGGGCGAAGTGGTCGGGATCAACACCGAACTGCTGAACCTGCTGGTCAAAGGCAACTTCATCCCGGTGATCGCGCCGATCGGCGTGGGTGAAAACGGCGAGTCGTACAACATCAACGCGGACCTGGTGGCCGGCAAGGTTGCCGAAGCACTGAAAGCCGAGAAGCTGATGCTGCTGACCAACATCGCCGGTCTGATGGACAAGTCGGGCACCGTACTGACCGGCCTGAGCACCCAGCAGGTCGACGACCTGATCGCCGACGGCACCATCTACGGCGGCATGCTGCCGAAGATCCGCTGCGCGCTGGAAGCGGTTCAGGGCGGCGTGGGCAGCTCGCTGATCATCGACGGCCGCGTACCGAACGCGATCCTGCTGGAAATCTTCACCGACACCGGTGTGGGTACGCTGATCAGCAATCGCAAGCGTCACTGATCGCTGAAATATAAAAGATCGCAGCCTGCGGCCATTCCTGCAAAAACGAATTTCGCGTGTATGAAATTTCTGCAGGAGATGGCGAAGGCTGCGATTTTTTTGTGCGCTAAAGAAATGTCCGACGCTCATCAACGAAGCGTCCGACATCGCGAAAGCAGCATTCTTCATAGGATCTTCCCTGAATTCACAGGAGATCCTCCCCATGCAAAAAAACCACGTACCTTATGGCAGTGACGTTTCCGCAGGCACCTACAAATGTGCAGACTGTGGACGCGAATACTCCAATCAATCGAAAACCTCGCTTCCACCCTGCCCTGACTACCAACCCAGCACCCACGTGCTCAATGGCTGGAATATCTTGAGCGGTCAGGGCGATGCAGTGGCAGATCCGTATCCGGATCAGTCCTCCAGATAATCGTGGAGAACTGAATCATGCAGATCTCATTCACGATCGACGCCGACGCTTTCGAGCAGGAGCAAAAGGAACCGGTCAAAAAAACCCTGCGCATCGGCGACGCGGAAATTGCCCACGCTCTTCAGCGTATCGCCAAGGCCAGCCTGACCGAATACCTGAAAATGCTGGTCGAGGGCGGCATGCCCAGCCGGGCCGACGAAGCCAAGCAGGATCGCCTCCTTTACCTGATTCAAAGCTACTTCGGGCAGACATTACCGACCGAATCGCAAATCTCGACCATTTTTCAACTGACCCAGAGTCAGAGCAAAACCTTGCTGAAGAACACCGTGTCGCGCTTTCGCAATCAGCTCGACGACATCCTGCAACACAGCATGCGCGCGGTGATCGAGTCAGCCGAGCACGCTCAGACTGTTTTTTTGGTGGTCATCAGCTCCGACGTCATCCGCGATGAACTGAACATGCTGATCACGCAAAATGAGCCGACCTTCAAACCCATCACCAAGCGCAAGGGCAGCGCCGGGCAATTCGAGATCAGCGAAGACTCCCACGCTTTACTCTGCGCAACGCTGGGACTCAATGCCGTTCAGTGACATCGTCGCGGTCAGCGGCTTGCTGCTGACCCTGGCCACTTTCCTGTTCAACCTGGCGTGGCCCAGGCTGACCGAGGCGATGGCGCTGGATCAATATCAATCAGGCGTTCAGGCCAGAAAGCGCAGCCGGGAAACGGTTGTGGGGACGCTCTTCAGTTGTGCGCTTCCATTGACGTGCGCGTTTGCCGCGCTGTTTTACGTCAATCTGCCCGCAGCCGTGGGAATTGTCCGCACCAGCACCCTCGATTTCTGGGATTTCGACACAAGCCGGACACTGTTCGTGCTGATGACCTGCGCACTGTTCGCGTTTGTCGCAGTCAACGTGTGGCTCTGTGTGCGACTTGTCGAAAAATGGCGAAGCTTGCTGTAAACCAGGCAAAAAAAGGCCCTGTCGTGACAGGGCCTTTTTGTATCAGACGCCGAACTGGGCGCGATAGGCTTCAACAGCTGGCAGGTGCTGCTTGAGCTGAGGGTCGTCAGCCAGGAATTCCAGCACCTGGTTGAGCGACACGATGCTGATGACCGGGATGCCGAAATCACGCTCGACCTCCTGGATTGCCGACAGCTCGTCGTTGCCGCGTTCCTGACGGTTCAGGGCGATCAGCACGCCGGCGGCCTTGGCGCCGTCCTGGGAAGCGATGATCTGCATCACCTCACGGATCGCGGTGCCAGCCGTGATCACGTCGTCGATGATCAGCACTTCACCGGTCAGCGGTGCGCCGACCAGGCTGCCGCCCTCGCCGTGGGCCTTGGCTTCTTTGCGGTTGAAGCACCATGGCAGGTCACGGTTGTGGTGTTCGGCCAGCGCCACGGCAGTGGTTGCCGCCAGCGGGATGCCTTTGTAGGCCGGGCCGAACAGCACGTCGAACGGAATACCGCTCTCGGCGATAGCTGCGGCGTAGAAACGGCCCAGCTGCGCCAGCGCGGAACCCGAGTTGAACAGGCCGGCATTGAAGAAGTAAGGACTGGTGCGCCCGGACTTCAGGGTGAACTCACCGAAGCGCAAAACGCCGCGATCGATGGCAAAACGAATGAAATCGCGCTGATACGCTTGCATGAAAAAAACCCCAAATACCACGGATTTAGCTAATTAGCTTGACGCCGTGTATCATACACGCACGCGATTTTTGGGGCCATTTATGCGGATCATCAGTGTGAACGTCAATGGTATTCAGGCTGCAGTCGAGCGCGGTTTGCTCAGTTGGCTGCAGGCACAGAATGCCGACGTCATCTGCCTGCAGGACACCCGTGCCTCCGCCTTTGAACTGGACGACCCAGCCTTCCAACTGGATGGCTACTTCCTTTATGCCTGCGATGCTGAAGTCCCTGCCCAAGGCGGCGTGGCTTTGTATTCGCGGTTGCAACCGAAGGCTGTCATCAGCGGTCTCGGATTCGAGACGGCCGACCGCTACGGGCGCTACCTGCAAGCAGATTTCGACAAAGTCAGTATTGCCACCTTGCTGCTTCCTTCGGGGATGAACGGCGATGAGGACTTGAACCAGAAGTTCAAGCTCATGGACGACTTCGGCAAGTACCTGGACAAACAGCGGCGCAAACGTCGCGAGTACATTTATTGTGGCTCGCTGTACGTCGCGCAGCAGAAGCTCGACATCAAGAACTGGCGCGACAGCCAGCAATCCCCGGGTTTCCTGGCGCCGGAACGCGCCTGGATGGACGAGATTGTCGGCAACATGGGCTACGTCGATGCCCTGCGCGAAGTCAGCCGCGAAGGCGACCAGTACAGCTGGTGGCCGGACAACGAACAGGCCGAGATGCTGAATCTGGGCTGGCGTTTCGACTACCAGATCCTGACCCCGGGCCTGCGGCGCTTCGTGCGCAGCGCACGCCTGCCGCGTCAGCCACGGTTCTCGCAGCACGCGCCACTGATCGTCGACTACGACTGGACGCTGACCATCTAAGCGTCGTTTCGCAGTAAAAAAATGCCCGTATCGCAGGATACGGGCATTTTTTATGCGTCAGTCCCAGGCTGGAACGCGCCTTAGACAGCGGCGAAGAACGGCAGCGCCAAATACAACTTGATCACGATGACGTTGATGATATCGATGAAGAATGCACCCACCATCGGCACGACCAGAAACGCAATCTGCGAAGGCCCGTAACGCTGCGTCACCGCTTGCATGTTCGCAATGGCGGTAGGCGTCGCACCGAGGCCGAAACCGCAATGCCCGGCCGCCAGCACTGCCGCATCGTAATTGCGGCCCATCACCCTGAACGTTACGAACACCGCGAACAGCGCCATGACCAGCGTCTGCACGGCCAGAATAATGAAAATCGGCAACGCCAGGGCTGCCAGATCCCACAACTTGAGCGACATCAGCGCAATCGCCAGAAACAGTGACAGACTGACGTTGCCCAGTACCGAGACTTCCCGCTCGAATACCTGATACAAGCCAAACGCCGAGAGGCCGTTGCGCAGCACGACACCCACGAACAGGACACAAACAAATGTCGGCAATTCGAATGCCGTGCCATGCAGCAGCCCGTTCAGGAGATTGCCCACCAGCAGGCTGACCGCGATCAGCGCCAGGGTTTCGATGAACGAGAATGGCGTGATCGAGCGCTCCTTGTTCGGCTGCTCAAACCCCTTTGGCAGACGCGGCGCCTCCTGCGGATGACAACCAGGCACCTCGACACGCTTGATAAGCAAACGGGCAACCGGACCACCGATCAAACCACCCAGCACCAGACCGAATGTCGCCGAAGCTATCGCCAGCTCGGAGGCGGAGGCCAGACCGTATTTCTCGCTGAATACCGTTCCCCATGCAGCACCGGTTCCGTGACCACCGGCCAGCGTGATGGAGCCCGTCAACAGCCCCATCAGCGGGTCGAGCCCCAGCATTGTGGCAAGTCCGATGCCCATGGCGTTCTGCAGGATCAGGAGGCCGGTGACCGCCAATAGAAATATCCCTACTACGCGACCGCCCTTCTTGAGGCTGGCGAAGTCTGCACTCAGGCCGATAGTGGCAAAAAACGCCAGCATCAGCGGCGCCTGCAACGAGGTATCGAACCGGACTTCTATATCGAGCGCTCGCAATACCAGAAGAACCAGAGCCACCAACAGGCCACCCGCAACAGGTTCGGGAATATTGAAATTGCGCAGTACACCAACACGGGTAACAAGACCACGCCCCAGCAGAAGTACTAGGGAAGCGGCCACGAGCGTGCCGTAAAAATCGAGCTGAATCATCTGGATTATTCTTGGCTATATAGTCGGAGGCGAACTTTTCCCTGGATACGCCTCACGAATCGGCTGGTTGTTTCAACACTGGAAACACTGAAATTCAAGAGCCTTCGATGGCCTGAATATATCGAAATATTTCTGAAGGAATATGACGTGCGGCAACCTTAACAAGCGCAAAGTCATGCTGCCAATGCCCTTTGGCCGCATCGAGCATTACAGTTGTGACTAAAAATGTAAGGCCGATGAATATATAAAATTTGTTCTGCCACTCATCGCATGCAGACTATTCCTACGAGCAATGCAGGTTTATTTAGTTGCAAAAAAGCCCCGACAAGTCAGGGCTTTTAAATATGCAGAATTGATTATTCCAACATGCACCTTTCGGCTGAATGTTATTTGATCAAGCGCCAGGTAAACGGATAACGGTACGGAAAACCTTCATTGGCTTTTACGCCACCGATGATCGTCAGCACCAACGCCGCAATGGCCAGCAGGCCGAACAGCACGAACCCGATAATCAACAGCATCAGCACGAAGCAGATCATCGAAGCAATCGCCACGGTGATCTGGAAATTCAGCGCTTCCTTGCCCTGGGCGTCGATGAACGGATCGGTCTCGCGTTTCATCTGCCACAGGACCAGCGGCCCGATCAGCGTGCCGAACGGAATCCAGATCCCCAGCAAGGCGGACAAGTGACAAAACATGGCCCATTGGCGAACCTCCTGGCTCGGCTTGGGCAGCAACTCTTGCTCATCACTCATCGCGTCCTCCTTGCGGGTTACGAACCTGTTCAGTCGGCCAATGCAGCCTTTTGCAGTTCGAAGATCTCGTTCATGCCTTTCTTGGCCAGTTCCAGCATCGCGTTCAGCTCTTCAGGCTGGAACGGCGCGCCTTCAGCGGTGCCCTGCACTTCGATGAAGCCACCGGTGCTGGTCATCACCACATTGAGGTCGGTCTCGGCGGCGGAATCTTCAAGATAGTCCAGATCCAGCACTGGCTCGCCCTGGTACATGCCCACGGAGACGGCACCGATCATTTGCTTGAGCGGGTCGCCGCCCTTCAGGCCGCCGCGCTTCTTGATCACTTTCAGTGCATCGACCAGCGCAACCATGGCGCCGGTGATCGACGCGGTACGGGTACCACCGTCGGCCTGGATCACATCGCAGTCGACGTACAGGGTGACGTCGCCCAGCTTGGACATGTCCAGCGCGGCGCGCAGGGAACGGCCGATCAGACGCTGGATTTCCAGGGTGCGACCACCTTGCTTGCCACGGCTCGCTTCACGCTGGTTACGCTCGCCAGTGGCGCGCGGCAGCATGCCGTATTCGGCGGTCAGCCAACCCTGGCCCTGGCCTTTGAGGAAACGCGGCACGCCGTTTTCGACGCTGACGGTGCAGATGACTTTGGTATCACCGAATTCGACCAGTACGGATCCCTCGGCGTGTTTGGTGTAGTTGCGGGTAATGCGGATCGAGCGGAGCTGATCGGCAGCGCGACCACTTGGACGTTTCATAGGAGATACCTGTACTGGGGACGGAAAACTGCGGAGCATTATAGAGCCGCGCACCGCGCCTGGGCACTCGTTAAAAAATCCCGCCGACGACCGAAGGCCCTGAAACGCGCTTCGCCGACGGCCTGCAGCCCTTTGTCACACCGTGTGTTTGGGCGCATCTGCCGCACTGCGCTACAATCCTGCGCCTTTGCTGCCAGTCGGCTTAAATTCATTGATATCGAGCTGCGGAGCTTCAATTCGCGCCGATCTGTATCGCGAGGTCACCCCATGGTGCACAGCATGACCGCCTTCGCCCGCGTCGAAAAAGCCGGCGTTCAGGGCACCCTGAGCTGGGAGCTGCGCTCGGTCAACAGCCGCTACCTGGAACCCCATCTGCGTTTGCCGGAATCGTTTCGCGACCTCGAAGGCGCCGTCCGCGAAGCCCTGCGCCAGGGCCTGTCGCGCGGCAAACTGGAATGCACCCTGCGCTTCACCGAGGAAAGCACCGGCAAGCCGCTGCAAGTGGATCGCGAGCGCGCCGCGCAACTGGTCGCTGCTGCCGAAACCGTCGCCAGCCTGATCAAGAACCCGGCGGCGCTGAACCCGCTGGAAGTGCTGGCCTGGCCGGGCGTACTGGTCGCCGATGCCACCGACCCGCAGGCGCTGAACGCCGAGGCGCTGGCCTTGTTCAATCAAGGCCTGAAAGACCTCAAGGCCGGCCGCGAGCGCGAAGGCGCAGAGCTGGCACGCCTGATCAACGATCGCCTGACCTCCATCGAGGAAGATGTGGTGACCCTGCGCGAACTGGCTCCGCAGATGCTCGCCACCCAGCGCCAGAAAGTCCTCGACCGCTTCGCCGACATGAAGGCTGAACTGGACCCGCAGCGCCTGGAACAGGAAATGGTCATCCTCGCGCAAAAAAGCGACGTGGCCGAAGAACTGGATCGCCTGAGCACTCACATCATCGAAGTTCGCCGGGTGCTGAAATCCGGCGGTGCCGCCGGCCGGCGCCTGGACTTCCTGATGCAGGAGCTCAACCGCGAAGCCAATACACTGGGCTCCAAGGCCTTCGATCCGCGCAGCACCCAGGCGGCGGTCAACCTCAAGGTGTTGATCGAGCAGATGCGCGAACAAGTGCAGAATATTGAGTAAGGCTACCCCGACATGACCCACAGCACCGGCACCCTGTACATCATTTCCGCCCCTTCGGGCGCGGGCAAGAGCAGTCTGGTCAAGGCCCTGACCGACGCCAACCCGGAGATCCGCGTCTCGATTTCCCACACCACCCGCGCCATGCGCCCGGGCGAAGTGGACGGCGTGAACTATCACTTCGTGACCCGCGAAGAGTTCGTGAAGATGGGCGAGCACGGCGATTTCCTCGAACGCGCCGAAGTCTTCGGCAACTTCTACGGCACCTCGCAAAGCCGCCTGCAGCAGACCCTGGACGAAGGCCATGACCTGATTCTGGAAATCGACTGGCAAGGCGCCGAGCAAGTGCGCAAGCTGATGCCGCAGGCCCGTTCGATCTTCATCTTGCCGCCATCGCTGCAGGCTCTGCACCAGCGCCTGACCAACCGTGGCCAGGACAGCGACGAGATCATCGACGGCCGGATGCGCGAAGCCGTCAGCGAGATGAGCCACTACGTCGAGTACGACTACCTGATCATCAACGACGATTTCGCTCACGCACTGGACGATCTGAAAGCGATTTTCCGCGCCAATCAGCTGCAACAGAAACGCCAGCAAGTGCGTTTTGGCAAATTGCTGGCTGAATTGCTGGGCTGAAACAGCACTTCCCAAAACCGCTGCAAGGGCTTTACATTGGTGCTTGCAGCGCGTTGAAGAGTCTGGTCAAAAAATCAGCGCTTCCCTAATCGCTGGTGATTTTTTAAACTGTTGAGTCCGCTCGCCCAACCGGGCAGCGCGCATATTGCATTCGCTCCGAGGAATACCATGGCCCGCGTAACCGTTGAAGACTGCCTAGAACACGTGGAAAACCGCTTTGAGCTGGTCATGCTCTCTACCAAGCGTGCCCGTCAACTGGCCACCGGCGGCAAAGAGCCCCTGGTTCAGTGGGAAAACGACAAACCGACCGTAGTTGCGCTGCGTGAAATCGCTGAAGGCCTGATGAGCTACGAGTTCATCGCCGAGCAGGAAATCGTCCACGAAGACCCGGTCTTCGCTGCGTTCGAGGACGAGTCCAACGAGGCCGTCTAAGCCTATGCCTGGTCGACGTAGCACGGCGCGGGATCACAGCTTGCGGCAGGAGACATCATGCCGAGCATAGACGCCCTCGCCGATCGCTTATCGACCTACCTCGGCAACGACCAGGTCAACCTGGTCCGCCGAGCGTATTTCTACGCCGAACAAGCCCACGACGGCCAGCGCCGCCGCAGCGGCGAGGCGTACGTCACGCATCCTCTTGCCGTGGCAAACATTCTTGCCGACATGCACATGGACCATCAGAGCCTGATGGCTGCGATGCTGCATGACGTGATCGAAGACACCGGTATCGCCAAAGAAGCGCTGCAAGCGCAGTTCGGTGAAACCGTGGCCGAACTGGTCGACGGGGTCAGCAAACTGACCCAGATGAACTTCGAGACCAAGGCCGAAGCCCAGGCTGAAAACTTCCAGAAAATGGCCATGGCCATGGCGCGCGACATCCGCGTGATCCTGGTCAAGCTCGCCGACCGCCTGCACAACATGCGCACGCTGGAAGTGCTGTCCGGCGAAAAACGCCGGCGCATCGCCAAGGAAACCCTCGAGATCTACGCGCCCATCGCCAACCGGCTGGGCATGCACGCGATCCGCATCGAGTTCGAAGACCTAGGCTTCAAAGCCATGCACCCGATGCGTTCCGCGCGGATCTACCAGGCCGTCAAGCGCGCCCGGGGCAACCGCAAGGAAATCGTCAACAAGATCGAAGAATCCCTTGGCCACTGCCTCGCCATCGACGGCATCCAGGGTGAAGTCAGCGGTCGCCAGAAACACCTCTACGGCATCTACAAGAAAATGCGCGGCAAGCGTCGGGCCTTCAACGAGATCATGGACGTCTACGCGTTCCGGATCATCGTCGACAAGGTCGATACCTGCTACCGCGTGCTGGGTGCTGTACATAATTTGTACAAACCGTTGCCGGGTCGCTTCAAGGATTACATCGCGATCCCCAAGGCCAACGGCTATCAGTCGCTGCACACCACGCTGTTCGGCATGCACGGTGTTCCGATCGAGATCCAGATCCGCACCCGCGAAATGGAAGAGATGGCCAACAACGGCATTGCCGCCCATTGGCTGTACAAATCCAGTGGCGACGAGCAGCCGAAAGGCACTCATGCCCGCGCCCGTCAGTGGGTCAAAGGCGTGCTGGAAATGCAGCAACGTGCCGGCAACTCGCTGGAATTCATCGAGAGCGTGAAGATCGACCTGTTCCCGGACGAGGTCTACGTGTTCACGCCCAAAGGCCGGATCATGGAGCTGCCCAAAGGCTCCACGGCGGTCGACTTTGCTTACGCAGTGCACACCGACGTCGGCAACAGCTGCATCGCCTGCCGGATCAACCGTCGTCTCGCACCGCTGTCCGAACCGCTGCAAAGCGGCTCCACGGTGGAGATCGTCAGCGCTCCCGGCGCGCGGCCGAATCCGGCGTGGCTCAACTTCGTGGTCACCGGCAAGGCGCGGACCCACATCCGCCATGCGCTGAAACTGCAACGCCGCTCCGAATCCATCAGCCTCGGCGAACGCCTGCTGAACAAGGTGCTCAACGGCTTCGACAGCGCGCTGGAACAGATTCCGACCGAACGTGTGAAGGCGATGCTCACCGAGTACCGCCTCGAACTGATCGAAGACCTGCTGGAAGACATCGGTCTGGGCAACCGCATGGCCTATGTCGTGGCGCGCCGCCTGCTCGGCGAAGGCGAACAACTGCCGAGTCCGGAAGGCCCGCTGGCGATTCGCGGCACCGAAGGTCTGGTCCTCAGTTACGCCAAATGCTGCACGCCGATCCCGGGCGACCCGATTGTCGGCCACCTGTCGGCGGGCAAAGGCATGGTCGTGCACCTGGACAACTGCCGCAACATCAGCGAAATCCGCCACAACCCGGAAAAATGCATCCAGCTCTCGTGGGCCAAGGATGTCACCGGCGAATTCAACGTCGAACTGCGCGTCGAGCTGGAACACCAGCGCGGCCTGATCGCCCTGCTGGCCAGCAGCGTCAACGCAGCCGACGGCAATATCGAGAAAATCAGCATGGACGAACGCGATGGCCGCATCAGCGTTGTCCAGTTGGTGGTCAGTGTCCACGACCGTGTGCACCTGGCCCGCGTGATCAAGAAACTGCGCGCCCTGACCGGGGTGATCCGCATCACCCGCATGCGTGCATAACTCAAACATTACAAGGAGTCATACATGACCAAGACTGTTATCACCAGCGACAAGGCCCCGGCCGCAATCGGTACGTACTCCCAGGCGATCAAGGCCGGCAATACCGTTTACATGTCGGGTCAGATTCCCCTCGATCCAAAAACCATGGAACTGGTCGAAGGTTTCGAAGCCCAGACCGTCCAGGTGTTCGAGAACCTGAAAGCCGTGGCCGAAGCCGCCGGCGGTTCGTTCAAGGACATCGTCAAGCTGAACATTTTCCTCACCGACCTGAGTCACTTCGCCAAGGTCAACGAGATCATGGGCAAGTACTTCGACCAGCCATACCCGGCGCGCGCCGCCATCGGCGTGGCGGCCCTGCCAAAGGGTTCGCAGGTTGAAATGGATGCCATTCTGGTCATCGAGTAATGCGCACGGCGCGACCCTTCAAGGTCGCGCCGATTGCTCTGCGGTAAAGAAAAGGTTTTGAAAGGATTCCACCATGCGCAAAGCGCTTGCTCTCTCGCTGCTCGCCATTTTCCTCGGCGGTTGCGCCAGCAACCCTGCCGACCGTGACATCAGCGGCACCTGGATCAATCAGGTCGCCATCGATGCCGCTGCCAAGGGCGGCCCCCTGCGCGAAGCGCTTCAGGCTTACGGCCCGAACCTGGAGTGGGACGTCAACACCAAGGCCGGTCAGGCCCGCTACACCAACGGTTTCGAAAACGTCGAAGGTCGCTTGCTCGGCGAAGAGTCCGGTGCCTGGAAAGTCGATTTCTATGGCAGTTCCGCCAGCGAGCTGAAACGTGACGGCGGCCAACTGCAACAAGCCGCCAACGAAAACGAACCGGAACAGGTCTTCGACCGCGCGCAGATTCCGGTGCCGGAAGGCGCACCGATCGGCGCCAGCTTCGAACGCGCACTGTATTCCGCTTATCTGGGCGGCAACTGGACGATCACCAGCGGCCAGGGCGAAGGCGCCACCGTGCAATTCCAGGCTGACGGACAAGTCTCCGGCCTGCCGGGTGCCGACCGCTATGCGCTGTGCCTCGCAGGCGATTGCGCATCGATGAGCAGCGGCAACGACAGCATGTGGTTGCAGCAGAACGGCCAGGGCAACAACTGGATCTTTGTGCGCAAGGGCAAAGAGCTGGAAATTCTACAGGCCGTGAACACCGCGCTGGCGGACGAACAACCGCAGTTCACCCCGGGTGAACGCAAGTGGTTGCTCGAGAAGCAGTGATCGGCGCTTGAGACAAAAAAGGCGGGAGCAAACATTTGCTCCCGCCTTTTTTACATCCGAAAGTCAGCAGCGCCCTTCAAGAATCGCGGCATACCCCTCGCGATAACTCGGATACTTCGGCACCCAGCCCAGCGCCTTCGCCCGGGCATTGCTGCAACGCTTGCTGCCGGTGCGACGCACGCTCTCGTCTTCCGACCACTCGGTGACGCCCAGATACTCACGCAGCCACCCTACCACCTCGGCCAGCGGTGCCGGCGCGTCGTCCACGCCGATGTAAACGTTATCCAGCGCCACACCCTTGCGATCCGCCTCCAGCAGAAACGCCATCAACCCCGCCGCGTCATCGGCATGGATGCGATTGCCATACAACGGCGGATCGACCGCCACCCGATAACCACGACGCACCTGGGTCAGCAACCACTCACGACCGGGGCCGTAGATGCCGGTCAGCCGGACGATGCTCGCGGGAATGCCAGAGTTGAGCGCAACCTGCTCCGCCTCCAGCATCAACCGACCGGAATAACCAGCGGCGACGGTTTCGGATTTTTCATCAACCCATTCGCCGTTCTGCTGCCCGTAAACACTGCTGCTGGAAACGAACAGCAGCCGCTCAGGCTCCTGACCGTAATCGTTCAGCCAACCCAGCACATGCTGCAAACCCTGCACATACGCCGCGCGATAACCGGCCTCATCGTGATCGGTGGCCGCCGCGCTATACACCAGGTAATCGATAGCGCCCACCGGCCAGGTCGCCGGGCAATCCTCATTGAACAAGTCACCGGCGACACCGATAACGCCATCCGGCAAACGCGAAATATCACGGCGCAGGCCATAGACCTGGAAGCCTGCAGCCAGCAATTGCGTGGCCAGACGGCTGCCGACATCACCGCAACCGGCGATCAAAACAGAAGGCGCGGACATCAAAAAACTCCCATCGGAAAGCGACAGACTAGCCTCGGCAAGGGACGAGCGGCTAGCAATGAAGGAAAAAAAGCAACTCTATTACTTCTGTTAACAAGAATTACTTGCAATAATGCACGCCACTTTTGTTCTCGGCCTCACGAGGCCTGGAAGAGCATTACCGTTTTTCTATCTCAGGTCCGGCCAGCATGACACGCATTCAAAACTCCGCTTCGCCAACCAACCGACCTCGCGCCTGGAGCGCCGTGGCTGCCCTGCTGCTCAGCCTGATGCTGGCGCCAGTCGCCGCATTCGCTGACGCCCAGGCCCCGGCCGCGCCAGCCGCCACCGAGCAAAGCGCTCCGGCTGCTGCACCTGCCGCGACCGATCCGGTGCAGGCCGTAGACGCCAGCGCTGCCGACGCGCCGGAAGTCCTCGAAGCCGACAACACCTTGGGCATGGCCCACGACCTGTCGCCATGGGGCATGTACCAGAACGCCGACGTGATCGTTAAAGCCGTGATGATCGGCCTGGCCATCGCCTCGATCATCACCTGGACCATCTGGATCGCCAAGGGCTTCGAGCTGATGGGCGCCAAACGTCGCCTGCGTGGCGAGATTGCCGCCCTGAAAAAAGCCGCCACGCTTAAAGAGGCCAGCGCCACCGCCGCGAAGGAAGGCACCCTCGCCAACCTGCTGGTTCACGACGCGCTGGAAGAGATGCGCCTGTCGACCAACGCCCGCGAGAAAGAAGGCATCAAGGAACGCGTCAGCTTCCGCCTCGAGCGTCTGGTAGCCGCCTGTGGCCGCAACATGAGCAGCGGCACCGGCGTCCTCGCCACCATCGGTTCCACCGCGCCGTTCGTCGGTCTGTTCGGTACCGTGTGGGGCATCATGAACAGCTTCATCGGCATCGCCAAAACCCAGACCACCAACCTTGCCGTCGTAGCACCGGGTATCGCTGAAGCGCTGCTGGCTACCGCACTGGGTCTGGTTGCCGCGATTCCTGCCGTGGTCATCTACAACGTTTTCGCCCGCTCCATCGCCGGTTACAAGGCTCAGGTGTCCGATGCGTCGGCTCAGGTGCTGCTGCTGGTCAGCCGCGACCTCGACCACCAGCCTGAGCGCAACAGCTCGCAACCGCACATGGTGAAAGTGGGGTAATCGGCCATGGGCCTGCATTTGAAAGAAGGCGCAGACGACGATCTGGCCGAGAACCACGAAATCAACGTCACGCCGTTCATCGACGTGATGCTGGTGCTGTTGATCATCTTCATGGTGGCCGCTCCGTTGGCCACAGTGGACATCAAGGTTGACCTGCCTGCCTCGACCGCCAAACCGGCGCCGCGGCCGGAGAAACCGGTGTTCCTCAGCGTGAAGGCTGACCAGCGCCTGTTCATTGGCGAAGACGAAGTGAAAGCCGAAACCCTCGGCGCCGTCCTCGACGCCAAGACCCAGGGCAAGAAAGACACGACGATCTTCTTCCAGGCCGACAAAGGCGTGGATTACGGCGACCTGATGAGCGTGATGGATAACCTGCGCGCCGCCGGTTACCTGAAGGTCGGTCTGGTCGGACTCGAGAGCGCAGTCAAGAAATGATCACGACGCGCCATAAGCTGACGCGTTACAGCGGTAGCCTGGCCGTGGTGCTGGGTGTTCATGCGCTGGCCATCGCGCTGGCGCTGAACTGGACCGCCCGCCCGCCCATCGAATTGCCGCCGCAGGCAATGATGGTCGAGCTGGCACCGGTTCCGGCCCCGCCACCGCCCGCACCGCCGAAAGTCGTCACGCCACCGCAGCCACCGGCTCCGGTTGAAGAACTGCCGATCCCGAAACTGGCCGAAGCGCCGAAAGCCGAGATCGCGGTGCAGAAACCGAAACCCAAGCCGAAACCCAAACCGCCGAAGCCGATCGAGAAGAAACTGCCCGATCCGCCGAAGGAGAAGCCGTCCGAAGAGAAGCCGGCCGATACCCAGCCGACTCAGGCGCCGACGGAGAAATCCGCCCAGCCTGCACCGGGCCCGTCGCCTGCACAAATGGCCGCCAAAGCCAGCTGGCAAGGCACCCTGCTCGCGCATCTGGCCAAGTACAAGAAGTACCCGGCCAGCGCTCAGGCACGGGGCAAGGAAGGCTTGAACCGGTTGCGCTTCGTGGTCGATGGCGAAGGCAATGTGCTGTCGTTCGAACTGGTGGGCCGCTCCGGCAACGCCGATCTGGACCGAGCCACCCTGGACATGATCCGTCGCGCCCAGCCGCTGCCCAAGCCACCGGCCGACATGCTGACCAATGGCGCGATCGAAATCGTTGCGCCGTTTGTGTACTCGCTGGAACGCCGCCGCTGATCCGCACTCGCGGAGCTCGGCCTGATCCAGTCAAAAAGGCACCGAAAGGTGCCTTTTGCTTATCCATCCACGGCAAACCGGCATTGCCCGGTGTCGCATTCATCACTCAGTCTGATAACGTGCGTCTATCGATTGCAGCCGGTATGCTTGGCCCGCATCTTCATGGACGCTTGCTATGACCCTCACAGAATTACGCTACATCGTTACCCTCGCCCAAGAGCAGCATTTCGGCCACGCGGCCGAGCGTTGCCACGTCAGCCAGCCGACCCTGTCGGTGGGCGTGAAAAAGCTTGAAGACGAACTCGGTGTGCTGATTTTCGAGCGCAGCAAAAGCGCCGTGCGCCTGACCCCGGTCGGCGAAGGCATCGTCGCCCAGGCGCAGAAAGTGCTGGAGCAGGCCCAAGGCATCCGCGAGCTGGCCCAGGCCGGCAAGAACCAGCTGACCGCCCCGCTGAAAGTCGGCGCGATCTACACCGTCGGCCCGTACCTGTTCCCGCACCTGATTCCGCAACTGCACCGGGTCGCCCCGCAGATGCCGTTGTACATCGAAGAAAACTTCACCCACGTGCTGCGCGACAAACTGCGCAATGGCGAGCTGGACGCGATCATCATCGCCCTGCCGTTCAACGAAGCCGACGTGCTGACCCTGCAACTCTACGACGAGCCGTTCTACGTCCTGATGCCGGCCCAGCACCCGTGGACCCAGAAAGAATCCATCGACGCCGCCCTGCTCAACGACAAGAGCCTGCTGCTGCTCGGCGAAGGCCACTGCTTCCGCGATCAGGTGCTGGAAGCCTGCCCGACCCTGACCAAGGGCAACGACGGCGCCAAGCACACCACGGTCGAATCCAGCTCGCTGGAAACCATTCGCCACATGGTCGCGTCCGGCCTGGGCATCTCGATCCTGCCACTGTCGGCGGTGGACAGCCATCACTACGCCCCGGGCGTGATCGAAGTGCGTCCGCTGTCGGCACCAGTGCCGTTCCGCACCGTGGCCATCGCCTGGCGCGCAAGCTTCCCACGGCCGAAAGCTATCGAAATCCTCGCCGACTCCATTCGTCTGTGCTCGGTCGCCAAACCTGCCGCGCCGGTCACGGCCGGTTAAGCCAGCGTCATGACTGAGCTGTCGCAGGTGTCGGTCACCGCACTCAAGGGTGTCGGTGAAGCCATGGCCGAGAAACTGGCCAAGGTCGGCCTGGAAAACCTCCAGGACGTGCTGTTCCACCTGCCGCTGCGTTATCAGGATCGCACCCGTGTGGTGCCGATCGGCGCATTGCGGCCGGGGCAGGACGCCGTGGTCGAGGGCACCGTCAGCGGCGCCGACGTGGTGATGGGCCGGCGTCGCAGCCTCGTCGTGCGCTTGCAGGACGGCACCGGCGGACTGAGCCTGCGCTTCTACCACTTCAGCAACGCGCAGAAAGAAGGCCTCAAGCGCGGCACGCGGATTCGCTGCTACGGCGAAGCCCGGCCCGGAGCCTCGGGGCTGGAGATCTACCACCCGGAATACCGCGCCATCAACGGTGACGAACCACCGCCAGTGGATGAAACCCTGACCCCGGTCTACCCACTGACCGAAGGCCTGACCCAGGCGCGCCTGCGTCAGCTGTGCATGCAGACCCTGACCCTGCTCAAGCCGGCCACCCTGCCCGACTGGCTGCCGACCGAACTGGCCCGCGACTATCAACTGGCGCCGCTGGCCGATGCGATCCGCTACCTGCACAACCCACCCGCCGATGCCGACGTCGACGAACTCGCCCTCGGTCATCACTGGGCCCAGCATCGCCTCGCTTTCGAAGAACTGCTGACTCACCAGCTATCGCAGCAGCGCCTGCGCGAAAGCATGCGTTCCCTGCGCGCGCCGGCGATGCCGAAAGCCACCAAGCTGCCGGCGAAATACCTGGCCAACCTCGGTTTCAATCCGACCGGCGCGCAACAGCGAGTCGGCAACGAAATCGCCTACGACCTCAGCCAGCACGAACCGATGCTGCGGCTGATTCAGGGCGACGTCGGCGCGGGCAAAACTGTGGTCGCCGCCCTCGCCGCGCTGCAAGCGCTGGAAGCGGGTTATCAGGTCGCACTGATGGCGCCGACCGAAATCCTCGCCGAGCAGCACTTCATCACCTTCAAGCGCTGGCTCGAACCGCTGGGCATTGAAGTGGCGTGGCTGGCCGGCAAGCTCAAGGGCAAGAACCGCGTCGCCGCGCTGGAACAGATCGCCAGCGGCACGCCAATGGTGGTCGGCACTCACGCGCTGTTCCAGGACGAAGTGCAGTTCAAGAACCTCGCGCTGGTGATCATCGACGAACAGCACCGTTTCGGCGTGCAGCAACGTCTGGCGCTGCGGCAGAAAGGCGTTGGCGGGCGCATGTGTCCGCATCAATTGATCATGACCGCCACACCGATTCCGCGGACGCTGGCGATGAGCGCCTACGCCGACCTCGACACTTCGATCCTCGACGAATTGCCGCCCGGCCGAACCCCGGTCAACACCGTGCTGGTCACCGACACCCGCCGCGTCGAAGTCATCGAGCGGGTGCGCAGCGCCTGCGCCGAAGGCCGTCAGGCCTATTGGGTGTGCACGCTGATCGAAGAGTCTGAAGAGCTGACCTGCCAGGCCGCCGAAACCACGTTTGAAGACCTCACCGCCGCCCTTGGCGAGCTGAAGGTCGGGCTGATCCACGGCCGCATGAAACCCGCAGAGAAAGCCGCCGTCATGGCCGAATTCAAGGCCGGCAACCTGCAACTGCTGGTCGCCACCACCGTGATCGAAGTCGGCGTCGACGTACCCAACGCCAGCCTGATGATCATCGAAAACCCCGAGCGCCTCGGTCTCGCGCAACTGCACCAGTTGCGCGGCCGTGTCGGCCGGGGGAGCGCGGTCAGCCATTGCGTGCTGCTCTACCATCCGCCGCTGTCGCAGATCGGCCGCCAGCGCCTGGGCATCATGCGCGAGACCAACGACGGTTTCGTCATCGCCGAAAAAGACCTCGAACTGCGCGGCCCCGGCGAAATGCTCGGCACCCGCCAGACCGGCCTGCTGCAATTCAAGGTCGCCGACCTGATGCGCGACGCCGATCTGCTGCCCGCCGTGCGCGATGCCGCCCAGGCCTTGCTCGAACGCTGGCCCACTCACGTCAGCCCGCTGCTGGACCGATGGCTGCGACACGGGCAGCAATACGGCCAAGTGTGAGCACCGTCGCAGTTTCTCAAAGCTCGTTCCAACCAAGCTGGTTATACTCCAGCAATTGTTTCAAAAACGGATACAGACCATGACCGAAGCTGCTCTCGCCCCCGAATCCCCGCACGCTCCGTCTGTTATTCGGCTGCTGCTCAACAAGCTGGGCGTCGCCTACGAAGAAGTGCTCGACCACCACGGCCTCAACGCCTCGCGCAAAGTGCAGGCCGTGTTGCTGGACGACGCTGTCGGTGCGCTGATGGTGCTGTTTCCACAGAGCCAGTTGCTGGATCTCAACCGCCTCGCCGAGCTGACGGGCCGTCGCCTGACTGCCGTGTCCACCGAGCGCCTGGAAAAGATGCTCGGCAAACACAGCCTGAGCCTGCTGCCGGGCCTGCCGGCGCTGACCAGCTCGCCGTGCCTCTACGAAGAAAGCCTGCTGCGCGAGCCGAAGTTGCTGATCAACTCCGGCGAGCCGGGCCTGCTGCTGGAAATCGCCAGCGAAGACTTCAAGACCATGCTGACCAAGGCCAGCGCCGCCAACTTCGGCGAAGCCCTGAGCAGCATCCGCCCGAACCTCGACCGCCCGGACGATGACCGCGAGGAAATCACCCAGGCCGTACAAGCGTTCACCGCGCGGCGCATCCAGCAGCGTCTGGAAGCGACCATCGAGATTCCGCCACTGGCCGAAACCGCACAAAAAATCATCAAGCTGCGCGTCGACCCGAACGCCACCATCGACGACATCACCGGCGTGGTCGAAACCGACCCGGCGCTGGCCGCGCAAGTGGTGAGCTGGGCGGCGTCGCCGTACTACGCCTCGCCGGGCAAGATCCGTTCGGTGGAAGACGCAATCGTCCGCGTGCTGGGCTTCGATCTGGTGATCAACCTGGCGCTGGGCCTGGCCCTCGGCAAGACCCTGAGCCTGCCAAAAGACCATCCGCAACACACCACGCCGTACTGGCAACAGTCGATCTACACCGCCGCCGTCATCGAAGGCCTGACCCGCGCCATGCCGCGCGCCCAGCGCCCGGAAGCCGGCCTGACCTACCTCGCCGGCCTGCTGCACAACTTCGGCTACCTGCTGCTGGCCCACGTGTTCCCGCCGCATTTCTCGCTGATCTGCCGCCACCTGGAGGTCAACCCGCACCTGTGCCACAGCTATGTCGAGCAACACCTGCTGGGCATCAGCCGCGAACAGATCGGCTCCTGGCTGATGCGCTACTGGGACATGCCGGACGAACTGGCCACCGCCCTGCGCTTCCAGCACGATCCGAACTACGACGGCGCCTACGCCGAATACCCGAACCTCGTCTGCCTGGCCGTGCGCCTGCTGCGCAGTCGCGGCATCGGCTCCGGGCCGGATGAAGACATTCCGGATGCGTTGCTGGAGCGTGTTGGTTTGACTCGCGACAAGGCCAATGATGTGGTCAGCAAAGTGCTTGAGGCTGAAGTGTTGTTGCGTGAATTGGCTTCGCAGTTCAGCCAGGCTTAAAGCACTCTTCGGAACGTCAACCAGGGCCTTTTTTGATTGCAGATATGGCCCTGGTTCCACCGATTTCGGTCACTTTGCCAGCAACGACAGCAAACAAGCGCGCTGCTATGATTTGACGGCAAACAGAGGGATTTCCGATGACCCAAACAGATGCTGTCAGCGTTGCGAGCGAAGTCCGCAAGCTTGCCAAAGACAACAAGGTTACGGCCAGACGTGACGGCATGAGTCGTATGGCCGTGGGGATTACCCGCTTGGCTGGCGATGTCGTCGAGCTGGATGGCATCGAACAGTTGCTCGTCAACCTCAAGAGAAAAGGCGTTCTGAGCAAATCTGAAATCCTGGCGCTCCAAGGGCGCTACCTTCAGGAAAGGCGTGAACAGAAACGCAGCGCATGACTTTCGATCCGTTCGGCGACTTCGAGACGGCTGGATATCTTCAAAACTCGCTGCAACTGAAAGATCCCGTTGAAGTAAAAGAGTCAGAGCATCTTTCGTTCGAATTGAGTATCGAAGAGGCGCTTGCCTATCTGGCCAAGAAAAAGCCGATCGATTACCAGACTGTACTCAACGTTCACGAAATCCTGTTCTCCGGCTTCTATCACTGGGCAGGAAAAGACCGGAACGAGCTTGTCCCCCACTTGGCAGTCTTCAAGGGCTCTCTCGACGACCCTCGCCGCACCGTCTTCGAGCGCCCGGACTTGATCAAAATGTCTGTCGACTATGCGCTCAAGCTCGCAGCAGACAAGAAACGCTTCAGAGACCATCCCGGTGGAGTGATGGGCCAACTGGCTTTCGCACACCCCTTCCTGGACGGCAATGGACGCGCGATTCTATTGGTCTTCATGGAACTCTGTTATCGAGCCGGGTTCGCCATCGACTGGTCAAGGACAAGCAAAGACGACTACTTGCGGGCACTCAGCGACGAGATCCGAGAACCTCGCGAAAGGCATCTCGATAGCTACCTCAACCCGTTCGTAGTCGATATATCCAGTCGTGACGAATGGCCAGAGACCATCAGTGGCATCAGAGGCCTGGATGGCCTGGACAAGGAAGACATCGCTTACGAGAAGCTGGACAACCCGAAAGTCCAGCAGATCTACAAGACATACCGGGGCCAGCCACTGGACGCCGAGCCTCCCGAGCCCGAAAGCTGAAGAGGCAGGCCTGTCCCGACAAGCTACCTGAAAGCCCTATGACTTCGGCTTGGCCTTCCGCGGCTTCAAATACTTCATCAACCCCTGAAACCACATCACCAGCGCCGGATTCCCCTTGAGCTGGATCGACTTGTCCTGAATCCCCTGCATGAACGCCAGCTGCTTGTTCTTGGCCTGCATCGTCGCAAACCCGAACGTCGCATCTTTAAAGGCAATCGCAAACGCCGGCTCCGCCACCACCCCGGACTTGCTGGTAATGCGCTGGTCCTTCACCACGAAATGCCGCGCCACTTTCCCGTCCAGAGTCTGTAGCTGAAACACCAGATCCTTGTCACCCAACTGCTGCTGGAACGCAGGATTTGTCCGACTGGCCTTACCCATCAACAGACCCAGCATCCACAGAAGAAAACGAAATTTCATGCGCACAGCCTCAAAAGGAAAATGAACGGCCGGGGGAGTGTAAGGGATTCGGACGGATTCGCCACTATCTTGGATTGATAGAAGACGATGCATGGCTTTTCCTGAAAGATGACTACCAAGTCACGACTTCGCTCTCAGGACTTGATCGTTCTCACGCTCTGCGTAGGAATGCCTCCCGTGACGCTCCGCGTCACACCCTCCCCCGTCCTACACCTGAAGAAACACATTCCTGTAGGAGCTGCCGACAGCAGCGGTCTCTTGTTCCTCTACCCCGCAATTCCTTGGGAAATGTCCTTCAAACTGCGGTGCTGTCCATGAACTAGGCAGGCTGGACTATCGTCGATAGCCTCTGTGTGTCGCCGCAAAATCGGTGACCGGATGTGCAAGTCCGAAAACCGGGGCAAATCTTTCCAACTCCAAAAGGATTTACACCGATGATCGATCCAACTCTCACTGACGAAGAAGTTTCCCCCTACGAATTCCCAGACTCGAAAAAACTCCACGAAGCCGCCGAACGCGCCCTCGACCACCACTTCAAACCCAGAGCCTCACGCCCCAAACGCCTGGGCGGCCTGTTCGCCCTCTGCCCCAACGCCGACGCCGAAGCCCTCATGGCCAACGCCTCCGAAGACCTCCTGTCCATCAGCGCCATCGCCGCCAACCTGGCCGACGACCTCGACGGCCCCCGCCGCTCGATGGCACTGGGCCTGAGCAGAATGGCGGACGGCGTGCGGTTAATGGTGGAAGGCACGCTCGATCACATTGAGTTTCGGGAGTATCAGGGCAAGCCGTAGCTGAATCGCGGGTGGAAAAAAGGGGACGTTGAGTCCCCTTTCCTAGTCTTCGGCAGCAGCGACTAGCGAAAGTCCTCTGCGCTTTTGGGGCGTGATTCCAACCCTTTGAGCGCCGCCCGGTTTATGAAGGAATAACTTCCTGAGCCGCATTGCTGCCTGAATACAACCTTGTCCTCCTTGAGCACCGTCAGAAAACTCACGAAGGCCTGACTAACGAGGTAGGTATAGGCACCGCTTTTGAACTTGATGATGTTCAGGTTCACGCTGCCTTCCGACGCATTTACAACAAAGAATCTTCCCTTGGGTGGCAAAGCATTCTTCGGGTAGACCATCTCGATGTTCCCCGGCACACCGTAGCGATACTGAACAGAACCGGCCGTGGGCTTGCTGTTCCCCCCCGCACAAACAGAAACCGTCTTGCCGCCCTCCAGCGGGCAGCTGAAGTAGATGTCTTCGTCATCCGAGCACAACGTTCCATCCTGCCCGCCCTTCAGCGGCGCCGTCTCCAGCGAAACGCGCTCCGGCGTTTGCGCAATATCAGCACAGTTGGACAGGCAAACCAGCTTCGAAAGATCCGGATCATCGCTTTCAGTGAACAGGTAAGTCGCTGAACCATCGCGGTTGCGGTCGTGATAAACGGGAACACTGACGGCCAGCCCTTTGGCCGACACCGGCACCTTGGTATCCCCGCCCGAGACGACCCAGCCTTCGGCCTCCCCGCATAACGCCTCCAAAACGGCCTCACTGAACGAATCTTTCGTTGGCACGGCGAACGGCTTGGCATCACCTCGGCAGTCATAGCCATGCCAGTAGGGCCCGGTGTTCATATCAATGTCGATCGAGAAAACATAAGCGCCGTCGAGCACCACTTTGCCGCTGTCGTAGGTGAAAACCAGCCAACGGCGCGTCTTCGCCTGGGAGTAGTTTTCTTCCTGAAGAATGTAGCGCTCGCCATCTCGGTACAGCCAAAAGCCACTCATCGCCCCAGCAGGTTCCTCCGTCTCGGAGAGACGCTGCCCGGAGTGCACGTCCACCAGGAAGTTGTCCTTCAGCGCCAGCGCGCATTCGCTGCCAACGTCCCTGCACGACGTGAGTGACGGGAACATCGGTCCCGCAACCGCAGAGAAAGAACACAGCGATAACGCAATCAAACCTAATCTTTTCAACTTGCCACCTGTTTCAAAGCGAGTAATCCATCACTTCTTCAAGCTGCCAGCATTGCCCACGAACAAACCGATACTCGAAGACATAATCGGTATCCGGTTTCTGCAGGATGGCAATGGCGTGATCACCCCGTTCTTCCTTGACGGTCAACGTCAGGCCCTGAGCCTCTCGCTTCGCTACATCCGGGATGATCGGGAACTTGAGTTGATCGCCGCTGAGGCTGCTTTTTTGCATCTCGGGTTCGGGATCACCGGCCACGGTCGTGACCATTTTCAGCGGCTGCTGGACGAAGGTTTTCTGCACATCTGCGCGTTCAGAGAAGGCTGAGAGAAATGTAGAAAAGTCGGGTGAGGGGCAAGCGGCACTGGCCTTGTCACCCTCGATTTTGAGTGGCTTCTGACGGTTGCCCTGATCCAGTTTCGAGTCCGAAATCATCCTTCCATCCAGATCCGCCAAGTACTTCTTGATGCTCGCCGCATCCTTGTAAGCACACTCGACTTCTACTCCATCTTCCCGATTGATACCGTCAAGGCAGTTCTGTAACTCAGGATCTGGCAGGTCACCCCGAAAGAACTGCAAAGCCAAGTGGTCACCATCCTTGAATAGCGGCAATTCCAGCACCGAATAGGAATCTCCTTCGAAATGCTTGTGCAGAACTTTGTGTTTTGTCAGGACAAACATGGACTTCCCCGCTCGCTCAGGGAATTTGCGTTCGAAGAAGAACACCGAGGCAATTTGTTCGCCCTCAACCTTCCACACATAATTCAGCGAAGGTTTCACCGCATTCATGGGCGCGTAGAAAATCTCAACATCAGGCACGTGCACGTCTCTAACCTGATCCTTAAGGTTGTTCTTCAAAAAGAACACCGTAATCTTTTGATCACCCAACGAAGCAACCACCGGCGGATGCAGTTCTCCGATGGTTTGTAGATCACTCGCCGATGCCGGCTGAGTCGACAAGCCGGCGATGATCCCGAGCACACCAAAACAACTTGAAAGCTTGTTCAATTCCGATCACTTCCCTGCTGATCAATCTTCTAAATTACGCTGATGGTTTCACGATGACTCAGGTGCGCCGCACTTCAGCTCTTTGATTTGCTCGTTCTGAATTGGAATTACACAGGTGAGGCGCTTCTCTGCCTCTTCACGAAGCTCGAACAAGCTGAGCGTCAGCTGTAAACCATCCGCAGTGAATGCATGATCCTCAAACAACGCACTGGCGTAACCATCCCAAAACGATTTGCCGTTAAAACTGCAAAACTGTTTTGAGGAGAGCACCCGCCAATTGCCCTTGGGCGCGAGGATCTGAACATTGAGGCAGGGGCTACCAAACGTAGTGACATAACGAGCCACCACATCGCCGTATCGTTGCGAAGCAGAACTGGAAACCTTGGCAACATCGACCACTTCACTCGGACCATCCGGGACGACCGCATCCAGGAAGGCTGCACGCTCTAGACTCATTCTGGCGATGCACTTATTGATGACCAAGGTATATGCCTGCGATCCGGGTTCGACATCCGTGGCATCGAGGGGGCAAGTGGTATCGCGCAACTTGATCCAGGCGCGCTGCGAGTCTTTGGCCATGGCCATGTAAGCCTTTCCTTGCTCGGGCTCAGGCTTCCATCGAGATTCGAATCGCGCCATCAGTTTTTTGTAGCTGGCATTGAGTTTTGCGTCGGCACTCTTGCGGTCGGCTTCCACACATTGGTCGTATTGCCAGCTCACCGTGATGACTTTGCAGTTGTCCTCAGCGAACGCGGTTGAAGCGGACAGCAGGCCTAAGGACAACGCGATAAAGCGCACAAACATGTTCAATGTTTCGTTCCCTGAATGACGGATCGCTCAACTGCACGTTGAGGTATTTTCTGCGCCTTGCCGTCGGCGCTCATCGCGTCGCGGTACTGGCTGTAATAACGCTGCGCTTCGTCTTTTCGATCAAGGCGCCAGAGTGAGTCGGCGATGTTCAACATCAGCACTGTGCGTTTACCGACGGCCTCAACGCCGCGATAGAACTTCAGTGCAAGCTCATCTTTGCCGCCCTCGGCCAAGTAAAGCCCAGGTCGTTATAGGCCTGAACATTTTGCGCCGGGGGATGACACGCCATGTAGGACTCTGGACTTAAAAAGACCAGACCCCATTCGATGGACTCTGCTCGGGACTGCGCCAGTTCGTTACTTGTGACATGTTTCAGCAAGTCCTTTGGAGACCTCGTCTCCAGGGCGGGAGTGAGCACTTCGCCGTCGTCGGTAACCCATTGATTGCCCTTCCACTGGCCGACACAAAAAGTGGCCGAACGATCAACCAGCACGCAACCGGTCTCCATTGAGATAACCGTGCAATGCTGTTGCGACACTAGCTTCTCTTCACCGTTTTCGTCCGACAACATGCCGAAAATCACCGGGTCGAGCAGCAAGGTTTTCTTGTCAGGACTGAGCATATTGGAGTGCCCATCGGCGGCAATATCGGCGCCAAAGAGCGGGAAGGTTTTGCCATTGGCGGTGAACCATGCAGTCGCCGAATCAACACCGGGCATCGTCCATTCTGTAGCCCGAAACGACACCGTGTGCCCGCTGATACCAACTATTGGCGGGGCCTCGGCAAAGGCGCTCATAGCTCCGAACAGACAGCCGATCATCAATACCCACTTAAGGCTGCCCGCGAGAAGATGCTGATTCATGGAAAATTCCCTTTTGCCGTTAACCGGCCTGTTGTCCAGCCAGGCACTTTGCGTACCCGTCGGCGAATTTGGCATCGAATGACAATTCCACCGGCTCTTCCAGTTCAGCCGAGGTATTGAGCAGCACCCGAGTGGCCGGGGTGTATTTGATCCAGCCGATAGTGCCGGTGCCGTCCGTATCAAAGAGCAACTGGGCTCGCACCATTTCACCGTCGTCTTCATCAATCAGCAGGTTGACCTTGTCCTTGCCGACATAGCGAAACGGGAAGTTGCTGCTCCTGACCATTTCGGTGAGATAGCCGTAGCAACTCCCGGCTTCGGCACTTGCCGGAATGGCATAGGTGAAGGGCAACAGTAGAAGTGCATTCAGCATGGGCCGAATGGAAAAGCGGTTCATCCAATCTTCCTTAATCAAACAACGGCGATCAAAAATCCTTGAACGTCAGCAGCCGGAACTCGTTGTTCACAAACTCGAAGTAGCGGGTCCTGTAGCGGCTTTCCAGCTCATTACCCTGCGCGTCCTCTTCGGTATCGGCCGCAATGCCGGAAACAATGAGCAGACGGCTATCAGGCCGGTTCGACAGGCTTAACGCGTTGCCGTCGTATGCGTTCGGCAGTCCGCCGACAACCTCCCCCGTACGCGCATCCAGCACTTCGCCGCAAATGGCACTGCCACCACAACCGACTCGGTAAAAGATGTAGTGGCCGGCAAAGTTGACCTTGCCTTTGAGTGCCTGCGCACGAGCCTTATCCATCATCGAGTTGCTGTGTTCTTGCGGCACAGGCTCATGATTAGTGCCGGCGAACACTGGGGTGACGGTGTAATCCTTGAAAGCCGGGCTGGCGGCGTAAGCCACGGACGTGGCAATGGCCAAGAGACTGCCGAGTAGAACTGAGCATCCTTTCATGCTGTAACTCCGTTTTTCGTCGGACGAAAGGTTGTCATCTCGCCATCGCGAACGTTGAATCCAAGAATCCACAGAGAGCTAAACCCAACCTCATTCCGCTCATTTTTCGCCCTGCTCCCAGTTGCAACCCACTGCCAGAGAAGCGTCGATATTCGGGTTAAGCAGGAAGCTATATTTCCTGCCGTTGGACTTATTGGTGTAAACCATCGAAACGCTCATCGCTGCTTGGGTGATCCACTCATAGGTTCCCGTGATCTTGCCGTCGACAATCTCGGACCACGTACTGGTGTTTTGTGTGGGTTCGTCCGGGGCAAGTATTTCTTCCTGATGATCCGTCAGTACGATAGAAATCGGCGTTTTCGACTTGGCGTATTTAACGAAACCACCCAACCAATTGCTGTCGTGATCGTAGAAGGTTCTGAGTTCGAACTTGATCGAGTGGGTGTCATCAAAGCAGTAGTTTTCGGACGTGACCACGCAGTGGGCGGGAAGGGGAACAAACGCCATGAATAAAGGGAGTAGCTGTTTCATCAAAAAATGCCCTATGGGACAGATCTACCTGGAGCCCATGCAGACCAATGTCATCGGGCAGCAATTATTTTTTTTTGATCTTATTAAGCGACTGCAGCAGATAGTCAAGAGCCAGATCGCTCCACAACTCTCTTAGGAACTTTCTCGCCCTTACCTGACTGCTTCATCATAGAACTATATTTATTGTAGTTCTCCACCGCTAATTCCTTTCGACTTAAACCCCAGTAAGCATCTGCTATATTTAAGTAGGCGACCGTTCTTTCCGGATTTTCAGAAATGACTTTTTTTAGCAGCTCAACAGATTCTGCATAGTACCCAGCCTCTGCAAACAAAAAACCAAGATCGTTAGACCAACTAACTTTATCAGGATAGTAGTAAGCCTCAGCTATATAACTCTCAGGAGCGCACGATTCGCTATCGCCGCCATCGGCAACAAGACTCCCCATAGCTTTTATTAGTTTGTTTTTGTCATTCCCTTTAAATGCCGCCAGTGCTTGATCAGCCGTCGACACTACAAATGACGACATGAGCTTCTGTCGCTTAATTCGACCTTCTTGAATTTCAAAATTCAACTTCTGAAGATACTCAAACGCACCAACCCCATCAAAACTCTCGATAGATTTAGAAATCAAGTCATTTACAGGTAAAACGTAGGCACTCTTAAGAGACCGATCACAAGATTCATTATTAACTGTATACACAAGCTTACTAACCGCAACGCTTTTACGGGCGGCATCATATTGAAACTGAACGTTAAAATTATGTGTAACCTCATCTTCTTTTTTTGTAACTAAGTTCACAACATCTCCTACAACGTGTGAGTCCGAATTAAAGGTATAGGTTTCCGCCTGAGAATCCACAACACTTATAGTTCTATCAATACCTTGAAGAACCGACACTTCAAAGCCATCAAAACTACTAGGTGAATACGCATTGTTAATTTTAGCCAATGCGGAATTTGCGCTAAAAATAACTTTTCTTTCCCCCGATACATCAGCAAGCAAAACTAATCTATCGGGAAGTGATGCAATATCATTCCTTTCGACTATGAGCTTTTGAGCCCCCATTCCGGAAATCAAATTTATAGCAAACTCTTTTTTAACTCTCTCCGGGGAAGGAAGATTTTCGCTCGGGTCTCCCCACGAAAGCTGACTAGCAAAAGTGGTAAACAAAAAAATCTGTAGCCCCAAAACTTTTTTTGAAATAATCACTTATTTAGCTCCTGATAGATAGCAGTAAAATTATTCCTACGCTCCCCATAGCTGTCAGTATGCTTGTTAACAACTTCCGTAATTTTATTAGTAGAATCCGTGTCCGGTGCGACCAGATTATTTATATTATTCACATCCCAAAATCCCATAGCCGATAAGAGCCCTATTTTCGTATCCAGCAATTGATCTGGATTAGAAACCATTTCAATGGTTTCTTCAGGAATTTTTTGTTTTAAGCGGTCTTCTACCACCTGATAGTTCGACTTCCATGTTAGCTGGATAAATCCTTTACCTTTATATTTTTTACCTTCTTCGCAGCCACCCTGAGTCAACACAAATGCACCTTGAGCCGAGTTGCAGCAATAGATACGCTTTGCTATCTCATCTTCATTGGGAAATTGAGAATAAGCTTTATTCTTTCGAATCGTATAGGCACTTTTCGCCGCGGGACTTAACGCATTATACTGCGCCATCGTAATACGTTTATACCCATACAATTCTGCCTCGGCAGGATAGGTATTAAAATATCTTCCAAACTTAGATCTGAGAGCTTCAGCCGAATACCAAAGATCTTCCACTTTGCCTACCAGCGCACTACCAACCTCAGTTTTAACTTGGGCAAAAAATTGTGCCATTTTCGGTGCGGTGTTGATTTCAAAACGATCAGCATACTTATTAAATAACCCCCTAACCTCTTCACGCTTTTCCTCAGAAGAGTCCGGAAACATTTTCTTCATTTGATCAAAAGAAATTAGCTCCGAAACAGAAGAGGTAAAACCTGAGACAAACTCTATAGGATGAAAATGCCAAACCAGACTGGTTTCAGGTGAAGCCTTTCCAGATAGCTCATCCCAGAAGATAAAGCTATCGATCCTTTCTTTCTCATGGGCTTTCAGTTTTGGCGAATGAGCCAAAATATCATCCAGCCGACTCCATTTTGGTTGATTAGCCTTATCTTTCCACTCAGTTGGGTGCTTGGCGACAAGCTTTGACCATTGGGAGCGCGTATCAGTATCCTTCAACGCATCAGCCAACTCTGAAGCATCTATTTCTTTATTATTGTTCTTATCGATTTTATCAAACAATTTCTTGAAGAAAATGGGCATATCATTCGGATCGAGAAAACCATCAGCAGTGGCGTTCGACTCTTCAACTACTTGAAAACCGAGCTTCTCCCAATCATGCTGCGAGATTAACGGCGCGCCGACTTTTTTTATCAATCCAGCCACGCTTTGACCTTCGTCTTTGACATTCACCTCGTACCATTCTTGCGAGTCCTTATAAATTGCTATCTTGCTTAAATCGATAGCGTGCGACTCCTTGAGAATCACGTCTCCCGCCGCTGGTGGTTTTAGCCTAAGGGAGGTACCTTTTACCAAGGACAAATACTTCTTCCCAGTTTTCAAACCAGCAGTATTTTTTAGAAAATCTTCAACACTTGCATCAGCAGTAAAAACCTCTACATGAACCTGAAATTTCTCGCTGACATCTCCTGCCTCAGTAATATTCTCTATTTGGCCTAGATATCCTATCGGATCTCCTGCCTTAATTCCGACACCAACATTTAAAACAGAATCAACAGCCGCTGGCTCAGTTACATTCCACTTCAACACATTGTTTTCCGGCGTATTTTCTACACACGCCCAAAATTTAGGCGGTATATTTCCAGTAGCAACCAGATCACCACTTATCAAAGTACATTCAGCCATTCGCTTCACTGAGGTGCCTAGTACTAAATTAAGTACCTTCTGACTGTCGAATTCCACGACACTATTCATAATCAACTGCATAGTGCCGTGCGGGGCACCTGCCGGTTTTCCATTGCTTGCCTCTAGGGGGGGCTCATAAAGAGGAAGTTTATTAACAACTGTCCCCTTAACTTTCCCCTGCCAATAATTAGGGCGCTCCCGTTCCGGCACCTTATCAGCAGTCCAAGTTCTATTACCAGCATTATTTTTATACGGCTCACCGCCCTTCAAATAAGCAAACCAAACCTCTCCGCCTACCTCTTTTGTTTTCTGAGAGCCTAGTCTCACCTCACCAGAAATGATCTTGCCTTTAGCATATATACGATCGGTATCAGCAATAGGCTTTTGATCTAAAATTTCCAGTTTGGAACCTTTAGCCAACTTACCTAAAGAAACTATACTACTGGATACAGGAAGCTCCTCGTACGCATTAAAATCACCAACCATCATCGTTACCTTGGGCTTGGGTATATCCACAGACGGCAAAGGATAGCGTTCGAAAGGCAAAAGATGCATATACAGACTAAAAAATATTAGTTTGTTTTGCTTATTCTTATTCGCACCTTCCTCTGGGTTAGGCGCGGACTTATATTCATGCCGAACCAAACAAAACGAGTTTGAGTATTTTAGTTTTTTGTTATCACCGTCGGCGTCAAATGTTGACTCCAGATAGTCTTTATTAAGCCGATAAGCAACCACCTCACCATCTGCAATGCAGCGTATTGGCTCATCTAATACGCATTGCGGAGCACTTGCACTGCTGATATGAATTCCGCCGTGCCAGAATTTATTACTGCCAAGCAAGAATTGACCAGAAGTTTCGTTTTCAAGGGCTTTGTATACTTCATCTGCTCCAGTGAACTGCTTACCATCTGGTTTTCTAAATGGATATTGAAAACTCATCAATGGTGCAGCCCCCGCAGCTGCCGGTGCGGGAGCGGGAGCGCCACCCCCCGTCCGAGTCGACTCCTTAACCCTTAAAAATTTTGTAGGGACTGGCCAGTACCAAGCCTTCCCAACGGCACCGAATTTGGCAGTGGCTGGTCCAGAACTTTGTGCTCCGAAGAATTCTCCAAACTCAGAATCCAGCGTACTGTCATAACTTTCTACAATACCTGTATGGTTTAACGTCTTATTTTGATGATTTGACGTGGCATTAATCCAGAGTACGATATCTCCCCGCTTCACATTAGCCGGGCTTATCACATCGTAATATTTGAGCGCTTCCTGGCTATTAAGCCCGGCGGTATTCTGATAAGGAACTTCGTAGCCCGCCCCCGTCAGCAACAAGTTAACCATATGAGAACAGTCGACAATTTTTTTACCATTCTCTACAGCGTAACCATCCCCGCCCTCCTTATAGCTATAATTCGCGCTGGTGTAATTTCCAGATAAATCCAGTGGCTCTGTCATTTCTGCTTCCTGCAATAATCAATAGCAATAGCTGGCTTTAGCAATTCCAGCAGGCTGCTTATTCAGACGTTCCAAATGTGCGATAGACCCTTTGCTGCCTTTTTGGGCAGCGAGTTGGTAGCAGGCAATCGCCCTGGACATGTCCTTAGTAACCAATTCTCCAGTTTCAAAGGCTCGACCGAGTGCATTTGTTGCAAAGGCATCTCCCATACGGGCCGCCTGCGTCAACGCTTCTTCAGCCTCTGCTGGATGCTGGCATGGAGCATTAGAGGAAACATTGTTTCCATCGCAATAAAACAACGAAAGGCTCATCGCACCCTCAGGCAAAGTGGTCGCTGCTGCCTTGAATAGCTGTTCAACCTTATTAGTTTCTAGCTGCGGAGCCATGCCAGAAAGGCTCAAACTTGCAGCATTCAAACTAGCCTGAGGATCACCGGAAGCTGCTGCGCATAGGTAGTTTTCCAAAGAAGCTTCAAATAACTCACCTGTGAGTCGGTACTGCTCTAACCCCCCCAGGCCTCTGAAGGCTTCTGCACGCTGGAAGCAAAAGTTCTCTGCCTCGCTCATGTGGGCATTGCTCGCCTCTACGAGATCTTTTTCTCTGATCGACCAATCTTCAATACCCTCAAGCACCCAACACGCTTGGCGAGAAAAGTTGAAAATCTTGACGTTGCTGTTGCCCGCCCGTTTATCCACTACGTTGAAATGACTATCGTCGATCGCTTCAACCACCACGCCTTCAGTCTTGTCTGGGCCCACAGGCGACATTAGCGGAAATGGCAAACTGGAGCTCTTGACTCCCGTCGTTTGTGGCTCAAAAATTCCGTGCTCTCCCACCGGTTTCAAAACCAGTGACTTCACCGTCATCGCGGTCAACCGCTGCTGAGTTTCAGCATTCGCGGAGAACGCTGGCAGGAACTGGGAAAAGTCCTCAGACGGACACTCATCCGCATAAGCGCTGCCATGAAACAGGCTCAGCAGCGAGGCGGTGAAAGCCGCTACGGCGAAGCCATTTCTCTTCTTCAACAAACCATTCATGTCGATCACTCAGAAAACACAAAAAAAGCCTTCGGCTTAACCTTCTCAGGCGGCGCATTCAACAACGCCTGATCCATCAAACTCCCCGCCTTATCCTTATCCGCCGCCCCCGGCAGCACCGGCGGTTTGATCCCGATGCCAGTGCCCGCTCCCGGCGAGCCGCCGGCGTTGATCTTCACCACCGGCCCAACCACGGTCACTCCGCCGCCATCGAGCTTGATGAAACTGCCGCCGCCGAGAATCGTCAGTTCGGAACCGGCCTCGATGACGATCTTGTCCCCCGCCTTGATGTGTATCTCTTTGCCGACGCTGGTCAGTTGCGCCGTCCCGAGCTTCACATGCTGGCTTTCACCAATAGTCAGGTGGTCGTCCAGCCGTGCTTCGATCTTGCGGTCGCTGATGGTGGTGCGATGTTCTTCAGCCTTGAGCTCGGTGTAGGTGTTCTTCACCACAGTGTCGTGGCGTTCATTCCCCACCCGAATCTTCTGATCGTGCTCGACGTTTTCATCCCAGTCGCGCTGGGCGTGGATGAAGATTTGTTCGGCGCCTTTTTTGTCTTCGATGCGCAGTTCGTTGTAGCCACCGCCGCCCGGGGAGCTGAGGGTTTTGAAGACGCTGCGGGTCTTGTTCGCCGGCAAGGCGTACGGCACCGGGTTTTCCTTGTGGTACAGGCAGCCGGTCACCAGCGGTTGGTCGGGGTCGCCTTCGAGGAAGGTGACGAGGACTTCCATGCCGATGCGCGGGATGGAGATGGCGCCGTAGCGGTCGCCGGCCCAGGAGCTGGAGACGCGCAGCCAGCAGCTGGTTTTGTCGTCGGCCAGGCCTTCGCGGTCCCAGTGGAATTGCACTTTGATGCGGCCGTATTGGTCGCAGTGGATTTCTTCGCCTTTGGGGCCGGTGACCATGGCGGTCTGGCTGCCGAGGACGCGGGGTTTCGGGTGTTCGAGGGCCGGGCGGTAGAACACGTCCCACGGGGTGGCGAGGAAGCGGTTGCGGTAGCCCTGGTGGAAGTCGCCCTTGTTGTCGGTGGTGTCGCTGGTCACCGACTCTTCGAGGACTTGCGGCTGTTTGCCTTCGTGGAAAATTTCGGTGAGCAGCCACAGGTCGTTCCACTCGCTGCGCGGGTGGTCGGACATTTCCATGAAGTGGCCGCTGACCAGTCGGGTCTGGTCGCTGCGGCCTTCGGCCTGACGGTAGTCGGCGCGGTGGCGTTCGAGGGCGCGCTGGCTGAGGAACTTGCCGCGCGCGCGGTCGATGAAGCGGCCGGGGTAGTCGTAGTCTTCCAGATCCGGTTCAGTGCTCTCGCCGTCCGGCTTGTAGGCCGCTTCCATTTGCAGACGCGGCTTTTCAAAGTCGTAGTCGCGGCGGGTGGTGCGGCTGGTGCGGGTTTCCAGGCGCAGCTTGAAGCCTTTGATCACCGGCTCTTCGGCGACCATGCCGCTGCCCTGCACATACGCGGTCGGCTGGCCGAGATTGGGGAACACGGTCTGGTCGTCGCCGAACACCAGCAGGTGGCCTTTCTTGCTGTGCTGGAAGTGGTAGTGAATGCCTTCTTCTTCGCACAGGCGCTGGACGAAGTGCAGGTCGGTTTCGTCGTACTGCACGCAGTAGTCGCGATCCGGGCACGGCTGGCTCAGCTGGAAGCTGTAGGCGTTGCCCTTGATGCCGTGCTCGTCGAGGATCAGCGCGATGATTTTCGGCGCCGACATCTGCTGATAGATGCGCTGGTTGGTGCGGTGATGCAGGTATTGCAACTGCGGCACCAGCGAAACCTTGTAGCGGGTCAGGCGCTTGCCGGCATCGCCTTGGGCGACGCGGTAGATCTGGCCGTGGATGCCGGAGCCCTGCGGATCGAGGGCGAGGAACGCCTGCTTGTGCAGGAGTTTTTCCAGGTCCAGATCCGGGTTTTCGCTGACCAGTTCCAGGTCGAAACGGAACGGCTGGCTGATGCCTTCGGTGCCGGTGAACGACAGGACTTGCAGGTCGCCTACGTAGTCTTCGACCGTCAGGCTGAAGTGCGTTTCGTTAGCTGGGTTGAACATAGTGTGCTCCCTGTTCGAATGTCATCCGTTACGCCCTCAGCCGCAAACGCTGCAACCAGGACGAGGTGGCGCCCAAGGCGTCACGCAATTGGTCGGCAGAAATGTTGCGCTCTGCCGCGTCAAAGGCCAGCGCGGTGCGCAGCGCCGGCCAGCAGTGTGTCGGCAGATGTGCCGGGGCTTGCAGTTCGCGATCCAGATGTTCGTCACGGGCCTGGGTCGAAGGCAAGCGGCGGAACGGGTGTTTGCCCCCCGCCAGTTCATAGATCACACAGGCTACGCCGTACACGTCCGCGCTGGCCGACAACGGTTGGCCCTCAAGCAGTTCGGGGGCGGCGTAGCCCGGGGTCCAGGCATTGAAGCGCTCGCGGCTCAGGTGCGGCAGGCCGGGCAGGATGCCCTCCTCGGCCTGCCCGAGACCGAAGTCGAACAGGCGCACGCCGTCTTCGCTGAGCATCACGTTGCTCGGCTTCATGTCTCCGTGCAGCACACCACGACGGTGGGCACAGGCCAGCGCGTCGAGCAGCGGCAGCGCGATGTCGCGCAGTTCTTTCCACGGCAGGCCCAGTGGCCGCTCGCAGAGCAATTTGTCCAGGGTCAGGCCACGCATGAGTTCCATGGTGATGAAGGCCCGCTGGCAATCGGTGTCGACTTCGAACGTGTGCGGTCGCAGCACGTTGTCGTGGCGCAGGCGTCGGGTCAGGGCGAACTCGCTGTAGAGCAAGGCACTGGCGTCCGGCGACTCGGCAAATTCTTCGCTGAGGATTTTCAGCGCAATGTAAGGATCGGGATCGCCGAACTGTTCGTGCAACAGATCCCGGGCCCGGTAAACCGCACCCATGCCACCGGCCCCGAGCAGACGCTCGAGGTGGTAGCGGCCTGCCAGAACATCCGGCAGTTCGCCGACGCTGGCCTTGGTCGGCGCCAGCGCGGGTTCGGCGTTGTGCTGCTTTGCAAAAGCGAAATAGGTCAGGTTGTTGGCCTGCTCTTCGCTCATCAGCAAGTCGTCGACTGAGGATTCGATTTCAGTCATTGGCGGATCACCACGGCAGTCAGATTGTCGCGAGCGGCACCCCGCAGGGCACCGTCGAACAGACGTTCCAGCGCCACATGTGGCGCCGCCAGGCTGAGCGCATTGCCGAGGGCATTGCTGCTCAGGCCTTGATACAAACCATCGCTGCACAGCAGGAACACATCGCCCGGATACACCTCGAGTTCCAGCACATCCAGCGTCAGTTGTTCCGCCGCGCCCACCGCCCGGGTCAAAGCCTGGGCGGCCGGATGCGCCGCAGCCTGTTCGACGCTCATCTGTTGCTCGTCGATCAGTTGCTGCTGCAGCGAATGGTCCTTCGACAGCTGATACAACCGCTGCCCGCGCCACAGGTAGCAACGGCTGTCGCCGGCCCAGATGCAGGCCGCGCGATTGCCGTCTACCAGCAACGCCACGACGGTGCTGCCCATGATGCTGTCGTGACGCCCGGCGGTGACGGTCAACTCCTGCCCCAGGCGCCGGTTCAGCCAGTGCAGGCACTGGCGGATGGCTTTGAGGCGTTCGTCGAAGTCCTCGTGTTGCGGCAGTTCAGCCAGGCTGGCGACGATCAACTGGCTGGCGATGTCGCCACCCTGATGACCGCCCATGCCGTCCGCGACCACCCACAGCCCATGCTGCGGGGTGTCGAGGAAGGCATCTTCGTTGCGCGACCGTACCTTGCCCGGATCGGTTCGCGCCGCGCTGCGCCAGGGACTGGCCACCAGCATCAGAGCTGCACCGGCATACGGAAGGTGCGCATCACGCCCATGTCGAACGGGTTCGGAGTGCGCTGGCTGGTCAGCAGGTAGTTGGCGCGCAGGCCACCTACGTCGGCTTTCAGCACCAGCACGTCACGACCGGTCAGGTACTCGGTCTGCATCAGGTCGAACAGACGGAACAGCGACCACGGGCCGGAGTTCTTCTCGATGCCGATCGGGCGGCCGGCCATCTTGTCCATGACCAGACTGGTGCGACCGTCTTCAGCATCGGTCGGCCACTTGAAGTTCATTGGCAGGATCGGACCGTGGCGGTATTCCATGGTCTTGTCGCCGAACTTGAACTCGGAACGGCTGACCGCCGGATCGAGGGTGTACGGCTCCAGCTTGAACTGCACGGTCGGTTCGGCCGGGTTGATCGAGAAGAAGCTCTGGCGAATGTTCAGTGCAGCCGCCATTTGGTCGAGGAAGACCTTGGACACCGGCAGGCTGCGACCGTCGATGCTGCGCATCCGGTAGTTGCCCGGATCACCGCTGACGAACGGACGCATGTAGCTGTCGAAGAAGCGGTCGATGGTGCCTTGAGCCCGGAAGAACTCGCGGAAATCGCTGATCGCCACGTCGCTGGTGCTCGACGCGCTGAACGGATAGCGCTTGCTGATGGTTTTGCCATACACGCTGTACAGCTCGTTCTGATAACGGCCGTTCAGGTATTGGTAGGCATCGTTGAGCACCAGGCGCCACGAGTCTTCAGCCAGCACGTTGAACCACACGCTCAGCGGACGCGGCAGACGACCCGACGCATTGCGCAGGTTGGTCAGCGCATCGCGCTGGCCGCTCATGCGGGTCTTGGCCAGTTCGAACGCGGCCTGCTCCGGCGTGCTGGAACGGGCGAGGCCGGCCAGTTGCAGTTGCAGGTCGTTGAGCGCGGTGAAGGCCGGGGTCAGGTCAGCGGCCGGGCCGTTGTTGTCGTCGAGCAGTTTATGCAGCGGCTCGAAGCGACGTTGCAGGGACTTCTTGGCGGTGTCCGGCAGATTCTTCGCTACGTTCATCGCCGAAGCCTTGTCGGCGACAGCGGAAGCGAGTTTGCCGACCTTGCCCAGTTTGCCCTTCTGCCCCGCCAGCGCATCGGCGGCGTCACCGGCTTCGTCCACCGGTTCAGGAGCAGCCGGGAAACGAGTGTTCTCACGCACTTCGGTCAGCAGCGCCAGCACCGGCGAGTTGGCCGAGGTCAGGCCCGCCAGTTGCTCGGCGCCTTCACCGGCATCGCTGATCGGTGGCAGTGCCACCTGGCCAACGGCCTCGCTCCAGTAGTTGGCGTAGTCGCGGAAGTACAGCTGCTCGAGCTCGACCATCAGGCGACGCAGATCCATGTCGCTGATGCCCGCGCCTTCTCCCAGCACCCAGTTGTCACGCAGGATGTCGGTCACCAGCGACGCGCCTTGTACCGAGAAATACTGCTGATAACCGGTCTGGGTGTAGAAGCCCGGGATCACGTATTCGGTGCCAATGAACAGCGAGCCCTGCGGCCCGAGGTGTTGGCTGAACCGATAGTCCGGCAGGTTGCGCGCCTGCTCGCGGAGCATGCGGTAAACCACGTTTGCCAGCGATTCACTGCGCAGAACCTGACGCGCCTGAGTCACCAGTTGCTCGTTGAGCGGATAGATAAACGGCAGCTTCAGCAGACGCTCAAGGTGCGCGTTCAAACCGTTCTGCACGGCGGTGTTGCCGGTGTAGCGCTGCGACCAGTCGGTAGCGACCCAATCCTTGAGCCAGGCCGCGTCACGACGATCCTTCATGTTCAGCATCAGGTACGCGCGCAGGCTGTTGATCAGCTTTTCGCGGTCCTTCATGTTGGCGCGGATCTGGCCTTCGAGCATGGTGGCAACACGCGGCAGCAGTTGCTTTTCAAGCTCGCGCTCGTAAGCTTCCTTGACCACCGGATTGACGTCCTGGCCCTGATACAGACCGACGCGTTCGTGGTACGCAGCGTCGCCCTTTTTCGGGAACACCTGAGTCGCGGCGTAGCTGGTGTCGAGGGTTTTCAGCGTGCCCATGGCGTCATCGCGCGGCGACAGCGCCGTGCGTTGCTGGGTCCAGTTCTGCGCCAGATTGCGCAGGTTTTCCAGACGCTCCCAGTTGGCCGAGAAACCACCGGCCCAAAGCATGCCGAACAGCACCAGCGCGCCCAGTGCACCGACGTACAACGCACGCTGGCCCCAATGGATGCGGCTGCGCTCGCGCTTGTCCAGACCGGCGAGGTCGGACTCGGGGAAAATCACTCGGCTGAGCAAATGATGGATGAACCGCGAACGACCGCTGCGCAGTGTCGGCAGCACGCCGGCGCTCATGCCCAGACTCGCGCCGATGCCGGCGGTGGTCGAATCCATTTCGTGGGTCAGGTGCGGTGCGCTGGTCAGGTAGAAACCACGCAGCAGCGTCGCACGCTGGTAGCGGTTACCGGTAAACGCCATGTCGACGAACAGGCACAGGCGCTCGCCGATCTGCCCCATCTGGTGCGGGAAGTCGAGGATGCGGCCACGGCGCTGGGTGTCGCGCTCGGAGTGCATGCGCATGATCACCTGGCTGTTGAGGCGACGCAGCAGCTCTTCGAACTCGCCGCGCAGCACAGCCACGTCGGTGCCGACCTGATCCTTGCGGAAACTGGTGCCCAGCACCTGATCGCTTTCTTCGCGGGTCAGTTGGTCGAAGAACTCGTCGAAGCCCAGCAGCTTGTCAGCCTTGCTCAGCACCAGATACACCGGCACATCGACGTGCAGCTTCTGATAGACGTCTTGCAGACGCGCGCGCACCTGGCGGGCCAGGGTGTCGATGTCCTGCTCGCTGCCACCGGTCAGGGTTTCCACCGGGATGGTCACCAGCACGCCGTTCAGCGGACGACCGCGACGACGCTTGCGCAGCAGTTCCAGCAAAGTGGTCCAGGCGCTGCCGTCGACTTCCGAATCCGGTTGGGTCAGGTAGCGGCCGGCGGTGTCGATCAGCACACCATGATCGGCGAAGTACCAGTCGCAGTGACGGGTGCCGTGGGTGTCGCGGGTCAGCTTGCGGTCGATCTTGTTGATCGGGAATTCCAGCCCGGAGAAGTCCAGCAGGCTGGTCTTGCCGCTGGCCTGCGGGCCGATCAGCAAGTACCACGGCAAGTCACTGCGCCAGCGCTCGCTGCGGCCGCGATACAGGCTCGAAGTCTTCAGGGTTTTCAGGGCGTCCTTGAAACGCTCCTTCAACTCTTTCTGCTCTTCTTCGATCAGTTCGTCACGGCGGATACGGTCCTGGCCGTCTTCGGTTTCTTCGACGGCTTTCTTGCGGATACCGGCGCGCCAGCTGACGAAGACCATGGTCAGGCCCCAGATCAGGAACAGCACGGCGATAGTCAGCAAGCGCGAGGTGGAACTCTCCCAGAACTTGTAGTCATCCACCGCCAACAGCGGGCCGACGAACCACACCAGCAGCGCCACGAACAGCACCAGCAGCAAGGTCCAGACCCAGGTCTGGCGCAGGAAGGCACCGACTTTCTTGAAAAACTTTTTCATCACACGTCCCTGTTTACGGCTGCGACTGCGGCTGGACCGCGGCCGGATCAAGCGGCTGATAAGGTTGCAGAACGGTGTCGCGCTGCTCGCCCAAGACCCAGGCGAAGCCCGAATACATCATCACCAGGCAGACGAAGGTGAACAGCACCACCATCCACGCCGGCACGATGCGCACCAGGTTGCGGCGCTGATCGTTGAGGCCTTCCCACTGCGGCGACAATTCACGCGGCACGTCGCCGCGCAACTGACGGATCTGCCGGTACAGGGCGTCGCGGATGCCTTCGAGTTCCAGCATGCCGCGCGCCTGCACGCGGTACTTGCCCTCGAAACCAAGGGACAGGCACAGGTACATCAGCTCCAGCATCGGCAGGTGCTTGACCGGGTTTTTCGACAGCCGATCGAGCAGTTGGAAGAACTTCTCGCCACCGAAGGTTTCGTTGTGGAAGCTGCTGAGCAGGCTCATCTGCGACCACTCGCTTTCGTTGCCCCACGGCGTGGTCACGACGGCTTCGTCGACCACGGTGCAGAGCACGTAACGGGCGGCCATCACCTGGCTGCTTTCGGCGCCGTTGTGCAGAGCGCGTACTTCAAACAGCTTGAGCCCGGCGGTCAGGCGCTCGTTGAGCGCGTAGAGGTCTTCGCGGGTTTCGCTGTGCTTGAGGCGCACCACTTCCGACAGCAGTTCGGACGAGGCCGCCACCAGCGAATTGAGGCTGATGTTGAAGGCTTCCGCCGGGCGCAGGCGCGCGGCGTAGATCATCCGTTCTTCCAGTTGTTCGAAGCGCGGCGGCGCGGCGAAGTCGGTCAGCGGACTCGCCGCCGGGCCATGGCCCTGACGGTCGAGCAGGACGGTTTTGTCGTCCTGGTTGTGTTCCATGTCCTTGATCATGTCGGTCAGTTCCTGATGGCCCAGAATTTCAGTTCAAGCTCGGCAAATTCGCCGGACACGTGGAACGCGAAGCCGCCAGAGCGCTCGAGTTGTGCCAGGTCTTCGGAACTGAGTTCGAGGATGAAATAGGTTTTGTTGGAGTGGAACGCGATCTGCCGCGGGGCCACCGGCAACGGTTTGACCTTGATCCCCGGCAGGTGCAGGTTGACCAGTTGGCGGATGCGCTCCACCGGGCCGACCTTGAGGTGCGCAGGCAAGCGGTTGCGCAGTTCTTCGGAGTCGCAGTTGGCACTGGCTGCCAGCACGAACGACGCCGAGCCCAGCAGTTTGTGGTCGTGCAGCGGCGACACGATGATCCCGTACTGACGCGCTTGCAGGATCAGTTCGATGGCGTGCTGTTCCAGCACCATCGACAGCACCTGACGGATCGACTCCATCAGTTTGCGGAAGCTCGCACCCTGGTCGGCGTGGGAGTAACGGCTGTCCAGACGCGGGCGTTTGCTGTCGCTGGAGAAGGTCGCCAGATCACCGAGCATGGTCAGCAGCGTGCGGTACAACTCTTCCGGGTGAACCTGCTCCAGGCCCAGGTAGTGGCGCAGCAGCAGTTCGGTGCGGTTGATCAGTTGCAGCATCATGAAGTCGCCGATTTCCGCGCCACCGACCTTGCCGTTGGAGCGAATACGCTCGGCAATGGTGTCGCCCCGGTGGCCGAGCATGCTGATCACTTCTTTCAGGCACGACAGCAGGTAGCTGGAAGCGTGAGCCTGAATGTAGGTCGGCACGAAGTCCGGATCGAGGCTGATCACACCGTCCGGCGTGGTGTCGAGCACGTCGCAGATCTTCAGCTTCACGTAGGCCTGGTCGCTCTGCTGCTCGCCGAGCAACAGTTTGAAGTCCGGGCGACCGCATTTGACCTGGCTCGCTGAGTCGTCGCCGGCGTTGGAGTCGGCCACTTCGGTTTCGTAAGCGGTGTAGCGCGCCAGCACGTCGGACTGCTCCGGGCGACGGGCCTCGATGTGGTTGCCGGTGACCAGTGGCAGCGCCAGGTAGATCGGCGTATTGCCAGTGTTCGGCGGAATGTCCAGCGCCAGCGGTTCGGTGTTGCCACCGAGTTCGAACAGACTGCCGTCCGGCAGGATCCCCGAGGCTTCACTGATCACCAGTTTGCCCATGTTGAGGAACTGCAAGTCGATCTCCAGATTCAGAAAACCCCAGGTGTAACCACCCAGCAACTGGGTGCGGGTCTTCATCTGGTGATCGTAGTAGCGGTCGTTGTGCTGGAAGTGCTGCGGACGCAGCAGCATGCCTTCCTGCCAGATGACTTTATGGGTATTCATGATCAGTCATCCGCCTTGGCGAGCACTTCGTTGGTCTTGCGGATACCGGCCTGATCCAGGGTCAGATCAGCTTCGGTGACTTCCAGCGGCGTGATCGGGAACGTGTGGCGCCACTTGGTTTCCGGCAGGTCGCGATAGGCGGCGAGGATGCCGATGAAGCGGCTGCCCTCCTCCACGCTGAGTTTCAGTTCCACGGTTTCACCCGGGCGCAGTTCGAGTTCTTCGCTGGCCACCAGATCCGGGTTGAGGGATTCCTTGGCGCGCTCGTAGAGGCTGAAGAAATCGGCGTTCTCGAAGGTCACCGGGTGCTTGAGTTCGAACAGGCGCACCACGATCGGCGACGGACGACCGTTGAGGTCCGGGTTCAGCTGATCGCTGCCGGTCAGCTTCAGGTTGATCTTGGTCACTTTCGAATACGGCGACAGCGACGAGCAACCGGCGAGCAGCACCAACAGGGTGAGCGCGGTCAGCGTCTTGAAAAAAGCGGTCGAGCGGCGAGACATGCGCATCATCCTTGGTGGTCGGTGTGGAGGGTGGAGATCAGGCGGATCTGTTCTTCGTAGGCCTGGGCGAAGTCGCGGGCCAGCAGGCGCTCGCTCCAGTCGTCGTCCTGACGCAGCGCATGGTGGTAACGGTTGAACGCTCTCCAGCGCCCGCCAGCGGTGGCGAGCAACGGCTTGTTGTCACGCTCGAAACGCAGGGTCAACTGCTCTGGCGAGAAGTGCTCCAGAGTGCCGCGCACCGCCGCACGGCTGGCGGTCAGCAGCGCCACCTGATGCGCCTGCAAGTCGCGGAACGCGCGGGAGATCGCCTGCTCGGCCGGCAAGTGGCCCGGCTTGTTCGGCTGCAACAGGATGTCCAGCGCTTCGCTCGGGTCGACGGCGAATTTCAGCGGATTCTTGTTGGTGCCTTGCACGGTGGTCTGGGCCAGACGCAGTTCGTTCTTCAGCTCGGAACGGGTGCGCAGGCTCTGTTGCAGACCGCCGACGCTCTGACGCAGCAAACGTGCGGCGTTCAGCGCGAGGGCTTCACGCTCGTCGTGGCTGAGGTTCTTCACGTTCACGCCGAGGGCCGCGCCGAATTTATCCCAGAAGGTTTCGCTCTGACGCTCGACCGCTTTCGGTGCCGGCGCAGGTTCCGGCGTGGGCTCGACGATCAGCTCCGGCACCATCAGGCTTTCCATGTCGATGCGCGCGTAGTCGGCGCGCTGACGGGAGTCTTCAGGGTCGGTCACCGGTGCCAGCATTTCCTCGAATTCCGAGTACACGCGCTCTTGCTGTTCCAGCGACTTCAGCGGATCGAGATCGAGGAACGCGTCGTCCGGAATGATGCTGCCGGCGGCGCGTGGCAGGCCGACTTCACCGTCGAAGGTCGCCGGGTCGCGCACCAGTCGTGCGCGAATCTCGAAGTCGCCCAGCACGTAGGTGCTGCCATGCTCGATGCGCACCGGTTCGCCCTTGTGCAGACGCGCGCCGCTGTCGCCATCCTGAACACCGTTGCTGCTGGTGTCGGTCAGGAAAAACGTGCCCTCGCGATAACTCACGATCGCGTGGTGGTTGGACAAGTGACGCTTGCGGTCAGGGATGATCCAGTCGCAGTCCTCGCCCCGCCCGATCACGCCACCGGCCTGTTTGAAGGTCCGCTGGCACAGCTCGGTGGGCACGAACTGCTTGGTGTTCAGCATTTCGAAAACCAATTCCATGTTTGATGCTCCTTGCGGTCACTTGCCGCGATTGACCGCCTGCGGATCACCCAACGGGCGGTAATCGTTATCGTTGAATTTGTAATTGCCGCTGCAACCGCCGAGGCCGCATAGAACGACGAGGGTCAGCAGGACAGCGTGCCAGTGACGAACAGACATCAGAGGGTCTCCAGGTGTAGACAAAGCACAAAGCGCCGACCCTCGCGGGCGGCGCTGAAATAGGTTTTCGAGGTGAATCCGACGGACTTTCGCCTACCCATCGAAATCACCCAGATTGATGTTCAAGCGACCGAGCCGGTACAGCAGCGTGCGGCGCGGCAGGCCCAGTTCCCGGGCGGCGAGCGTCTGATTGCCGTCGTTCTTGCGCAGGCAATCGAGCAGCAGATTGCGCTCGACCGCTTCCAGTCGTTCGCGCAGATTGAGGCCGCAGTGGTCTTCCGTCGCCGGCGCCGATTCCAGGCGCAACGAGAAATGCTCGGCCAGCAACTCGCCGCCCTCGCACAACAGCACCGCCCGCTCGACCAGGCCTTTGAGTTCGCGCACGTTGCCGGGAAAGGTGTAACCGGACAGGTGTTCCAGCGCCGCGTCCGACCAGCGCACCGGATCACGTTGCAGAAAGCTGCAGGCCTTGTCGGCGAAGTGTTTGGCCAGGTCGAGGATGTCGCCTTCGCGCTGACGCAGGGCCGGCAATTCGATCGGGAATTGCGCGAGGCGGTAGTACAGGTCCTCGCGGAATTTGCCTTCGCTGACCAGCACCGACAGATCGCGGTGCGTCGCAGCGATGATGCGCACGTCGATCTTGTGGGTGTCGTTGGAACCCAGCGGGCGGATCTCGCCTTCCTGCAACACGCGCAGCAACTTGGCTTGCAGCGACAGCGGCATGTCGCCGATTTCATCGAGCAACAGAGTGCCGCCGTTGGCCGCGTCGAACAGCCCGGCGCGGTCGCGATCGGCGCCGGTGAACGCACCTTTGCGGTAGCCGAACAGCTCGCTTTCCAGCAGGTTTTCCGGGAACGCCGCACAGTTCTGCACGATGAACGCCTGGGACCGGCGCGGGCCGCAGTCGTGGATCGCCCGCGCAACCACTTCCTTGCCGGTTCCGGTCTCGCCACGCAACAGCACGGTGTAAGGGCTGTGCAGGACTTTGCTGATCAGCGAATAGGTCTGGCGCATCGCCGCGCTCTTGCCGATAAGGCCGTAGCCGCTGGCGCTCGGCAGACTGCGCACGACCGGCGCGGCCGCATCCACTGGCTGGCGCAGACGTTGCAGCAGATGCAGCTGACCAAGCACGAACGAGCCGAGCTGACCGAGGGAATCGGCGAAGCCTTGCAGGTCGACATGCCGACGGCTGGCGCACAGCAGCAGGCCTTCGACAGCCTTCTGCTGGTTGACCAGCGGTACGCACAACAGCGACTGCCACGGCGTGGACGACACCGGCAGAAAACTGGTTTCGTGCAGGCTGCCGCCCAAATCGTCGAAGCACACCACGCGGTTCTGGCACAGGGCGAACTGCAACAGTTGCTCGCCGTTGTAGTCCGCCGGCAGGCTCGCCGCGCTACGCGGCTGCAACACGCCGTCGAGGCATTCGGCATTCATCCCCAGCGACGTGTGCGTGGCGTCCAGCAAGTACAGCTGGGTCAGTTCACAACCGCTCAGCCCGGCCAGACCGCGCACGAAGTCACCCAGCAGCGCAGCACCGTCCGCCGCCCGCGACAGGCTGGCGAACTGCGCCAGCAAGGCTTCGGCATAGAGCAGTGGCTGCGGCACTTGAGTGAACATCACACTCACCTCAGGCGAACTCGCAGGTCACGCTGGCTTCACCGTCGAGCGTCGCATGCACGCGCTTGAGGCTTTCACCGGTGGCCATGGCGTCGAGCAAGCGGTCGGCCACCAGCGGCAGCACGTGCTGGTCGAGCAAGTGGTCGATCAGGCGCGCACCGCTTTCGCTCTGGGTGCAACGCTCGGACAGGTGATCGACGAGGTTCTGGCACCAGCTGAAATCCAGCTGGCGACGGTTCAGGCGCTCGCCCAGACGGCCGAGTTTGATCTCGATCAGCTCGCGGAGCACCGGGCCGCCGACCGGGTAGTACGGCACCACTTTCATCCGCGCCAGCAGCGCCGGTTTGAAGTGTTTGCTGAGCACCGGGCGAATGGTTTCTTCCAGCACTTCGGCGGTCGGGCGCGCGCCGTCTTCGCAGAGATCGCTGATCTTGTCGCTGCCCAGGTTCGAGGTCATCAGGATCAACGTATTGCGGAAGTCGATCTCGCGCCCTTCGCCGTCGTTGGCCACGCCTTTGTCGAAGATTTGATAGAACAGGTTGAGCACGTCCGGATCAGCCTTTTCGACTTCATCGAGCAGCACCACCGAGTACGGCTTCTGGCGTACGGCTTCGGTGAGCATGCCGCCCTCGCCGTAACCGACGTAGCCTGGCGGTGCACCGATCAGGCGGGAAACGGTGTGCTTCTCCTGGAACTCGGACATGTTGATGGTGGTGATGAAACGGTCGCCGCCGTACAGCAGGTCGGCGAGTGCCAGGGCGGTTTCGGTCTTGCCGACGCCGCTCGGGCCGACCAACAGGAACACGCCGACCGGTGCGTCAGGCTTGTTCAGGCCAGCAGCGGTGGCGCGCATCGAGCGATCCAGTGCGTGCACGGCCTGTTCCTGACCACGGATGCGGGTGCGCAGGTCGGTGGCGAAGCTCGCGACCTTGGCGTTGTGCTCGCGGGCCAGTTGCGCCAGTGGCACGCCGGTCCAGGCACTGATCACTTCGGCCACCAGACGCGGGCAGACTTCGAAGCTGACCAGACGCTCCTTGACCTGAGCGGCGGTCAGGGCGCTGTGGGTTTCGTTGAGTTGGGCTTCCAGTGCTTCGACGCTGAGGGCTTCGTCGACTTCGGCAGCGTGAGTTTCGATCACGGTGCCTTCGGCGTCTTCTTCAACAGTCACTGTCGGCTCGACTGCCGCAGCTTCACGAGCCTTGGCCAGTTGCTGACGCAGTTCCAGCAGGCGCTCGGCCAGTTGTTTCTGCTCGGTCCACAGGGTTTCCAGTGCGACCATTTCCGCTTCGGCTTCGTCCAGACGCGCTTCCAGTGCATCCAGCGCTTCGTGGTCGATCAGCAGACCGGCTTCGGCATCGCGGCGCAGGGCCTGACGCTGACGGCCACCTTCAGCCAGTTCGCCACGCAGGCGCTCCAGGCTTTCCGGGGCGGCGGCGAGGCTGATGCGAACACGGGCGCAGGCGGTGTCGAGCACATCGACAGCTTTATCCGGCAGTTGCCGACCGGCCAGGTAACGGGCAGACAGCTCGGCTGCCGAAACCACCGCGTCATCGCGCAGGTAGATGCCGTGGCTCTTTTCGTAGACCTGAGCCAGGCCACGCAGGATGGTCACCGCTTCGCTCACGGTCGGTTCGTGCAGTTGAACCGGCTGGAAGCGACGGGCCAGCGCCGGGTCTTTCTCGAAGTATTTCTTGTACTCGGCCCAGGTGGTCGCGGCGATGGTGCGCAGTTCACCGCGCGCCAGTGCCGGTTTCAGCAGGTTGGCCGCGTCGGAACCGCCAGCGTTGCCGCCTGCGCCGATCAGGGTGTGGGCTTCGTCGATGAACAGGATGATCGGCTTCGGCGAGGCTTTGACCTCGTCGATCACGCCTTTGAGACGACGCTCGAATTCACCTTTGACGCTGGCGCCGGCCTGCAGCAAACCCATGTCCAGCGACAGCAGTTCAACGCCTTTCAAGACCTGCGGCACTTCACCGGCGGCGATGCGCGAGGCCAGGCCTTCGACGATGGCGGTTTTACCGACACCGGCTTCACCGACCACGATCGGGTTGTTCTTGCGGCGACGGGCGAGGATGTCGACCATCTGGCGGATCGCGCCATCGCGGCACAGCACCGGGTCGAGTTTGCCGTCGCGGGCCTGTTGGGTCAGGTTGTGAGTGAAGCGCTCCAGCAGCGATTCGCCCTGGGCGGCCGGTTTGCCGTTGGCCGCTGCCTGAGGCTGTTGCGAGAGGGCAAATTCTTTGAGGCGATCGATGTTCAGTTTGGCGAGCAACGGCTGGTAGCGGCTGCCGGCGTAGCGCATCGGGTTGCGCAGCAGCGCGAGGATCAGGGCTGCGTCTTCGACCGAGGTCTGGCCCAGTTCAAGGTTGGCCACCAGTAGCGCGTCTTGCAGCCACTGCACCAGCTCAGGAGCGAACACCGGGTTGCGCGAAGCGCTGTGCTCGACCCGCGATTGCAGGGCGGCGCTCAGTTCGCCGGCATCAACGTCGGCATCCTGCAGTGCGCGGGAGAGCAGACCGTTCGGGCGCTCCAGCAGGCCCAGCAGCAAGTCTTCGACCAGAATCTTGCTGCCGCCACGGGCAACGCAGCGCTCGGCCGAACGCTCCAGATCGCGACGGGTTTCGGCGTCCAGCGCCTGGATGAGTTGTTGCAGGTCTACGTTGATCATGGCTCACGTCCTTAATGAATTTTGCTGCCCAGGGTGACCACGCCGTCTGCTTTTTCGCAGCCCAGCCAACTGGTCCAACCCAGGCGACAGTCGTTCTTCTCGCCAATGCGCAGTTCGCGGATTTCTTCCGGACGCAGCACCAGGCGGATGTCGTAATCGAGAGGGTCACGCAAGGTGAACCGCACCAGCGCGCAGAGCGGCTGGTAACCGAAACCGATGGGCAGGAATTCGTGGAATCGCTCCCAGTCGAGTTCGGTGATGTGAATGCGGAACTTGCCGCTGCGGTCGCGCACGTGTTCGCCCAGCACCAGGTCTTCACCCAGCACGCTGTTGGCGAAGCCGAGGCGGTTGCGTTGCTCTTCGAGGATCTCCACGCGGCGCTCGATGCACTGCTCGATGACCAGGTCTTCGTGCTTGAAGTAGTAACGCAACACCGCTTCGATCAGCGCCGCCGAGTGCGCCCGCAAACTGAGCAAGCCTAGGTACGGCAGCAGGCGTTTCCAGTTCAGTTCCTTGGCCTTGCGGATCTCGTCGCCGCCGAGGCCGATCAGGGCGAACAGCTGCGACGAGAACGGGTCGACCGCGCCACTCTGGAAGCTCGCGCGATAGCGGTACTTGCGCCAGATCGGCAGCATCAGCCGTTGCAGGCGATGGTGGAACAGGTCGAGGAAATTGCGCGTCGGGTTACCGTCTTCGCTGTCGCCCAGGGCTTGCTCGCCATAGAACGCCGGCAGCGGCGAGCCGGAACCGACCAGGCCGATCAGGTTGAACCGCAGGCGCGCGCGCATCTGCCCGTGCTCTTCGAAAAACTCGACACGATCGACATCGCTGCGCGGAAATCCGAGGCTCGGGTTGGCCTGGAATTCCAGCTGGTCGTACAGGTCGTCTTCGCTCAGGTACGGGTGCGCATCGCGCAGCCGGTCGATCACCAGCAGCACGGCCTGAAACAGCGAGTACTCGCGTATTACCTTCGTCAGCCCGCTTAAAGCAGGGGCTGCAGGCCCATACGTGGTGTCCATTGGTACACCTCTCCCTGTGTGCTTTTTACCCGCAGCTCGTGGAATGAATTGAGACTGGCGTAAAGCGCGAAAAACTCGTTGAGAACCGAGGCGAAGACGAACAGGTCGCCCTCACCGATATACCCTTCCGGGTCGATGGTCAGTTCGGTGCGCAAACCGCGCACCGGCAGACCACGGTGTAACCGGTCCACGTGGTGATGCTTGATGTGCTTGAGGCCGCCGAGCAGGCGCTTGCTGACCTTCTCCGCGTGCTGGTCGTAGTAGCGCGGCAGGTCGTAGGTTTCGAGAATCACCTTCAGTGCATTGACGTCGGCCAGCGACAGATAGTTAAGCGACATGTTGCTGATCAGCTTCCACAGGAAGTCACGGTTCAGCGGCGGCGCGAAACTGGAAGTGGCCGGGGTGATGTTGCGGAAACTCAGAAACTCCGGGGTCTCTTCGCAGGCCATGCAGATCTGCCCGAGCTTGAGTTTGCGCGGCAGGTTCTGGTTGGTGCAGACCAGCTCGATCGACAGGGTTTCGTGGGCTTCGGTGTGGCGGATGCCGAAGCTCAGGTAGGTGTCGAGGCCGTCGTGCAGCAGCGATGAGCGCTGGCGGATGCTGTAATGCGGACGGCTGTTGGGCACGTCGAAACTCGGGTCGTGCTCGAAGGATTCGAACGGCACGTACTCCTGATAACCGAGGCCGCCGGGCTTCCAGCCGGTCACGGTTTCCACCGAGAACACACCGCAGTTTTCCAGATCGAATTCCGCCGGTAGCAGCAGGTATTCATCCTGTTTGCCGTCGAGGCGGATCGGAAGTGCGTCGTGCTTGAACAGGTTGACGATCGGCGTGCAGAACAGCTTCACGTTATCCGTCGTCGGGCGCATGCGCATGATCCCGCTCTTGCGGATATCGAAGCGCAATTCCAGGCCGCGCATCTGCTTGAGGGTGTCTTCCGGCAGCGCCTTGAGGATGTCCAGACCGTGGACATCGACGAACAGGAACTTGTCCTGGAAGGCGAAGTATTCCTGCAGATAGCGATAGCCCCGGAAGGTGTTCAGCGGATACGGGATCAACGCTTCTTCTTCGGCAAAACCCACTGGCTTGACCCGGTCGCCCGGAATCTTGAACGCCATCGGCTTGCCGCTCACACCATCGATTGGCTTGCCGGCGCCGTCGAGCGGAATCAGTTCGATGCCGTCGAGGTTGCGCAGCAGGCTCAGGTAGAGCATCTGGCTGATGTAACGCTCGCCGGCAAAGTGCAGGCGCAGCTTGCTCAGCTCCAGCTCGCCGAGGTGGCCGTCGGCACTCATCTCCAGGCGCAGGCTGAGCAACGAGCCGTCGCCCTTCACCGAGTAGTTCAGCGCGGCCAGATCCAGCGCCATGACTTCGGTCGGGTAGCAGGTGCGGAAGCGGCAGCGCACGTCTTCGATCGGCACACTTTCAATCGGCGTATCGCGCTCGACCTTCAGCGCAGGCCCCGAACGCTTGAGCGGATCGAACTGCAAAATGCTGAACGCCGGCAGCGGGCGCATGTAGTTCGGCCACAGCAACTGCATCAGGGAATGGCTGAGCTCCGGCAGCTCGTCATCGAGCTTCTGGCGCAGCCGCCCGGTCAGAAACGCAAAGCCTTCCAGCAACCGCTCCACATCCGGATCCCGCCCGGCCTGCCCCAGGAACGGCGCCAACGCCGGACTACGCTCGGCGAAACGGCGGCCCAGTTGGCGCAGTGCAGTGAGTTCGCTTTGGTAGTAGTGGTTAAAGGACACGGGTTACCTGCCTGGTAGTGGAACTCATGAAAAAAACAGTGCTTTATAACGAACGCTGAGTTCAATCATTCCCAATGACTTCATAAGGGGTATTGCTGATAAAAAGATTGAGCCAATGCGTTTTCCATTCCGGCATGCGAATGCCGAAGTGCTGGTCTCGTTTGTAGAAATCAATCCAGACAATTCCCACAACCCCGGCGTCTTCGTGAGAGCGCATGTCCACAGAGCTACGGTCATACAAAGGAGAACGAAATACTGCATTCGAATCTCTTTTGTCGGTAATTCGCAAGTAAGCCAGGTTATCAAAGGGTACGAGAGGACCTCTGACGGAAACATTTTCAATAAGATAGTTCCCTGACTCACTAAGTACAGAACTGCTGGCTCCGCGCTCAAGTACACTTTTCAAGGAAACAACAAAAACACTGATCGCAACAATCAGGAAAAAGAGTACCCATGCGCCTCTTCTGACTTTCATCAACTCTTCACCAGCTCAATGGAAACAGGAGCGATACTTTCGTAAAAAATATCGGAAAAAAGTTTGAAGTCCCCACCTTTGGCATGAAGCTTTCTGTATTCCACAAAATGTTTGTTTTGAATGAAGAAAAATCGCTTGTTTGCCAATTCCACAAACCGCTTCTCTGACGCGTCACTCATTCCAAAGAGGGAAGACTGCACAATCCCGGAGGTTTCTTGATCAATGGCCATATTCTGCGCGTTGGCCTCGATGACTCCGGCGACTCCATCGAAATTCCAGTACCCGAGCGGCTGACTGATGAAGTCATCACCGTCATTAAAGTCATAGTTGTCTTCGACGTAATAGCCCAAGCGATCTGCAACAAACACGATTTTTTTGTCAAAGACGTTTACAACGCCTTCGGCGATAACACGCATGTTGAAATTTGCCAATGCCCCACGCAGCTCGTCCAGTTCACCGCCACCCAACTGACTAAACTTAACGGCGCGTGAGTTGAAGTAGCCAAACTTCTCGGCTGCACGCCCCTTGCCATTGAACTTTACTGGATAACAACCAGGCCCGGACTTGCCAAACGCCCGCAAGATATTTGTCTTAATTTCAGGCATGGCTTTGTCGTTATTCCACGCCCCTTTCAACACTTGTCGGGTATCACTGGGCTTCTTGAACTTAAGCACCCAGTCCATCTTGACTATATCTTCCTCGATATATTGCTCAGGCATTGGCCGGGTGTGTTCTTTCTCCTCTTTCTCCATTCCGCCACTGGCATTTTTCCAGGGTTCACCTTTAAACCAATGACGCATCAATGCTGCAGCCACGGGCCACTTCATCTTATCCATTGCAGCTGGGATATCGCTCACTTTGAAAAGACGCACAACGGTAGACTTTCCAGTTTTATTGCTCGCCGGAGTCAAACTAGATGCCACTACTGTGTCTGCCATTTCAGAATCCTCAACTCACACCAGAATCAAAAGTTCATTTCCAGAAACCAGCCTGGCGTTCAGGCGATCATTACTTCTGTTTGCTGCTCAATCACCAACTCCAGGGCTTCAGCTTGATCCGAAGAAATTTTCTGGGTCTTTCCATCGGCACCGGTAACGCCATTGATGATTTTTCCTGAAGCGGTTTTCAGCGTGTATGCAACGCCAGCCAATGGTTTCCCGCTGTCCTGACAATTGATTACGAAGTGCTCGTTGAACGGCCACTGAATCTCTACCGGCAACGGCGGCACAAACGGCGCCGGCGAATGCGAATTGCCGATAATCACCGTCCCTGATCCGGCCGTGACTTTATTGCCGTGAGAACCAACCGAACCAACGGTGGCAGCCGGCTTGCCATTGATCAGAACCGTCGTCGCCAGATCGCCGACCAATGCACCACCACACGCCGAGGCATCGCCCTGGCGGGCCGCCGGCAGGCCGTCGAAGAATACGTCGCCGGAGCCGGCGGCGATCGGGTTGGTGCCGTGGCCGGGGAGCGGGCAAGCGGTGGGGTCGGATACGCGTGCTGCAGGTTTGCCAGACATCGGGGTTCTCCTTAGTTGACCTTCACTTGACCGCTGCCATCCAGGCGCGCGGCGAAACTGACCTGGCGCTTGAAACCCTCGACTTCCAGCAGGCCTTCGATGCTGAAGGCCAGGCGAAGCTGGTCGTGGTCACGCGGCAGGGAAATGACACGCACGTTGCTCAGGCGCGGTTCGTAGGCTTCGATGAAGCTTTCGATGGCCAGGCGGGCCTGACTCAGGGAGTCGTGCAGGCTCAGGCGCATGTCATTGAGATCGGGCAACCCGTAGTCGGACAGCGTTTGCACGCTGCCGGCCCGGGTGCTGAGCATTTTGGCCAGATGGGCAGCCACCGACGCCATGGCCGAAGCCTCAAGGCTCCTGCCCTTGCGTAGTTCCGCGTCGCCGTTGAGGCGTTCGAAGAGGCTGCCGTATCCGTCCATGAGTCGCTCTTACTCTTTGTCCAGCTTGCCAACCAGCGACAGGGTGAAATCGGCACCCATGTACTTGAAGTGCGGACGCACGTTCAGGCTGACGCGGTACCAGCCCGGCTCGCCTTCAACGTCGCTGACGATCACTTGCGCAGCGCGCAGCGGACGACGGCCACGTACTTCGGCGCTCGGGTTTTCCTGGTCGGCCACGTACTGGCGGATCCACTTGTTCAGTTCCAGCTCGAGGTCGGTACGCTCTTTCCACGAACCGAGTTGCTCGCGCTGCAGCACTTTCAGATAGTGAGCCAGGCGGTTGACGATCATCATGTACGGCAGTTGGGTGCCGAGCTTGTAGTTCAGCTCTGCCGCCTTGCCTTCTGCGCTGATGCCGAAGAACTTCGGCTTCTGCACCGAGCTTGCGGAGAAGAACGCCGCGTTGTCGGAGCCTTTACGCATGGTCAGGGAGATGAAGCCTTCCTCGGCCAGTTCGTATTCACGACGGTCGGAAACCAGAACTTCGGTAGGAATCTTGGTTTCGATTTCGCCCATGCTTTCGAAGTGGTGCAGTGGCAGGTCTTCAACGGCGCCGCCGCTCTGTGGGCCGATGATGTTCGGGCACCAGCGGAATTTGGCGAAGCTGTCGGTCAGCTTGGTGCCGAACGCGTAAGCGGTGTTGCCCCACAGGTAGTGCTCGTGGCTGTTGGCAACGTTTTCCTTGTACACGAACGATTTGACCGGGTTCTCTTCCGGGTCGTACGGGTTACGCAGCAGGAAACGCGGAACGGTCAGGCCAACGTAGCGGGAGTCTTCCGAGGTACGGAAGCTCTGCCATTTGGTGAATTGCGGGCCTTCGAAGTGATCTTTCAAATCCTTCAGGTCCGGCAGACCGGTGAAGCTTTCCAGGCCGAAGAATTTCGGACCGGCAGCGGCGATGAACGGCGCGTGGGACATGCAGGCTACGCTGGACACGTACTGCATCAGTTTCACGTCCGGCGAGCTTGGGGACAGGTAGTAGTTGGCGATGATCGCGCCAACCGGCTGACCACCGAACTGGCCGTATTCAGCGGTGTAGATGTGCTTGTACAGGCCCGACTGCATCACTTCCGGCGAATCTTCGAAATCGTCCAGCAGGTCGTCCTTGGAGACGTTGAGGATTTCGATCTTGATGTTTTCGCGGAAGTTGGTGCGGTCGACCAGCAGTTGCAGGCCACGCCACGACGATTCCAGCGCCTGGAAGTCCGGGTGGTGCAGGATTTCGTCCATCTGACGGCTGAGCTTGGCATCGATCTCGGCGATCATGCGGTCAACCATGGCTTTCTTGACCGGCTCACCGTTGTTCTGCGGCTTGAGCAGCTCTTCGATGAACGCCGACACACCGCGCTTGGCGATGTCGTAGGCTTCGTCGTCCGGCGTCAGGCGGGTTTCGGCGATGATGCTGTCGAGGATGCTGTATTCGCCGTTTTCTGCGGCGTTCTGTTGTGCTGCGCTAGTGCTCATTGTGTTGGCTTCCTTGGCTGCTGTGGGCTCAGGCGTCCGGGGCTGCGGCGTTCAGGCCCAGCTCACCGAGTACGCGACCGCGGGATTCGTCGTCGGCGAGCACGCCTTCGATGGCTTTACGGAACGCAGGTGCGTTACCCAGCGGGCCTTTGAGGGCCACCAGCGCGTCGCGCAGTTCCATCAGTTTTTTCAGCTCAGGCACTTGCTCGACCAGGCTGGCCGGGTTGAAGTCCTTCATGGAGTTGACGCGCAGTTGCACAGCCAGCTCGTCGGCCTCGCCATCTTCCTGCAGACGGTTCGGCACGCTCAGCGTCAGACCCAGCTCTTGCTTGGCCAGCACTTCGTCGAAGGTCATCTTGTCGATGCTGATCGGCTTGCGATCCTCGATCTTGCGATCGTCCTTGCGGTGGGTGTAGTCACCGATTGCCAGCAGCTTCAGCGGCAGTTCAATCTCTTCCTGAGCACCGCCGGTGGCGGGTTTGAAGGTGACGTTGATGCGTTCCTTGGGGGCTACCGAGCCTTCTTTGGCCATGGCTTTTCTCCTTGCGGTTGTGGCCCTGGGGCCTATTCGAGTACCACTTCGAGATCGAGGTGGCACAGCCTGCGATAAATCTCTTCCTTGCGTTCACGTACGGCATGGTTCTGCGGTAACAACTCGCAGCAACTGTGCAGCAGGTGCAGCACTTCCAATGCAAGATCGGGCTCCCAGGCGTGCAGGCCTGAGTCCTGTAATGTCTGATCGAGGGTTTCGAGCTGGTTCTTGGCGAGTTCGTATTTCTTGGCCAGGAAGCACAGCCGCGCGAGGGCGAACTGCCAGAAGAAGCGTTCGCGGCCGCCGTGCGCCGATTGCAGACCCTGCTTGAGGATCTGCACGGCAGGCTTGAGGCCTTCCTTGCGCAGGATCGGCTGGACTTCTTCGAGGGCCTTTTCCCAGGCCGGCTGGGTTTCGACGTTCTCGGTCTCGACCTTGCGCGGCGCGCTGGCGCTTTGCAGGTGCGGCATGACGTTGCCGGCGATCCACGCCCGGGTGGACGGATCGGCGAACGGCGCGCCGTCATGGAAACGCAGCTCGATGATGCCGGGCAGGCGCTGAATCAAAAGCGCGAAGTGGATTTCCACTTCGCGCATGGCCAGCTCGGCGTTGAGGTTCTGGAGACACTCCCAGACCATCCTCTGGCCATCGAACCAGAACGGCGCCTTCGCCAGGCTCGCCTCCAGCTCCACCAGCAGGTCGGCGTATTTGCCCTGGTCGAAACGGTCCTGATACTGCTTGAGCTTGTCGGCCGGCAACCCGCGCAGCACGGTGATCTGCTCGGCGTTGCGCTCGGGCACCGCGTCGATCGTCATCCACAGCAAGGTGCGGTTGAGGCGCAGGGCGCGCAAGTCGGTGGCCTTCTGCTTGAGCCACCAGGCGCACAACGGGCGGGCGCTTTCCTGTTGGGCACGCAGTGCCTTGTGGGCTTCTTTCTCGTTGTCGATCGGCGCACCGGGGGCCAGCAACTGGCTGGCGGCCTGCTTGACCTGCGCCACCGCCGCGCCCACCACGCTAGGGGCCGGCTGGTTGTCGGCGGCGCGCTGGATCATGGTTTTCAGACGACGGGAAAGCGGCAGCAACAGCGGCGCATCATCGCCCAGGTGCTCGGTGCAGGCGGCGTCGAGACCGGACAGGTGCTCGGACAACTGCCGGAACATCGGCAGCTGTTCCTTGATTGCGATGTTCTCGGTGATGACCTGCTCAAGACGCGGTACCAGCCAGCCAATGGCGGCGGCCCGGGTGCGAGGTTTGAGCGGGTGGACCTCGGCCCAGTTGTTTTCCGACAAGTGGTGCAGCAAACCGAGGCCGGCCAGCAGGCCGGGGAAGGATTCACGCTGGTACAGCGACCACGTCAGCCAGGCGCCGACACGCAAATCCTTGGATTGGGTACGCAGGAGGTTTTCGCTGTTTTCGCGAATTTTCAGCCAGTCGATCTGCCCGCTTTCGTGCATCGACGAGGCTTTGGCCAGCTCGCTTTCCAGCGCCTCGAATTCGCTCGAGAAACGAACGTCTTCGCCCGCAAAATTCTCTTTGGAAACAGAGACTTTAGCGAGTTCGAGGTAATGGGCGGAAAGTTTGCTTGAGTAGGACATCCATGGCCTTTATTTGGATTACGGTCGTGCGCCTATTGGAATTGCAGCGGCGCGGGACAGTATCGAAGAGCAGTGAGAAGACTCATCCAATTGAGTGTGTGCTCTTTCAAGTGGGCGCATCGTAATCACTATGATGGCCACTAGCAAGCATCTGATTAAACAACAAGACGAAGTGTTCATTGGGGTGTGTAGGAGATCGCCCTATATGTCGCAGGGGTTTCCCTGATATCGGTTTATATTTCACATTTTCGGCCTGGTGCCCCGTAAGCATTGATCTAGAGCGCCCCGTGAAAGCCAGCAACAGTGGTGGCACGCCCGTTCCATAAATACGGATGAAAGCATGACAAAAACGGAAAAAATTTGAAGTAGGACGCTTCCGAAAATACACGCTCATCTATTAACAAATGACCGGCGACAACTGCAAACAATAAAAGTGCCATCAAATTGATGGCAATTCATATGTTGAATATTGTTGGAATACCTGCGCAGACGGGACTATCACAGGGTTTCCTTATCGACTTGAATCACTTTCCCACAGGCATTTCCCACAACCCTGGCGCTGTTTTACAACGCGGAATGTTCCGACTTAAACCAGGGACTCTTCTTACATAAATTTGTTTCACGCCTTGTTAGCGTGCCCGGCAATGTTCGCGTGCGCTGACCAGGGAGGGTTTCGACATCACGCCAAATTTCCCTCTCTGCTTAAGGACAAGCGTATGTCTGGAGCTGTCAGTTCTGCGCGCTTTACGTTGCAGATTCCCGCCGTTCGCAACGACTTCAAGGTGTTGGCTTTCGAGGGTTCCGAGGCCGTCAGCACGCTGTATGCCATCAAGGTAGAACTGGTCTGCGAGGTTCATGATTTCGACATGGAACCTTTGCTTGGTCAGCCGGCGTTACTGTGCTTCGGACTGGATGGCGAAGGTATTCACGGGTGCATCGAGGATGTACAGGCCGGCGAGTCGGGAAAGCGCCTGTCGCACTATGGCCTGACACTGGTTCCAGTCCTCCACTATTTGCAGTTCAGTCACGATCAACAGATCTTCCAGAACCAGACTGTCCCGCAAATCATCACCCAAGTGCTCAAACGTCACGGCATCCTTGCCGATGCGTTCAGGTTCCATGTCCAGACCTTGCCACCACGTGCGTACTGCACCCAGTACGGTGAAAGCGATTTCGAGTTCATCCAGCGCCTGTGCGCCGAAGACGGCATCACATGGCATCACCAGCACTCTGTGGAGAGGCATTTGCTGGTGTTCACCGATGACACGGTGTTCCTGCCGACATTGCACGCAACAACCTACCGGCACGACAGCGCGATGGTGGCGGAGCACCCGGTGGTCCACCGGTTTTCCTGGCGCGCCCGAACACGTACCAGCCGCGTCACCCGTCGGGACTACGATCTGAAGCGCCCGCACCTGTTGCTTGAAACCCGCTTTGTCGCCGATTTCACACCCGGACTTGAGGACTATCGCTATCCGCTGGCGATGGAGAACGAAAAGCGCGGCAAACAACTTGCCCGTCAGGCCCTGGAACGCCATCGCGCCGACTATGAAACAGCCGAGGGTCAGAGCAACCAGCCAACCCTGCGCTGTGGCCACCTGTTCGAACTGACCGAACATCCCCGCAAGCAATGCAACGAGCTGTGGCAATTACTCGAAGTCACGCACATCGGGCGACAACCTCAAGTTCTGGAGGAACACGCCACAAACGAAACCACTACTGCAGGCGGTTTTACCCAGGGATATCGCAACAGCTTCCGCGCCATACCTGCCGAAGTGGTTTTCCGCCCTCCACTGCCTGCGCGCCGGCCACCGTTGGTGAGCCAGGCGGCTCGGGTAACCGGGCCAAAAGGTGAAGAGATCTACTGCGATGAGTTCGGTCGCGTGAAGATCGAATTCCACTGGGACCGGGCCGAGCTGAACTGCGAACGCAGCAGTTGTTGGGTACGAGTGTCGTCGAACTGGGCCGGAAACGGTTTTGGCGCAATGACCCTTCCCCGCGTCGGAATGGAAGTCGTGCTGACATTTCTGGAGGGCGATCCCGATCAACCACTGATTACCGGCTGTGTGATCAACAAGGTCACGCCCGCGCCTTACAAGCTGCCCGAGCACAAGACCCGAACCGTGTTGCGCAGTCGCAGCTCACCCGACACCGGTGGCTACAACGAACTGACGCTAGAAGACCGTGCCGGCCAGGAACTGGTTTACCTGCGCGCCCAACGCGACATGGAGCGGCAGATCCTCCACGACAGTCGACTGGAGGTCGGACGCGATCGACGGGAAAGCATCCAGGGCAGCAGCCAGACATCTGTCGGCAAGGTCATTGCCGTCGAGGCGGGACAGCACGTGCAGATCAAGGCCGGTGCCAATGTGGTGCTGGATGCGGGCGCCAGCATCACGCTGAAAGCGGGCGGTCATCACATCGTGATCGACGAGGGCGGGATCTTCAGCAGTACCGAGATTGTGACGGGCGGCGAGGTATCCAGGGATGAATCTGCCAAGCGTTTCGTGTCGCAGGCCACGGGTAATCCGGCAGCGAGACAGACGAACGCCTCGCAACCCTCCCCCGAGGAAAGCGAGCTCGAAGAAGAGGAAGAAGAAGTCGAGCTGGAGGATGAAACGCCCGCCGGAATTACGTTGCGGGTTGGCGTGTTTTTCGATGGGACGGGGAACAACAAGGCCAACAGCGAAACGGTCGCGGCTTGCTATGCGCCAGATGCCAATCTGGCGGAGGCGGCCGAAGAGATTCAGAAGCACTGCGCCACTTATGGCTATGACGGAAATGGCAACTCGCCGGATAACAGTTATGGGAATGATGTGAGCAACATTGTGCGGTTGCATGAGCTGTATACGGACCATGCCTTCGAGGTATTACCGGAGAAAACAAAGCAGGCTTCCTTGCGCGTATACGTCGAAGGCATCGGTACGACAGCTGATGGAGGCGATTCACTTTACGCCCAGGCAACCGGCCGAGGCGAAACGGGTGTCCTGGCTCGTGTGGAGCAGAGCCCTGAAAAAATCATTAAGCAAATGCGGGTACTGATAAAAAACAACCCCAACGCGCAAATAGAAAGAATCGAGTTCGATATTTTCGGTTTCAGTCGAGGCGCCGCCGCTGCACGGCACTTCGCAAACGAGGTGCTCAAAGGCAAGGGCAGCATTCTTGCAAAGGCGCTGCCAGCGGGCTCTCCGTCTTTAGCAAGTAGCTTTGACTGGGATCCACAATCAAGTATCAGCATCAATTTCATTGGTCTGTTTGATACCGTCGCGGCAATCACCAATCCATGGTTGCTCGACTTCACAGGCGCCAACAGCAGAAATCCCGGGCTGGACTTGAAGCTGCCTGATGGTTGCGCCAACAAAGTGGTGCATCTGGTGGCCCGTGATGAACATCGCGAGAACTTTGCCCTTAACAGCCTGGGTGAGATTGATCTGGTTTTACCCGGCGCCCACTCGGATCTGGGAGGTGGTTATCTGCCCAGAGCCAGGGAGAAGCTTCTGTTGAGCAGTCCGGTCACCAGCACCATCAACCGAAACCACGAAGCGACCCGTAGCGCAGCCTACGTCGTTGCCGAAAAGGAGGCGTTTGCCTGGTATACGAAAGGCGTCATCGAAGATGACGCTCCAGGCAATCAACTGCGGGTTGCACTCTGGGAGACCCCTGTAATTCAAAGATTGGAAAGGGGCAGATCCACACCGTATCCCCAGAAGCGGGTTTATGCTGCGGCCATGATTGAACGCCCGGTACACGGTGAGTTGTCGCTGGTGTATCTACGCATCATGCGTGAGCTTGGAGTCAGACATGGTGTGCCATTTGAAGCGATTGACGAAAACGATTCAAAACTTTCGCTGCCTGAGGAACTGATCCCGATCCACACCAAGCTTGAGGCTTATGCGCTTGGAAATTCATCCGTTGAGGGACTGACCATCAAAGAACGGGCTTTGTTACGCAGCCGCTATATCCATCTTTCTGCGCACTGGAACGCAGCCAAAGATTTCAACAACAGCAACATGAGCATTGTTTTCATAAACCGACCGACTAAAAGCAAACAACGAGTGGTACACCCCCATGAATAAATTCACTCGGCCCATCAAAAAAAACACGGGGTTCGTCTTCGGATTGCTGTTGGTGCTTTGCACTCAAAGCCACGCACAACCGATCACCAAGCGGCCCTGGTACCTCGGCTTCGGAGCACCCGCCTACATGGAGGTCTGGATTGAAACGGCCGACGTGGTGGATATCCGTGAACGTGTATTCAAACGCGCCGGCGCCGGGATTGCCTCGGTGAACACCCCCGCCGACAACAAGGGCAAGCCCGCAGGCTGGCCTGACAGCCCCGGCAGCGGCGCCGGACGTGACGTCACCGGTGCCGATCTTCCCCGCTTGATCTATGTGCGATGGCAATCACTGGCTGAGCCTCAAACTTATGAGGCCTACATTGTGATTCCCGAGTCTGCGCGGGAAATCATGCGAAAACCGGAAAAGGCGTACTGCAGACTGGATGGCAAATGGATCACGGACTACCGCGATCGCATAGGTATCGGCTTGGCGCCCGGCGGCATTGCCAAGGTGTGGCTAAGCGGGCCGTGCTTGAGGTCAGTCGAAACTACCCGAGTCGAAGGAACTATCAATCCCAAAGGTCCCTATGACGGTAAATCCGGAGGTAAACATCGACCTCTCAAAGACGCATCCAAAACCTACATCGAAAAATACGGCATCCCCTTCGGGAGCTGGTAAGGCATCACATCCCCTTCAGTCAGTGGTGCGACCGTTCATTGTCGTTACGCAGTCGCTATATCCATCTTCCTGCGCACTGGAACGCAGCCAAAGATTTCAACAACAGCGACATAAGCATTGTTTTCATAAACCGACCGACAAAAGACAAACAACGAGTGATACACCCCCATGAATAAATTCACTCGGTCCATCAAAAAAAACACGGGATTCGTCTTCGGATTGCTGTTGGTACTTTGCAGTCAAAGCCACGCACAACCCATCACCAAACGGCCCTGGTACCTCGGCTTCGGAGCACCGGCCTACATGGAGGTCTGGATTGAAACGGCCGACGTGGTGGATATACGTGAACGTGTGTTCAAACGCGCCGGCGCCGGGATTGTCTCGGTAAACACCCCAGCCGACAACAAGGGCAAGCCTGCGGGCTGGCCAGAAAGCCCCGGTAGCGGCTCGGGGCGTCACGTCACCGGAGCCGATCTCCCCCGTTTGATCTATGTGCGTTGGCAATCCTTGGCAGAGCCTCAAACCTATGAGGCCTACATTGTGATTCCCGAATCTGCGCGGGAAATCATGCGCAAGCCGGAAAAGGCGTACTGCAAACTGGATGGTAAATGGATCACGGATTACCGCGACCGCGTAACTATTGGCTTGGCGCCCGGGGGAATTGCCAAGGTGTGGCTGAGGGGGCCGTGCTTGAAGCCAGTAGAAATTACCCGAGTCGAAGGAACTATCAATCCCAAAGGTCCCTATGACGGTAAATCCGGAGGTAAACATCGACCTCTCAAAGACGCATCCAAAACCTACATCGAAAAATACGGCATCCCCTTCGGAAGCTGGTAAGGAGCAATAACTCATGGAATTGAAACCACTGTTTCTCACAGCACTGCTGTTGCTGCCCACTACGCATGTGTCTGCAGACGCCCCGCCGCTGGACGGTCATTATTATCTTCAAGGTGCCATGGAAATGGGCGCGGAACTGCTGCTGCGCAAGGACGGAACCTTTGACGCAGGCGTGGCGTATGGCAGCGCTGACGGCTTTGCCAAAGGCACATGGCATGTAGAAAACAGCACATTGACACTGAAAAGCGAAACCAAAGCCTCTTCCAGCAACGATTTATCCGCTTTGTTTGAGGATCTGCAACTCGCCATCGAACCCAATTGCCTGGCAGTGGATTTCGGCAACGGCAAAGCTTGTTTTCGGAAATAATCCAGACACAAAAAATGGGCATCCGACCGCAATCGGTATGCCCATTTTTCATGCAGCGCGCCCGGCTGACCGGGCGTGCGCCGCAATTATGGATTAACGCTGTCTTTCAACGATTTACCTGGCTTGAACGCAACAGTGTTGCTGGCCTTGATCTTCACCGGTTCACCGGTTTGCGGGTTTTTGCCGGTGCGGGCACCGCGGTGGCGTTGCAGGAAGGTGCCGAAGCCCACCAGCGTGACGCTGTCCTTGCGGTGCAGGGCGCCGGTGATTTCTTCGAGAACGGCGTTGAGAACGCGGTTGGCCTGCTCTTTGGTCAGATCCGCTTTTTCAGCGATTGCAGCGGCGAGTTCTGGTTTACGCATTAGTGAAGCCCCTTTGACGGTTTTTTGTTGTTATGTCCGTGCTGTTCTCGTTGGAACAGCGCCCAAGGCGCCGCAGGCTCTACTCTGCGGCAGACGGGAGTGAGGATGGCACGCGGTTAAGGGCGGCGCCAGTCTCCCCGCGACCTTTGTGGGGGCAAAAGCGGGGTGATTCCGACAGAACGACCGGTATTTACGCCAGCAAGGCCGGAAGCTGTTTGTTCAGTGCGAGTTTTTCCATCACCGCCGCGCCAGTCAGGGCGTAACCGAGCAATTGCCCTTCGGCGTCGTGGCACAGCACCTTGATGTCGGCGCCCTGCCCTTCGACTGTCCAGACACCCTCGCGGCCTCGTGGCGGCGGGGAAACCACCAGTGGGCAGACCGGGGTTTTCACGGTGATCGGCATCGGCCCGTAGTTCACCACGGTCGGGTTGCCGGCCAGGGTCTGTGCCAGCGCTCGCGCACAACTCATGAGGGGCATGACGTACAGAAGATTCAGCCCGTCGACCTCGGCGCAGTCGCCCAGGGCGTAAATGTTGGCGTGAGAAGTTTGCAGATGACGGTCGACCACCACGCCGCGATTGGTCTGGATGCCGGCGGCCGCCGCCAGATCGATCCGCGGGCGCAGGCCGATGGCCGATACCACCACGTCGCAAGGGATAACCTGGCCGTCAGACAGGTGCGCTTCCAGCCCATCGGCGACTTTTTGCAGGCGGGTCAGCACCGGGCCGAGATGGAAGCGTGCGCCAAGACCTTCCAGCCCGGCCTGCACCGCAGCCGCCGCAGCGGGGTGCAGCAGGGTCGGCATCACCTGTTCGCACGGTGCAACCAGTTGCACCTCGTAGCCGCCCAGAATCAGGTCATTGGCGAACTCGCAGCCGATCAGGCCGGCGCCGAGCAGCAACACCCGGCGCTTGCCGGCCGCTGCGGCGCGAAAGCGGGCGTAGTCTTCGAGATCGTTGATCGGGAACACCCGATCCCCGCCATCGCCTTCAATCGGCACGCGTACGGTTTCGGCGCCCCAGGCGAGGATCAGGTCGCGATAGCTCACCGCTTCCTCGCCGATCCACAACCGCTTGTGGCCCGGATCGATGCCGCTGATGCGGGTGTGGGTGCGGACTTCGGCCTTCAACTGCTCGGCCATGGCGCCCGGCTCGGCCATGCTCAGGCCGTCGGCGTCCTTGTTCTTGCCAAAGCCGGTAGACAGCATCGGCTTGGAGTAGGAGCGACCGTCATCGGCGGTAATCAGCAGCAACGGGGTTTCGCCATCGAGTTTGCGAAACTCGCGGGCCAGGTTGTAACCCGCAAGCCCGGTGCCAACGATTACGACAGGTGCGCTCATGCCCTACTCCTCAGTGTTTTCTCAGTTGATTTCGATCATTTCGAAGTCCATCTTGCCGACGCCGCAGTCCGGGCACAGCCAGTCTTCCGGCACGTCCTGCCACAGGGTGCCCGGCGCAATGCCGTCATCCGGCCAGCCGTCGGCTTCGTTGTAGATCAGGCCGCAGACCACACATTGCCACTTTTTCATTCAGGTACTTCCTCAGGGTTCAGGCTTTAGCCGGCGCGGACGGTCAATGGTGCAGCGCTGCCGTCCGGCTCAGGGCGTTTTGTACTGATCGGGCCGGGCAGATGCAAGCCTGTTCGGCGCAGCGGCGACCCGGATCAATCAAACTCGCGGCTCGCCATGGTAAGCTCGCCGCCTCATTTGCTGCCAATAATGACTCATTGTGCAACACACAAACGCCCCGCTGTGGCGCCCGCAAAGCGAACTGACACCCCTCCCCGACACATCCACGCTCGACTGGCTGTTCGACGAAGGCTCCCTGACCCGCCGGCTGACGCGCCTGTCCGATGACGGCTTCAGCGTCACGCCGCTGTTCGAAGGCTGGCAGACTCTGCGCGACGACGAATGCGCGGCGCTGGAGCTGGCCGAAGGCAGCGAAGGCTGGGTGCGCGAGGTGTATTTGCGCGGCCATGGCGAGGCCTGGGTGTTCGCCCGCAGCGTGGCGTCGCGCAGTGCCTTGCAGGGCGACGGCTTGCATATGGATGAGTTGGGCAGCCGCTCGCTGGGCGAACTGCTGTTCTGCGATCACGCCTTCCAGCGCCGCGCCATCGAAGTCTGCCATTACCCGGAACACTGGCTGCCCGAAGGTTCAAGGGCTGCCGGTCTGTGGGGACGGCGCTCGCGGTTCGACCGTGGCGCCTTGAGCGTACTGGTGGCGGAGATTTTCCTGCCTACGCTGTGGGAAGCCGTCCGCGTCCGTCCGGAGAACTGCTGATGTACCAAAGCCTGCTCAAATCCCTGAATCGCTTGAACCCGCGCGCCTGGGACTTCATCCAGCTGACCCGGATGGACAAGCCGATCGGCATTTACCTGCTGCTGTGGCCGACGCTCTGGGCCCTGTGGATTGCCGGTAAAGGCTCGCCATCACTGGCCAATATCGTGATTTTCGTCCTCGGCGTAGTACTGACCCGTGCCGGCGGCTGCGTGATCAACGACTGGGCCGACCGCAAGGTCGACGGCCACGTCAAACGCACTGCGCAACGACCTATTGCCGCCGGCAAGATCAGCTCGAAAGAGGCGCTGGTGTTCTTTGCGCTGCTGATGGGCGTGAGTTTCCTGCTGGTGCTGTGCACCAACGCCGCGACCATCTGGCTGTCGCTGGGCGGTCTGGCGCTGGCGTTCACTTATCCGTTCATGAAGCGCTACACCTACTACCCGCAAGTGGTACTGGGCGCGGCGTTCTCCTGGGGGATGCCGATGGCGTTCACCGCCGAAACCGGTGAGCTGCCGGCAACGGCCTGGCTGCTTTGGATCGCCAACCTGTTGTGGACGGTGGGCTACGACACGTATTACGCGATGACCGACCGCGACGATGACCTGAAGATCGGCGTGAAATCCACGGCGATCCTGTTCGGCGAAGCGGATCGGGTGATCATCCTGACCTTGCAGGTACTGTCGCTGGCCTGTCTGGTGCTGGCGGGGTCGAAATTCGAGCTGGGGATCTGGTTCGACCTCGGCCTGCTGGTCGCGGCCGGGTGCTACGCCTGGGAGTTCTGGTACACCCGCGACCGGGACCGGATGCGTTGCTTCGAGGCGTTCCTGCACAACCACTGGGCCGGGCTGGCGATTTTCGTCGGGATCGTGCTGGATTACGCGTTGCGCTGATCCCAAGGAATCGCGGCCCGAGGCAATGCCTGCAGGCCGCGATCCAGCTTCACTGCCAATGGCTTACTTGTGCTCGTGCACCACGTGCCACACGTCCTTCATGCCATCGCCCTTCATTTCTCCAGGCTTCTCATCCTTCATGAACGTATACAGCGGCTTGCCGTCGTAGGCGTACTGCATCATGCCGTCATCGCGTTTGATGACCGTCCATTTGCCTTCGGCCTTGGCGCCTGCGGGAGCCATCATCGGCGGCCAGTTCTTGGCACAATCGCCGTTGCACATCGACTTGCCGCCACTGTCCTTGTCGAACGTGTAGAGCGTCATGCCCTTGTGGTCGACCATCATGCCGTCTTTCATCATGGCCGGCTCGGCCGCCATCGCCAGTCCAGGCAGAGTCAGCGCGGCAGCCATCAGCAAAGCCTTAAAGGAAGCAGTCATTTGTGTCATGGAAACCTTCTCTTGTGGTTGTCAGGATTCGGACTTAGAGCTTAGTTCAGGATTTGCACAATCGCCGCCGGACTAAAATACTGTCACACGACTGCAATAATTCCGTTATCTAATGCGGCGCAAGACAGTTAAATGACAAGAGGATTAAGGCATGGTTGGCAGGAGCATTCTGATCGTCGACGACGAAGCGCCCATTCGCGAAATGATCGCCGTTGCGTTGGAAATGGCCGGCTATGACTGCCTCGAGGCAGAGAACTCGCAGCAGGCCCACGCCATCATCGTCGACCGCAAACCGGACCTGATCCTGCTCGACTGGATGCTGCCCGGCACCTCCGGCATCGAGCTGGCCCGCCGCCTCAAGCGTGACGAGTTGACCGGGGACATCCCGATCATCATGCTCACCGCCAAGGGCGAAGAGGACAACAAGATCCAGGGCCTGGAAGTCGGCGCCGACGACTACATCACCAAACCGTTTTCCCCACGCGAACTGGTCGCACGCCTCAAGGCCGTGCTGCGGCGCGCCGGCCCGACCGATGGCGAAGCGCCGATCGAAGTCGGCGGCCTGCTGCTCGACCCGATCAGCCACCGCGTGACCATCGACGGTCGTCCGGCCGAGATGGGCCCGACCGAATACCGTCTGCTGCAATTCTTCATGACCCACCAGGAACGCGCCTACACCCGTGGCCAGTTGCTGGACCAGGTCTGGGGCGGCAACGTCTATGTTGAAGAGCGCACCGTCGACGTGCACATCCGGCGCCTGCGCAAGGCCCTCGGCGACGCCTACGAAAATCTGGTACAAACCGTGCGCGGCACCGGCTACCGGTTCTCCACCAAAGCCTGAGCCGAGCGCCAGCCCCGCAGACAAGGACCGCATTTTCCGTGAACCAAAACTGGCATGGCACCCTGATTCGCCACATGCTGTTGCTGGTCACCGGCTGCCTGGTGATCGGCCTGATCACCGGCTACTACGGCTGGAGTCTGGCGGCGGGACTGGGCCTGTACCTGGCCTGGACGCTCAAGCAACTGCTGCGCCTGCACGAATGGCTGCGCCTGCACCAACCCGATGAAGCACCGCCCGACGGCTACGGCCTGTGGGGAGAGGTGTTCGACAGCATCTACCACCTGCAACGCCGCGACCAACGGGTACGCGGGCGCCTGCAAGCGGTGATCGACCGCGTTCAGGAGTCGACCGCCGCGCTGAAAGACGCAGTGATCATGCTCGACAGCGACGGCAACCTCGAATGGTGGAACCGCGCCGCCGAGACCCTGCTCGGCCTCAAGACCCCGCAGGACAGCGGCCAACCGGTGACCAACCTGGTCCGCCATCCGCGCTTCAAGGAATACTTCGAGCAGGAAAGCTACGCCGAACCGCTGGAAATCCCCTCGCCGACCAACGATCGCGTGCGCATCCAGATGTACCTCACGCGCTACGGCAACAACGAACACTTGATGCTGGTGCGCGACGTTACGCGCATCCATCAGTTGGAACAGATGCGCAAGGACTTCATCGCCAACGTCTCCCATGAGCTGCGCACCCCGCTGACGGTGATCTGCGGCTACCTGGAAACCCTGCTCGACAACGTCGAGGAAGTGAACCCGCGCTGGAGTCGCGCCCTGCAGCAGATGCAACAACAGGGCAGACGCATGCAGACCCTGCTCAACGACTTGCTGCTGCTGGCCAAACTGGAAGCCACCGATTACCCGTCGGACAACCAGCCGGTGCACATCGACACCCTGTTGCAGTCGATCAAGAGCGATGCACAGCAGCTGTCCGGGTCGAAGAATCAGAAAATCACCCTGGAAGCCGACGCCAGCATCCTGCTCAAGGGCAGCGAGGCGGAACTGCGCAGTGCGTTTTCCAACCTGGTGTTCAACGCCGTCAAATACACCCCGGCCGAAGGCAATATCCGCATCCGCTGGTGGGGCGACGATCAGGGCGCGCACCTGAGCGTGCAGGATTCCGGGATCGGCATCGACAGCAAACACCTGCCGCGCCTGACCGAAAGGTTCTACCGCGTCGATTCCAGCCGCAACTCCAATACCGGCGGTACGGGCCTGGGCCTGGCCATCGTCAAACACGTGTTGCTGCGCCATCGCGCACGGATGGAGATCAGCAGCGTGCCCGGTCATGGCAGCACCTTCACCTGCCATTTCGCCCCGGCGCAGGTCGCTCAGGCACGGGTCATCAGCGCCGCTGAGTAATGCCGGACTAGGCAATCGCCAGGTCAGCCGCTACATTGGCTGACTTGCGCCTGCCTTTCAGGTGCGGATTTTTCTTTCTTTCGAATCACACGGAACCCGCAAAACTCCATCATGGACCCTTCCCCTGGCTTGTCCCTCGCAACAATATTCGCCGATTTCGGCATGATTCTTTTCGCTCTGATCCTGGTTTTGCTCAACGGCTTCTTCGTTGCGGCGGAATTCGCCATGGTCAAACTGCGCTCGACCCGGGTCGAAGCCATCGCTGAGCAGCACGGCTGGCGCGGGCACATCCTGCGCACGGTGCACAGTCAGCTCGATGCTTACCTCTCGGCGTGCCAGCTCGGTATCACCCTCGCCTCCCTGGGCCTGGGCTGGGTCGGCGAGCCGGCGTTCGCGCACATCCTCGAACCGCTGCTGAGCGCGGTCGGCGTGCAGTCGGCCGAAGTCGTCAAAGGCATCTCGTTCTTCACCGCGTTCTTCATCATTTCCTACCTGCACATCGTGGTCGGCGAACTCGCACCCAAATCCTGGGCGATCCGCAAACCCGAGCTGCTGTCGCTGTGGACGGCGGTGCCGCTGTACCTGTTCTACTGGGCCATGTACCCGGCGATCTACCTGCTCAACGCCAGCGCCAACACCATCCTGCGCATCGCGGGTCAAGGTGAACCCGGCCCGCACCACGAGCACCATTACAGCCGTGAAGAACTGAAACTGATCCTGCACTCCAGCCGTGGTCAGGACCCGAGCGATCAAGGCATGCGCGTGCTGGCCTCGGCGGTGGAAATGGGCGAACTGGAAGTGGTCGACTGGGCCAACTCCCGTGAAGACCTGATCACCCTTGAGTTCAACGCCCCGCTGAAAGAAATCCTGGCGATGTTCCGTCGCCACAAGTTCAGCCGCTATCCGGTGTACGACAGCGAACGCAAGGAATTCGTCGGCCTGCTGCACATCAAGGACCTGCTGCTTGAACTGGCGGCGCTGGATCACATTCCCGAGTCGTTCAACCTCGCCGAACTGACCCGCCCGCTGGAGCGCGTTTCCCGGCATATGCCGCTGTCGCAGCTGCTGGAGCAGTTCCGCAAGGGCGGCTCGCACTTCGCCGTGGTTGAAGAAGCCGACGGCAACATCATCGGCTACCTGACCATGGAAGACGTGCTGGAAGTGCTGGTCGGCGACATCCAGGACGAACACCGCAAGGCCGAGCGCGGCATCCTCGCCTACCAGCCGGGCAAGTTGCTGGTGCGGGGCGATACGCCGCTGTTCAAGGTCGAGCGCCTGCTGGGTATCGACCTGGACCACATCGAAGCCGAAACCCTCGCCGGGCTGATCTACGAAACCCTGAAACGGGTGCCGGAAGAGGAAGAAGTGCTGGAGGTCGAAGGCCTGCGGATCATCATCAAGAAAATGAAAGGTCCGAAGATCATTCTGGCCAAGGTGCTGATGCTCGACTGACGGGGTTTACTGCTTGCCCAACGCAAAGTTGGGCAACGCTCCCAGCGGCTGGTTGAACTGATACGGAATCGACACCAGCCCCATCCCGGTGTTGCGCTGCACCACAAAGTGCAGGTGCGGGCCGCTGCTGTTCCCGGTGTTGCCGGACAGCGCCAGCGGGCTGCCCACCGTCACTCTCTGACCTTCCCGCACACTCACCGATCCTTGCTTGAGATGCAGGTACACGCCCATCGTGCCGTCGTCGTGCAGTATCCGCACGAAGTTGCCGGACGGATCGGTGCCGCGCCCGTTCTGGGAATTCTCGGTCTTCACCACCACGCCGGCGCGCGCCGCAATGATTGGCGTGCCGACCGGCATGGCGATGTCCATCGCGTATTTGTTCTTCGGCCCGAAGTGGCTGTAATCGCCATTGGCACCCTGACTCAGACGGAACGGCCCGCCCCGCCACGGAAACGGATAGCGATAGCCCTGAGCCGCGCCAGCAGGGTCACCGAGGGAATACTGGAACATCGGCGTGTACACCAGCGGCTTGCCACCGGAAACCGCCGTCAGCAGCGCCAGCCGCGTATTGCTGCGCGCCGGCAACACCCGGCGGATCGTTTGCGCCGGTGCACCGCGCACGTTGCTCATCCCGGTAAACGCCAACGCCACCTCGACCGGCGCGTACAGGTCGTTGCGCACGAACACCACGTCTGCGCCCTTCTGCTTCTTGATGTCGAGATAGACCTGGCGCTCGAGGCGCTCGACCATCCGGTCCTGAAACACGAACACCTGGGAGCCTTTGCTCGGACGGTCGCTGTACGAAACCACTCCGTTGGCATCGGTGGATTTGTAGATCGTCATGGCCACAGTCGAGGTGGAGGCCATGAACAGACCACAGAAAAACAGCAGGCGCAGGGGCATGGGCAAAAGTTCTGTCGAGTAAGGCCTGGGAATGAGCCTAGCAGCTGAAGCAGACCAGGCTAGTCGACAGATGTTTCAAATTTGGCACAGCATGAAAAAAGACCGCAGCCTGTGTCAGGCGGCGGTCTTCTTTTGCCCGCGACGCTTACGCGCCCGGAACGAAGTGCTTCTGCGCCGTGCCGCGGGCGATCAGGCGGGAGATGTAGTCGAGCTTCTGCGCGTCCTGGTCGACGAAGCGGAAGGTCAGTTGCAGCCAGTCGCTGTCGGGTTTCGGCTCGTGGGCAACGACGGCGTGCAGGTAGCCGTTGAGGCGGGCGATTTCGGCGTTGTCGCCCTGCTCCAGATCGAGCACGGCGCTGTCGAGGATTTGCGGCAGGGTGTCGGTGCGTTTCACCACCAGCAGCGCTTCCTTGATGCTCAGGGCCTTGATCACGCATTGCTGGGTGCCGCTCGGCAGGCGCAGTTGGCCCTGACCGCGACCACCGGCCGGAGCGCTGGAGGCTGCCGGGGCTTTCACCGGCTGGCTGTTGAGCAGGCCACGCTGTGGCGCGGCGGCAGGTGCCGGGGCTGCAGCGGCAGGCTTGGCAAACGGGTTGGCCGAAGCAGCAGCCGGTGTGGAACCGACCACGGCAGCCTTGCCGCCGGTCAACGCGCTCAGGGAGTCGTTGCCGAACGCCGAGTTCATCTTGGTCGGGGCGCTGTTCATCAGGGTGTCGAGCTTGCCGACCTTGTTCAGGGCCTGCTTGACCTTGGTCAGCAGTTGCTCGTTGGTGAACGGCTTGCTGACGTAACCGGTGACACCGGCCTGGATCGCCTGCACGACGTTTTCCTTGTCGCCCCGGCTGGTGACCATGATGAACGGCATGGTCTTGAGGTTGTCCTGCTCCCGGCACCAGGTCAGCAGTTCGAGGCCGGACATTTCCGGCATTTCCCAGTCGCACAGCACCAGGTCGAAGGCTTCCTTGGCCAGCATGGCCTGGGCCTTCTTGCCGTTGATGGCGTCCTCGGTGCGGATCCCCGGGAAGTAATTACGCAGGCACTTTTTCACCAAGTCACGAATGAACGATGCATCGTCCACGACCAACACACTGATCTTGCTCATCCAACACCCCTATTAAAATCCCGGCAAGCATAACGCTGGCTGATGGCACATTGCCAAAACTCTTCAGTCACGCCGGGACTTTTCGTTCGCGGGTGCTGCTTTTTAATTCGCTTTCCAATTCGGATCTGCCCATGAAAAGCAGAAACAAAAACGCCCGGCCAAAGGGCCGGGCGCTTTTCTCAGGCAATCTTACTTATCGTCAGCATCGCCCGGAACATTAGCGGTTTCGCCACTTGTCCCTTCAACTTCTTCCTTCATGCGCTTGAGGCCCATGTGGCGCACATCGGTGCCGCGCACCAGGTAAATCACCAGTTCCGAGATGTTGCGTGCGTGGTCGCCGATCCGCTCCAGCGAACGCAGTACCCAGATAATGCTCAAGACCCTCGAGATAGAGCGCGGGTCTTCCATCATGTAGGTCGCCAGCTCGCGCAGGGCGGTCTTGTATTCGCGGTCGATGATCTTGTCGTACTGCGCCACCGACAACGCCAGATCGGCGTCGAAGCGGGCAAAGGCGTCCAGCGCATCGCGGACCATGTTGCGCACCTGGTCGCCGATGTGGCGAACCTCGACGTAACCACGCGGCGCTTCACCCTCTTCGCACAATTGAATCGCACGACGGGCGATCTTGGTCGCTTCGTCGCCGATGCGCTCAAGGTCGATCACCGACTTGGAGATGCTGATGATCAGACGCAGGTCGGAGGCCGCCGGCTGACGACGGGCCAGAATGCGCAGGCATTCTTCGTCGATGTTGCGTTCCATCTGGTTGATCTGGTCGTCGATCTCGCGCACTTGCTGGGCCAGGCCCGAGTCGGCCTCGATCAGCGCGGTGACCGCGTCGTTGACCTGTTTCTCGACCAGCCCGCCCATGGCCAGCAGGTGGCTGCGCACTTCTTCCAGTTCGGCGTTGAACTGCGCGGAAATGTGATGGGTAAGGCCTTCTTTACTAATCATGTTGGCGTCCTTGGAGCGTCCGGTAAGGTGCGGCGGGCCGCAGCGTCAATTCTGTGAATAACCCGCAACTGTCAGCCGTAACGACCGGTGATGTAGTCTTCGGTCTGCTTCTTGGCCGGATTGGTGAACAGGGTATCGGTGTCGCCGAATTCCACCAGTTTGCCCATGTACATGAACGCCGTGTAGTCGGACACCCGCGCCGCCTGCTGCATGTTGTGGGTCACGATGACGATGGTGAACTTGGATTTGAGCTCGTAGATCAGCTCTTCGACTTTCAGGGTCGAGATCGGGTCGAGGGCCGAGCACGGTTCGTCGAGCAGCAGCACTTCCGGTTCAACTGCGATGGTACGGGCGATCACCAGACGCTGTTGCTGACCACCGGACAGTCCGAGTGCCGAATCATGCAGACGGTCTTTGACTTCGTCCCACAGGGCCGCGCCTTTCAGTGCCCACTCGACGGCTTCGTCGAGGATGCGCTTCTTGTTGATGCCCTGGATGCGCAGGCCGTAGACCACGTTTTCGTAGATGGTTTTGGGGAACGGGTTAGGCTTCTGGAACACCATGCCGACCCGGCGACGCAGCTCGGCCACGTCTTCGCCCTTGCGGTAGATGTTGTTGCCGTACAGGTTGATTGCACCTTCGACGCGGCAGCCGTCCACCAGGTCGTTCATGCGGTTGAAGGTACGCAGCAGCGTGGACTTGCCGCATCCGGACGGGCCGATGAAGGCGGTCACGCGCTGTTTCGGAATGTTCATGCTGACGTCGTACAGCGCTTGTTTCTCGCCGTAGAACAGGCTCAGGCCCGGCACTTCGATGGCTACGGTTTCCTGCTCGAGGTTCAGGCTCTGCTTGTCGCGGCCCAGGGCAGACATGTTGATGCCGTGGGTATGTGTTTCGTGCTGCATGGGAGATCCCCTGTGCTAACAAATTCGGTTCGGTTGGCTGCCGGAATCTAGACCGGCAGCCCTTCAATTCTTGTGACGGCGATCAGCTGTCCAGCGCCTTGTACTTCTCGCGCAGGTGGTTACGGATGTACACCGCCGACAGGTTCAGGGTGGCGATCACCAGCACCAGCAACAGCGCCGTGGCGTACACCAGCGGCCGCGCGGCCTCGACGTTCGGGCTCTGGAAGCCGACGTCGTAGATGTGGAAGCCCAGGTGCATGATCTTCTGATCCAGGTGCAGATACGGGTAGTTGCCGTCCACCGGCAGCGACGGCGCCAGTTTCACCACACCCACCAGCATCAGCGGCGCCACTTCACCGGCGGCGCGAGCCACGGCGAGGATCATGCCGGTCATCATGGCCGGACTGGCCATCGGCAGAACGATCTTCCACAGGGTTTCAGCCTTGGTCGCGCCCAGAGCCAGCGAGCCCTCACGCACGGTGCGAGGAATCCGCGCCAGACCTTCTTCAGTGGCCACGATCACCACCGGCACCGCCAGCAGCGCCAGGGTCAACGAAGCCCACAGCAGACCCGGCGTACCGAAGGTCGGTGCCGGCAGCGCTTCCGGGAAGAACAGACGGTCGAGCGAACCGCCCAGCACGTAGACGAAGAAGCCCAGACCGAACACGCCGTAAACAATCGCCGGAACACCCGCCAGGTTGTTCACCGCGATCCGGATAACCCGGGTCAGGGTGTTCTGCTTGGCGTATTCACGCAGGTACACCGCCGCCAGCACGCCGAACGGGGTCACGATCATCGCCATGATCAGGGTCATCATCACGGTGCCGAAGATCGCCGGGAAAATCCCGCCTTCGGTGTTCGCTTCACGCGGGTCGTCGGACAGGAACTCCCAGACCTTGCTGAAGTAGAAACCGATCTTGGTCATCGTGCCCATGGCGTTCGGCTGATAGGCGTGAACCACTTTGCCCAGGCCGATTTCGATTTCCTTGCCGTTCGCATCACGAGCGGTCAAGGCGTCACGGTTGAACTGCGCGTGCAGATCGGCCAGACGGGCTTCGATGTCCTGATAGCGAGCGTTCAGCTCGGCGCGCTCGGCGTCCATGTCCGCCTGGGCGGCCGGGTCGAGTTTGCCTTCCAGCTCCAGCTTGCGACCGTGCAGACGGATGCGCTCAAGGCCGGCGTTGATCGCGCCGATGTCGGTTTTTTCCAGCGACTTGAGCTGCGCGGCGAGGCCGTTCACGCGGTTGATCCGCGCTTGCAGCTCAGGCCATGCGGCTTCGCCTTCGGCGATCACCTTGCCGTCCTGTTTGACGTTGACCAGGTAGCCGTAGAAGTTGCCCCACTCGCGACGCTCCAGCGCCATCAGCTCCGGCGGGTTCGTCTGGTTGGTCAGCCACTCGCCGACGATCCAGGTGAAGTCATTGCCGTTCAGGTCACGGTTGCCGACCTTGATCAGCTCGCGGGTCATGAATTCCGGACCTTCGTCCGGCACCGGCAGGCCGGCGCTCTTCAGACGGGCGCGCGGCACTTCTTCTTTCTGCACCACTTCGCCCACGACCAGATGCTGGCCCTGGCCCGGTACGTCATAGCTGGCGTGGATCAGATCCGCCGGCCAGAAGTGACCCAGACCGCGCACGGCGATCACCGCCAGCAGGCCAATGGTCATGATGACCGCGATGGACACCGCGCCGCCGCTGATCCAGACGCCGGGGGCGCCGCTCTTGAACCATCCTTTCAGGGAGTTCTGTTTCACAGACTTCTACCTTTGCTTAAAGCGACGAGTATTTCTTGCGCAGACGCTGACGAATCAGTTCCGCGAGGGTGTTCATGACGAAGGTGAACAACAGCAGCACCAGCGCCGAGAGGAACAGCACGCGGTAGTGGCTGCCGCCGACTTCCGACTCCGGCATTTCCACCGCGACGTTGGCGGCCAGGGTGCGCAGGCCTTCGAACAGGTTCATTTCCATGACCGGGGTGTTGCCGGTGGCCATCAGCACAATCATGGTTTCGCCGACCGCACGGCCCATGCCGATCATCAGCGCCGAGAAGATGCCCGGGCTGGCGGTCAGGATCACCACGCGAGTCATGGTCTGCCACGGCGTGGCACCGAGGGCCAGCGAGCCCAGGGTCAGGCCGCGCGGCACGCTGAACACGGCGTCTTCGGCGATCGAGTAGATGTTCGGGATCACCGCAAAACCCATGGCCAGACCGACCACCAGAGCGTTGCGCTGGTCGTAGGTGATGCCCAGGTCGTGGGAGATCCACATGCGCATGTCACCGCCGAAGAACCAGTTTTCCATGAACGGGCTCATGTACAGCGACAGCCAGCCCACGAACAGGATCACCGGAATCAGCAGCGCACTTTCCCAGCCGTCCGGGACTTTCAGGCGGATCGACTCAGGCAGACGGCTGAAGGTGAAACCGGCAATCAGAATGCCGATCGGCAGCAGCATCAGCAGGCTGAAGATGCCCGGCAGATGCCCTTCCACATAGGGTGCGAGGAACAGACCGGCGAAGAAGCCGAGGATCACCGTCGGCATCGCTTCCATCAGCTCGATCACCGGTTTGACCTTGCGGCGCATGCCCGGGGCCATGAAGTACGCGGTGTAGATCGCAGCGGCGACGGCCAGCGGTGCCGCCAGCAACATCGCGTAGAACGCAGCTTTCAGGGTACCGAAGGTCAGTGGCGACAGACTCAGTTTCGGTTCGAAATCGGTGTTGGCAGCGGTCGATTGCCAGACGTATTTAGGCTCGTCGTAGTTCTCGTACCAGACCTTGCTCCACAGCGCGCTCCACGAGACTTCCGGGTGCGGGTTGTCGAGCAGCAACGGTTGCAGCTTGCCGCCGGCTTCGACGATCACGCGGTTGGCGCGAGGCGACAGACCGAACAGGCCCTGGCCTTCGACGACTTGATCGACCAGCAAGGTGCGGTGCGCGGTGCTGTGGAACACGCCGAGCTTGCCGCTGGCATCCAGGGCCAGGAAGCCCTTGCGACGTTCTTCGGCGGAAATTTCAACGATCGGCGTAGTGCCCATCTGGAAGGTGCGGATCTGCTTCAGGCGCAGCTCGCCATCGGTGTCGCGGGCCATGAACCACTGGGCCAGGCCACCGGTGGAGTCACCGACTATCAACGAGATACCGCCCACCAGTTGTGTGGCGGCGGTGACTTGGGCGTCGGCGTTTTCCAGCAGCTTGTAGCGACCGTTGAGGCTCTTGTCGCGCAGGCTGAACACGTCGGCCTGGGCACGTCCGTTGACCACGTACAGCCACTGCTGACGCGGGTCGACGAAGATGTTTTTCACCGGCTCGGTCATCTGCGGCAGATCGATACGCTTCTGCTCGTTGGTGACTTCGCCGGTCATCATGTTTTCTTCGCTGGTCAGCGACAGCACATTGAGTTGCGAGCCGGTGGAGCCGACCAGCATCAGGGTCGAATCGGTAGCGTTAAGGCTGACGTGCTCCAGCGCACCGCCGTTCTCGTTCAGCGCAATCGGTGCATCGCCATACGGATACTCGATGGCCGGGGTGATGGTTTTCTTGCCATCCGGGTAGCTGACTTTATAGGTGTGACGGAACACCAGCGCCTGACCGTTGGACAGGCCCACGGCCACCAGCGGATGGCCAGGCTGGTCTTCGCCTATGGAGGTCACACTGGCGCCTGCCGGCAGGGGCAGATCGACGCGCTTCAATTCAGCGCCACTGTCGATGTCGAAAAATAGCGCCTGGCCCTTGTCTGAAACGCGCATGGCCACCTGATTCTGCTCTTCGAGCGAAATCATCAGCGGCTTGCCGGCGTCCTGCATCCAGGCCGGGGTGAGTGCATCTTTCGCGGTCAGGTCAGCACCTTTGAACAGCGGCGCGACCACGTAGGCGAGGAAGAAGAAGATCAGGGTGATGGCTGCCAGCACCGCCAGACCGCCGACGAGGACGTACCAACGGGTGAAGCGATCCTTGAGCGCGCGAATGCGGCGCTTGCGTTGCAACTCAGGCGTATTGAAGTCAATGCGCTTGGGAGGGTTCGTAGTCATTTTGGAATTGGCCAGATCATTCATGCGCACACCCTAGCGATCCTGTATGACAGAAAGATGACAATGCAGTGACGCACCAAATCCGCCGCCAGCAGGGCACTGGCAGTGGATAGAAGAATTCGGGGAGTGTGGGGGCCGGGCCGCTTGCGGGCCGGGCCCCACACGTGAGTCAGGCGGGGTTCACCCCTGACTCAGTTTGTTACTTTTTTGCGACTTCAGCGCCGCCTTCCTGCAGGCCCAGGTCAGCCAGTGCTTTTGCAGCAACCTTGGCTGGCAGCGGGATGTAGCCGTCTTTCACTACCACTTCCTGGCCCTGTTTCGACAGAACCAGTTTCACGAACTCGGCTTCCAGCGGGGCCAGAGGCTTGTTCGGGGCTTTGTTGACGTACACGTACAGGAAACGCGACAGCGGGTACTTGCCGTTCAGGGCGTTTTCTTCGGTGTCTTCGATGAAGTCAGTGCTGCCCTTCTTCGACAGAGCAACGGTTTTCACGCTGGCGGTCTTGTAGCCGATGCCCGAGTATCCGATGCCGTTCAGCGAGGAGCTGATCGACTGCACGACCGAAGCCGAGCCTGGTTGTTCGTTGACGTTAGGCTTGTAGTCGCCTTTGCACAGGGCTTCTTCCTTGAAGTAGCCGTAGGTGCCGGATACCGAGTTACGGCCGAACAGTTGAACCGGCTTGTTGGCCAGGTCGCCGGTCACGCCCAGGTCGCCCCAGGTTTTCACGTCGGTCTTGGCGCCGCACAGACGGGTGGACGAGAAGATCGCGTCAACCTGTTCCATGGTCAGGTGCTGGATCGGGTTGTCCTTGTGTACGAAAACAGCCAGGGCATCCACGGCAACCGGGATAGCGGTTGGCTTGTAGCCGTATTTCTGTTCGAAGGCAGCCAGTTCGGTGTCCTTCATCTTGCGGCTCATCGGGCCCAGGTTGGAGGTGCCTTCAGTCAGCGCAGGTGGCGCGGTGGCGGAGCCAGCAGCCTGAATCTGGATGTTTACGTTCGGGTATTCTTTTTTGTAGTTCTCAGCCCAGAGGGTCATGAGGTTGGCCAGGGTATCGGAGCCGACGCTGGACAGGTTGCCCGACACACCAGTGGTCTTGGTGTAGCTCGGGATAGCAGGGTCAACAGCGGCAACCGCGTTGGCAGTCGCAACGCCAGCAGCGACAAAAGTCATTGCCGCCATCAAACGCTTCAGTTTCATGCCTTACTCCTAGCAGATAGGGTGTGTTAAGTCGGGGCCAAGTATCAGCAGGCCGTGTGAACACTCTATGGCTGAAATATGACAATTGGATGAAAGGCCAGCATCCGAGGTGTCACAAAAAATGAATTCCGCGTCAGGTTGACAAATCAAATCCAAAAGATAGCCTTGTCAACCACGAGAGGAACTCATGATAAACGACCGAATTCGCCGCGCCCGCCTGCAACAAGGCCTCACCCTAGAAGGTCTGGCGACCCAGCTTGGCGACATCACCAAACAAGCGTTAAACAAATATGAGAAAGGGTTGATCACTCCAAACTCTTCTCGTTTGCTGCAACTGGCCAAGGCACTTCAGGTCAGTCCCGAATATTTTTTCCGCGCGGAGGTTATTCCTCTGGCACCTCTTGAGTTTCGAAAGCTGGCCAGAATGCCCAAGTATCGCCAAGCTCAGGTTGAAGAAAAAATTCGGGAACATCTCGAGCGCTACATTTCACTTGAGCAATGTTTCGATCCAGCAGATATCCAGACCCCTGCTACCCCGGCACAGATGCTCCCGGTTTCAACTCTCGAAGAGGCCGAGCTAGCAGCCGAGAAGCTTCGCCAGTTTTGGGGAATCGGTGGCGATCCCATCGCCAATCTGACTGAGCAACTGGAAGAGCACAGCATCAAGGTTGCAATGCTGAACGGCCCAGATGATTTCGATGGCGCTTGTGCTGCTACCGGTGACGGCGAACATGTACTAATTGCTTTGAATGCTGACCGTCCAGGTGAGCGAATCAGATTTACGGCTGCTCATGAGCTCGGCCACTGGGTTATGGCGCTGCCTGAAGACATGCCGGAGAAAGACAAAGAGAACTGTTGCCACCGTTTTGCCGGCGCATTTCTCTACCCCGCCAAAAGCGTAACCGGCGATTTCGGCAGCCATCCCCGGTCCAGAGTCCACCCACGAGAGCTACTGATCGCCAAACGCCAATACGGAATATCAATGCACGCTGCATTGAGACGACTGAAGGACCTGAAGCTACTTAGCGAAAGTGGCTACAAATCCCTCACTATTCAATTCAGTGCCAACGGCTGGCGCAAGGCAGAGCCTGAACCTCTACCGTGCAAACCACCCCAGCGCTTTGATTCGCTGGTGTTCTGGGGACTGGCGGAAGGATTGATCACCAAGTCGCGGGCTGCTGAACTCCTGCGCAAACCAGTGAGCGCACTTGACCCCAATTTCTTGGGCTCACTGGAGAGTGCATGAGTTCTGATCTATATCAGTGATACGAATATCTGGATCGACTTCAGAAATGCCGGGTTACTGGAGCAGATGTTCAGCTTGCCGTTTACTCTGTGTTGCACTGACTTCGTAATGTACGAACTCGACGACTTTTCACACGACGAACTGCTCGACCGAGGATTGATCGTCGAATCGTTCGATGAGGCAGGTGTAATACGATTGTCGGGGCTAAGGATCGAGCACAATAACAGCTCTTTAGCCGACGTCTCCTGCTACCTGCTTGCACAGGAAATGGGCCGTCCTTTACTCACCGGAGATGGCAAGTTGCGCCGTCAGGCCCAAAGAGATGGGCTACAGGTTCACGGCGCGCTATGGCTGCTCGATTTAATGGTTGAACACCAAGTCATCGACGAAACAGAAGCCGCAAATGCTTTGGCTCACATGCTTGAGCATGGTGCTCGCCTGCCGGTTGGCGAATGTGAAACAAGGCTTTCGCGCTGGCGAAAGCCCTGAGTTCTGGAACTGAATCAGCGTCCCTTCTTCCACAGCCACGCGCCGACCAGGATCCCCATCCCGCACAGCACCGCCACATAGTAGGCAGGCCCCATCGCGCTTTCTTTCAGCAGCAGGCTGACCACCATCGGCGTCAGGCCGCCGAAGATGGCGTAGGCGACGTTATAAGAGAAGGACAGACCGCTGAAGCGCACCACCGGCGGGAACGCTTTCACCATCACATAAGGCACCGCACCGATGGTGCCGACCAGGAAACCGGTCAGCGCGTACAGCGGGAACAGCCAGTTCGGGTGATCGGCGAGGCTGTGATAGAAGGTCCAGGAACTGGCGAGCAAGCCCAGGCAACCAAACACGAACACGCGACCGGCGCCAAAGCGATCCGCCAGCGCGCCGGAAATGATGCAGCCCAGGCTCAGGAATACGATCGCCAGGCTGTTGGATTGCAGCGCGGTGGTCGGAGAGAAGTGATAGACCGTTTGCAGCACGGTTGGGGTCATCAGGATCACCACGACGATGCCGGCGGACAGCAGCCAGGTCAGCAGCATCGACACCGCGATGGCCCCGCGATGATCACGCAGCACGGCGCGCAATGGCACTTCTTCGGCCAGGGCCTTGCGCTGTTGCAGCTCAGCGAACACCGGAGTTTCGTGCAGCCAGCGACGCAGATAGACCGAGAACAGGCCGAATACGCCACCCAACAGGAACGGGATCCGCCAGGCGTAATCCGAAACTTCCACTGGCGTATAAATGCTGTTGATCGCAGTGGCAACCAGCGAGCCGAGCAGGATGCCCGCCGTCAGGCCACTGGTCAGGGTGCCGCAGGCGTAGCCGATGTGCTTGCCGGGTACGTGTTCGGAAACGAAGACCCACGCCCCTGGAACCTCACCGCCAATCGCTGCACCCTGGATCACCCGCATCAACAGCAGCAGGATCGGCGCCCACAGGCCGATCTGCGCGTAGGTCGGCAGCAGGCCCATGATCAGGGTCGGCACGGCCATCATGAAGATGCTCAGGGTGAACATCTTCTTGCGCCCCAGCAGGTCGCCGAAGTGCGCCATGACAATCCCGCCCAGCGGCCGCGCGAGGTAGCCGGCGGCGAAGATGCCGAAGGTCTGCATCAGGCGCAGCCACTCGGGCATGTCGGCCGGGAAGAACAATTTGCCGACCACGGTGGCAAAGAACACGAAGATGATGAAATCGTAGAACTCCAGCGCGCCCCCCAGGGCCGAAAGCGACAGAGTCTTGTAGTCATTGCGGGTCAACGGTCGTGCGGGTTGGTCGGGCTGCGCGAGGCTCGAGGGCGCTGTGGTCATGGCAAGGTCTTCTCTTATAGTCGGATCTGCCGCCACAACAACGCTGGCTGTGGCTTAGGCAGGTTCGGCACCATAGCAAATTGTTCGAAAAAGCACATAGAGGCGCGTATTTGACGGTCGAAATCAGAACCGGACGGTCGTCGCGGAGTCTACCGACCGATATACTCGCAACCTTGCTCCGGTTTGTAAGGGGTTGCTGTGCGAAAACGTCGTTGGCCCGACCCTTGCTCGGGATTAGCCGGTTTCGCAGAGTTTCTCCTTAGGCGCCTGATGGAAAACGTGACGAACGTAGTATGTTCGGTGCTGAATCGTTTTTCCCGAAGACGGCTACCACCAGCAATACCCAACGAAGAGTCACGGGTCAGAGGCACCCCCGGCATGATAGAGCTCGAACAAGAAGATCCGATCCCGCAAGGCGACCTGGCCCTGCAAATCACCGCGCTTCCCCGCGAAACCAACGGCTTCGGCGATATTTTCGGCGGCTGGCTGGTGGCGCAGATGGACCTGGCCGGCACTGCCATGGCCAGCCGCGTCGCCGGTGGCCGTGTAGCGACCGTGGCCATCGACCGCATGGCGTTTCTGGTGCCGGTGGCTGTCGGCGCGCAATTGTCCTTTTATACCCAGACCCTGGAAATCGGCCGTAGCTCGATCCAGATGATGGTCGAGGTGTGGAGCGACGACCCGCTGTCCAGCGAGTGGCGTAAAGTGACCGAAGCGGTGTTCGTGTTCGTTGCCATCGATGGCAGCGGTCGCACCCGCTCGGTTCCGCCACGCGCACGTTAAACCTCGCGGCCGTTTCACGGTCGATAGTCGTCCAAGTTGCTGATCGAGAGTTGCCCCATGAACACGCCCAACGTTGAAGCCGTGAAACTGGATGAACTGAACTGCTGGCGCATCCGCCACGGTCAGGCCGAAGTGCTGGTGGCCCAGCAAGGCGCGCACATCCTCAGTTATCAGGTGGACGGCCAGCCGCCGCTGATCTGGCTGAACGACAAGGCCGTGTTCAAGACCGGCAAGAGCATCCGCGCCGGTGTGCCGGTGTGCTGGCCGTGGTTCGGCATCTTCGCCCGCAACCCGCAGAGCGTGCAGGCGATGCGCACGAGCGAAGAACCCGCCGGCGCCCATGGATTTGTCCGGGCGATGGATTGGCAACTGGGCGGCATCGAAACCGAAGGCGAAAGCCTGAAAGTGGAATTCAAGCTGCCCTACCCCGAGGGCGGTTTTCCGGAATGGCCGCATCAGGTCGACCTGACCCTGACCCTGCGCCTCGACGATCAGTTGCACATCAGCCTCACCAGCCACAACCGTGGTGCCGACACCGTCAGCATCAGCCAGGCGTTGCACAGCTATTTCGCCGTCAGCGATGTGCGCAACGTGCGCGTCGAAGGCGTGGATGGCCTGGATTACATCGAGACCCTGGATGACTGGAAAACCAACACGCAACAGGGCGATCTGCGTTTTGCCGGGGAAACCGACCGCATCTACCTCGACGCCCCGCCGCAACTGAGCATCGTCGACCCAGCCTGGGAACGGCGGATCGTGCTGACCACCACCGGCTCACGCACGGCGGTGATCTGGAACCCGTGGATCGACCGCGCCGCCGCGCTCAGCGACATGGACAACGACGGCTGGCAACGCATGCTGTGCATCGAGACGGCGAACGTGATGAACGATGTGATGAACCTGGCGCCGGATGCCAGCCACACCATGGGTGTCAGCATCGGCAGCAAGCCGCTCTAACCAACACCGCAAAACCCATTGTGGGAGGGGGCTTGCTCCCGAAGACAGTGTCTTAGTCGACGAATCCATTGACTGATACACCGCCTTCGGGAGCAAGCCCCCTCCCACATTTGTTATGAGCAGGTCTTAGAGATCGGACTCCTGCACCACCCGCACCTTGTCCGCGTCCAGCGCATACGCAGCGTCGGCGAGATCATTGCTGACCTTTTCGATCTTCAGCGTGCCGGTCACCCACAACGGCGTGTAGATGTCATCCAGCTTCAAGCCTTTTGGATAACGCACCAGCACCAGTTGATTCGGCGGCGGTGGCGGCACGTGGATGCACGCGCCCGGATACGGCACGAGGAAGAACAGCGTGCTGCGACCCTTGGCGTCGGATTCCAGCGGCACCGGATAACCACCGATGCGGATGTGTTTGTCGTTCATCGACGCCACGGTTTTGGTCGAATACATCACCGCCGGCAAACCCTTGGCCTGCTTCATCCCGCCTTTCTCGGTGAAGGTGCCGGTGGCTTCCGGGGAGTTGTGGTCGATTTCAGGCATGGCCTCGAGGGCTTTCTGATCCGACTTGGGCATCAGTTCCAGCCAGTCGGTTTCCGGCAGATCGCCGGCGTGGGCCAGACCGCTGCCCAGCAAAAGGAGAGTCAACAGAAGACGGCGCATGAAGGTGCTCGGTAAAGGATGCTCGAATAAGGAGGGAACGCTGAATCGCCGAGCATTCTAGCCCTCCCCGCCGGATTGGCGGAGAGGGCTTTGTCGCTTTGGATCAGTTCTTTTTGATCAGGCCGTAGATCACCAGCAGGATGATCGCGCCGACCAGCGCGCCGATGAAGCCTGCGCCCTGACCCGCCTGATAGATGCCCAGGGCCTGGCCGCCGTAAGTGGCTGCCAGCGAACCGCCGATACCGAGCAGGATGGTCATGATCCAGCCCATGCTGTCATCGCCCGGTTTCAGGAACCGCGCCAGCAGGCCGACGATGAGGCCGATAAAGATGGTTCCGATAATTCCCATGGCATTTCCCTCTGAATAATAGATATGCGAAAGCCTAGTCAGACTTTCGCATCCTGCCATGAGAGAACGGCGGCCCCGCAATGGTTCCGCCGCTGCCAGATGAAACTGTCGTTACTCGGCGATCAGCGCTTCGACCTTGAGGATCTGCTGCTCGAGCGTCGCCTTGTCCTTGCAGCGCAGGTTGGCGTGACCGACCTTGCGCCCGGCCTTGAAGGCCTTGCCGTAGTGATGCAGGTGGCAATCGTCGATGGCGATGACCTTCTCGACCGGCGGAACCACACCGATGAAGTTGAGCATCGCGCTCTCACCGACCTTGGCGGTCGAACCCAGCGGCAGACCGGCAACGGCCCGCAGGTGGTTTTCGAACTGGCTGCACTCGGCGCCTTCGGTGGTCCAGTGCCCGGAGTTGTGCACGCGCGGAGCGATTTCGTTGGCCTTGAGGCCACCGTCGACTTCAAAGAACTCGAACGCCATCACGCCGACGTAATTCAGCTGCTTGAGCACGCGGCTGGAATAGTCTTCGGCCAGAGCCTGCAGCGGGTGATCGGAGCTGGCAACCGACAGCTTGAGGATGCCGCTGTCGTGGGTGTTGTGCACCAGCGGATAGAACTTCGTCTCGCCATCACGGGCACGCACGGCGATCAGCGACACTTCGCCGGTGAACGGTACGAAGCCTTCCAGCAGGCAAGGCACGCTACCCAGTTCAGCGAAGGTATCGACCACGTCTTCCGGCTTGCGCAGGACTTTCTGGCCCTTTCCGTCGTAACCCAGGGTTCGGGTTTTCAGCACGGCCGGCAGACCGATCGACGCGACGGCGGCGTCCAGGTCGGCTTGCGACTGGATGTCGGCGAACGCCGGGGTTGGAATCCCCAGGTCCTTGAACATGCTCTTCTCGAACCAGCGGTCGCGAGCGATGCGCAGGGCTTCGGCGCTCGGGTAGACCGGTACGAATTGCGAAAGGAAGGCGACGGTTTCCGCCGGGACACTTTCGAACTCGAAGGTCACCAGATCGACTTCATCGGCCAACTGGCGCAGATGATCCTGATCGCCGTAATCGGCCCGCAGGTGTTCGCCCAGCGCAGCGGCGCAAGCGTCCGGCGCAGGGTCGAGGAAAGCGAAGTTCATGCCCAGCGGGGTGCCCGCCAGGGCCAACATGCGACCCAATTGGCCGCCACCGATTACACCGATCTTCATCTCAACAACCTCAGGCAATACGTGGGTCTGGATTGTCCAGGACGCTGTCTGTCTGCTCGGCACGGAAGGTTTTCAGTACCGCGTGGAATTGTGGATGCTTGGCGCCCAGGATGCTCGCCGACAGCAGGGCTGCGTTGATCGCGCCGGCCTTGCCGATGGCCAGGGTGGCAACCGGAATACCGGCCGGCATCTGTACGATCGACAGCAGCGAGTCGACGCCCGAGAGCATCGCCGACTGCACCGGCACGCCCAGCACCGGCAGGTGGGTCTTGGCCGCACACATGCCTGGCAGGTGGGCTGCGCCACCGGCACCGGCGATGATCACCTCGATGCCGCGGCCTTCAGCCTCTTCGGCGTACTGGAACAGCAGATCCGGGGTGCGGTGGGCGGAAACCACCTTGACCTCGTAAGGGATGCCGAGCTTTTCCAGCATATCGGCGGTGTGGCTAAGGGTGGACCAATCGGACTTGGAGCCCATGATCACGCCAACCAGTGCACTCATCGTCGCGCCTCTTCTCTCTGGGCGCCCGCAGGCGCGTCAAAAACAACAAGCCACGCAGAATGCGTGGCTTGTTGTAGGAAAAATGGCCGGACGAACCGGCCGAAGGCCGCGCAGTATACCGCAAAGAAAGCAATAAACAGCCCCCGTTGCGACCATCTGTCATCTGCCGCAAAAGCCCGGTTTTATTGACTCGAAGGTCAGTGGCCGAGACATGTTTCACGCACCGGCCGTACCTTGCGCCGCACCGCCTTCCAGCTTGCGCCACAACAGCCGAACGTTCGCCTTGCGCACCAACGCGCAGCGGTACAGGCGAATCTCCAGCGGCACATGCCATTGCGGGCCGCCGCAGACCACCAGTTCGCCCCGGGCCAATTCGGCACGCACGCTCAGTTGCGGCACCCAGGCAATGCCCAGACCTTCCAGCGCCATGCTTTTCAGGCTGTCGGCCATGGCCGTTTCATAGATCGTGGTGAAGCGCAGCTGACGCTGGCGCAGCAAGCCATTCACCGAGCGCCCGAGAAACGCCCCGGCGCTGTACGCCAGCAACGGCACACTGCCCTCGCCTTCCAGATCGAACAGCGGCTTGCCATTGGCATCCGCCGCACACACAGGAAGCATTTCGGTCTGGCCCAGGTGCAGCGAGGGGAAGATTTCCGGGTCCATCTGCATGGCCGCGTCCGGGTCATAGAACGCCAGCATCAGATCGCAGCCACCTTCACGCAGCGCGTGCACCGCGTCACCAACGTTGGTCGCCACCAGCCGCGTGGCGATGTTCAGCCCTTCGTTGCGCAGTTGCGCGATCCACCGCGGGAAGAAACCGAGCGCCAGCGAGTGCGCCGCCGCGACCTGGATCACTTCGCCCTGGCCGCCTTCAAGATGATGAAGATGGCGCAGCACTTCACCAAGCTGTTCGACCACGGTGCGCGCGGTTACCAGGAACAGTTGCCCCGCCGCCGTCAGTTCGATCGGCGTACGCGAGCGGTTGACCAGCATCAGGCCCAGCGCCGCTTCCAGGCTGCGGATCCGCCGACTGAACGCCGGCTGGGTCACGAAGCGCCGTTCGGCCGCCTGCGAGAAGCTGCGGGTGGCAGCCAGAGCACTGAAGTCCTCGAGCCATTTGCTTTCCAGATTCATCACGTCCTCCCGGACACGCACCAAAACAGGTCACACGTCTGCCGCGCACGCGGCGTCACACGGGCATTATGCCGAATGTGCATAGGGCAGTGTTTAACAGCATTGGCCCAAAAATTCCCACAAGCCTAGCATTCGCAGCGTTCCGGCACAGACCGGGTCCATATCGAGATGATTTCTATCATGTCCTCCGCTGCATCATTCCGCACAGAAAACGACCTGCTTGGCGCCCTCGAAGTCCCTGCTCAAGCGTATTACGGCATCCAGACCCTGCGAGCGGTGAACAACTTCCGCCTTTCGGGCGTTCCGATTTCGCACTACCCGAAGCTGGTTGTCGGTCTGGCGATGGTCAAACAGGCCGCCGCTGACGCCAACCGCGAGCTGGGTCACCTGAGCGAAGCCAAGCACGCTGCCATCAGCGAAGCCTGTGCACGTCTGATCCGCGGTGATTTCCACGAAGAGTTCGTGGTCGACATGATTCAAGGTGGCGCCGGTACCTCCACCAACATGAACGCCAACGAAGTGATCGCCAACATCGCGCTGGAAGCGATGGGTCACCAGAAAGGCGAGTACCAGTACCTGCACCCGAACGACGACGTGAACATGGCGCAGTCGACCAACGACGCCTACCCGACCGCGATCCGCCTGGGTCTGCTGCTGGGTCACGACGCGCTGCTGGCCAGCCTCGACAGCCTGATTCAGGCGTTCGCGGCCAAGGGTGAAGAATTCAACCACGTCCTGAAGATGGGTCGTACCCAGCTGCAAGACGCCGTGCCGATGACTTTGGGTCAAGAGTTCCGCGCATTCGCCACCACCATGGGCGAAGACCTGGCCCGTCTGAAGACGCTGGCCCCGGAACTGCTGACCGAAGTGAACCTGGGCGGCACCGCGATCGGTACCGGCATCAACGCTGACCCGCGTTACCAGGCCTTGGCCGTACAGCGTCTGGCGCTGATCAGCGGCCAACCGCTGGTTCCAGCAGCCGACCTGATCGAAGCCACTTCCGACATGGGCGCCTTCGTGCTGTTCTCCGGCATGCTCAAGCGCACCGCGGTCAAGCTGTCGAAGATCTGCAACGACCTGCGCCTGCTGTCCAGCGGCCCGCGCACCGGCATCAACGAAATCAACCTGCCGGCGCGTCAGCCAGGCAGCTCGATCATGCCAGGCAAGGTCAACCCGGTGATCCCGGAAGCCGTGAACCAGGTGGCGTTCCAGGTCATCGGTAACGATCTGGCGCTGACCATGGCAGCCGAAGGCGGCCAGCTGCAACTGAACGTGATGGAGCCGCTGATCGCTTTCAAGATCCTCGACTCGATCCGTCTGCTGCAACGCGCCATGGACATGCTGCGCGAGCACTGCATCGTCGGCATCACCGCCAACGAAGCGCGCTGCCGCGAACTGGTCGAACACTCGATCGGTCTGGTCACCGCACTGAACCCGTACATCGGCTACAAAAACGCCACCCGCATCGCCCGTATCGCCCTTGAAAGCGGCCGCGGCGTGCTGGAACTGGTGCGCGAAGAAGGTCTGCTCGACGAAGCCATGCTCGCCGACATCCTGCGCCCGGAAAACATGATTGCTCCGCGTCTGGTGCCTCTGAAGGCCTGATCCGACGCGTTACTTGTAGCACCGCTCACCAGGTCGAGGGACTAGACACCTCTCACCTTTTGAGGGCTTGGGGATCATTCCCCAAGCCCTTTTTTTTAACTATTTGAAAGGACAAACGTCTTCTGTGGGAGCGAGCCCGCTCGCGATGAACGATCACGCGGTTTCCCTGTTGAACCGCAGCGTCTGCATCGCGAGCAGGCTCGCTTCCACAAAAGCCCGACGCCGGTAACGTCGGGTGTTTCAAAGCTTCGTTTCGTCGCTTGCACCACAACCGTGCAGACGGGCGCCGCACTGATCGGTATAGTGCCGCCCCTCTTCGCGTGAGCGGTCGTCGGTAACGAGGCCATAACCCATGCGAAACCCGAACTAATAACAAACCCGCGATATGGATCCGGGACGAAACCCTCGCCTCGCCTGTTGTGCCGCGCGCACACCGGTGTAACGCGATGTTTCCGACCATCCAGCATTTGCTTACACAATAAACAGCGAGGAAAAATCCATGCTCGAAGTCATCAACGACTTCCTCTCAGGGAAAGTACTGATCGTGCTCATTGTCGGGCTCGGTAGCTACTTCACGATTCGCTCGCGTTTCGTTCAATTGCGCCACTTCTTCCACATGTTCGCGGTGTTCCGCGACAGCCTCAAAGGCAACGCCGGGCAGCTCAGCTCGTTCCAGGCCCTGATGCTCAGCCTCGCCGGCCGCGTCGGTGCAGGTAACATCGCCGGTGTCGGCATCGCCGTGACCCTCGGTGGTCCTGGTGCGGTGTTCTGGATGTGGGTGACCGCTCTGGTCGGCATGTCCAGCAGCTTCTTCGAATGTACCCTGGCCCAGGTCTACAAGCGCGCCGATGGCGACGGCCTGTACCGTGGCGGTCCGGCCTACTACATCCAGCACGGCCTGAAACTCAAAGGCATGGCGGTGGTGTTCTCGATCCTGCTGCTGGTCACCTACGGCTTCGCCTTCATCGGCCTGCAGTCCTACACCGTGACCCACTCGCTGCAAAACGCCTTTGCCTTTGACCCGCAACACACCGGTATCGTCCTGGCAGTGCTGCTGGCCATCACCTTCATCGGTGGCATCAAGCGTATTGCTTCGGTGTCCGACCTGCTGGTTCCGATCAAGACCCTGGCCTACATCGGCGTGACCCTGTACGTGATCGGCACCCAGATCGAACACGTGCCAGCCATGCTGGAAACCATCTTCAAGAGCGCCTTCGGTCTCGACCCGGCCTTCGGCGGCCTGCTCGGTAGCGCCATCGTCATGGGCGTGAAGCGTGGCGTGTTCGCCAACGAAGCGGGCCTGGGCAGTGCACCAAACGTCGCCGCCGTGGCTGCCGTGAAGCACCCGGGCGCTCAAGGCGTGGTTCAGGCGTTCAGTGTGTTCCTCGACACCTTCGTAATCTGCACCTGCACCGCGCTGCTGATCCTGCTGTCGGGCTTCTACACTCCGGGCTTCGAAGGTGACGGCATCGTCCTGACCCAGAACTCGCTGGCCGCCGTGGTCGGTGACTGGGGCCGCATGTTCGTCAGCGTCGCGCTGTCGCTGTTCGTCTTCACTTGCATCCTCTACAACTACTACCTGGGCGAAAACAGCCTGCAGTTCCTCACCCGCAACCGCGCTGCGCTGATGACGTTCCGCGGCCTGGTGCTGGCGCTGGTGGTCTGGGGTTCGATGCAGGATCTGTCGACCGTGTTCGCCTTCGCCGACATCACCATGACCTGCCTGGCCTTCGTCAACCTGATGGCCCTGGCCCTGCTGTTCAAGGTCGGCATGCGTGTGATGCGCGACTACGACGAGCAGCGCCGCGCCGGCGTCGACCAGCCAGTGTTCGACTCCAGCAAGTTCACCGACCTGGATCTGGACCTGAAGGCCTGGCCGGCCAATCCGTCGGCCGACACCCAGGCCAACGCTCAGCCGCAAGGAATCCCCGCAGCGCAACGCTGATCGGTGAAAGACGGGCGCATCCCCTGCGCCCGTCAGTTAAAGTGCAATGCATTACCTGTGGGAGCGGGCTTGCTCGCGAAGACGGTGAATCAGTCGAAACATCTTTAGCTGACACACCGCATTCGCGAGCAAGCCCGCTCCCACATGTCATCTCTTGTGGAGACCTTCAGATGATTGCCAATTCCTACCCTGCCGCCCAGCACGTCATGGTGCTGTACACCGGTGGCACCATCGGCATGCAGGCCAGCGCCAATGGCCTGGCCCCGGCGTCCGGTTTCGATGCGCGGATGCGCGATTACCTGCACAGCCAGCCTGAGCTGGTGGTGCCGCAGTGGCAATTTCGCGAGATGTCGCCGCTGATCGACAGCGCCAACATGACCCCGGCCTACTGGCAGCAACTGCGTGAAGCGGTAGTCGACGCCGTCGATGTGCAAGGCTGCGACAGCGTGCTGATCCTGCACGGCACCGACACCCTGGCCTACAGCGCCGCCGCCATGAGTTTCCAGTTGCTCGGGCTGCATGCCCGTGTGTGCTTCACCGGCTCGATGCTGCCGGCCGGCGTCACCGACAGCGACGCCTGGGAAAACCTCAGCGGCGCACTGGTCGCCCTCGGCCACGGCCTGGCGCCGGGCGTTCATCTGTATTTCCACGGCGAACTGCTGGCCCCGACCCGTTGCGCAAAAGTGCGCAGCTTCGGCCGTCACCCGTTCAAACGTCTGGAGCGTCAGGGCGGCGGTGTGAAAGCCACTGCCCTGCCAGCCGCGCTGAACTACAACCAACCGAAGCAACTGGCCAAGGTGGCCGTGCTGCCGTTGTTCCCGGGCATCGGCGCCGAGATCATCGACGGCCTGCTCGACAGCGGCATTCAGGGTCTGGTGCTGGAGTGCTACGGCAGCGGCACCGGGCCGAGCGACAACCCGGAGTTTCTGGCCAGCCTTGGTCGGGCGCGGGATAACGGCGTGGTTGTGGTTGCGGTTACGCAGTGCCATGAAGGTGGTGTGGAGCTGGATGTGTATGAAGCCGGCAGCCGCTTGCGCGGTGTTGGCGTGTTGTCCGGTGGCGGCATGACCCGTGAGGCAGCGTTCGGCAAATTGAACGCTTTGCTGGGGGCAGGCCTTGAGACAGCTGAAGTACGGCGTCTGGTCGAGCTCGACCTGTGCGGTGAGTTGGTCTGAGACCACGTCACCCCCCTGTGGGAGCGGGCTTGCCCGCGAAAGCGGTATATCAGATACGTTCACGTCGCCTGACACAACGCATTCGCGAGCAAGCCCGCTCCCACAATTGATTCTTTGTCCGGCATGTAACTTGCTGCGCTCCAGCTATCCCAAGGCTGGAAGATCCTATGCTCCACTCCCACCTCACCACGCTCAATGCGGTCTCGCTGATCCTCAACACGTTCAAGACCGAAGGCCTGTCCAGCGAAGCGCTGCTGGCCGGCAGCGGCATCAGCGCGGCGGATCTGAGCCGGGCCGACACTCGCATCACTACCAACCAGGAGATGCAGGTCTGCGCCAATGCAGTCGCGCTCAAGCACGACATCGGTCTGGAACTGGGCCGGCGCATGCATGTTTCCTGCTACGGCATCCTCGGTTACGCGCTGCTGACCTGTGCCACCTTCGGTGACGCTTTGCGGCTGGCGATCCGTTATCCGGCGCTGCTGGGAACACTTTTCGAGCTGAGCCTGGAGGACGACGGCGAGCGCGTCTGGTTCGTCGCCGCCGATTACCGCGAGAGCCCGGCGATGGCGGTGTTCAACGCGGAGTTCTGTCTGGTGTCGCTGAAAGTCATCTGCGACGACCTGCTCGGCCATCCGCTGCCATTGCTGGCCACCCGCTTCGAACACACCGCGCCGGATTACCGCGACAGCTACGCCGAACACTTCAAGGCGCCACTGCACTTCGGCGCCAAGGACAACGCCTTCGCCTTCGACCGGCGCTGGCTCGATCAGCCGCTGCCGCTCGCCGACATCATCACCCATCAGGCCATGGCCGAGCGCTGCCGCAAGCAGAACACCGAGTTCACCGGCCGTCAGGCGTGGTTGGGGCGGATCCGTCAGTTGCTCAGCGCGCAACTCAACGCCGCACCGGGGCTGGAAGGTCTGGCGCAGCAGATGAACTGCTCGCCGCGCACCTTGCGCCGGCATCTGAAGGACATGGGTTCCAGCTATCAGGAACTGCTCGACGAACTGCGCTTCGAGCGAGCCAAACAGATGCTTTGCGAGGACCAGTTGCCGATCTATCGCATCGCCGAAACCCTGGGCTTCAGCGAGACCGCGAGCTTCCGCCATGCCTTCGTGCGCTGGAGCGGCGTGGCGCCGAGTCAGTTCCGGCCACACGGTTAAACCGTCGAGGGGCGATATCAGGTCAGTATTATTGGCCACATCGATCCCCTTTTGGCCTCTCTGGCCGTTCTCCGATTCGCCCCGCGCCGCAACACTGGAGCCAACCGAATCAGCCCCTGCGGAGAACAACAAATGCTGACGATCTACTCTGACGATCACCACCTGCACCATGGCCGCTGCGAATTGATCGACGGGCAACTCAAGCCTTGCTTCGAGATGCCTTCGCGCGCCGACCACGTGCTGCAACGGGTAAAAAATCAAAACCTCGGCCCGGTCGAGGCGCCGAAGGATTTCGGCCTCGGGCCGATCGAGCGCATCCACAGCCGCGATTACCTCGACTTCTTCAAAGGCGCCTGGGCGCGCTGGACCGAATTCAACACCGACGGCGACTTGCTGCCTTACACCTGGCCGGCACGCACCTTGCGTCAGGTCAAACCGACCAGCCTGCACGGCCAGCTCGGCTATTACAGCTTTGACGGCGGCGCACCGATCACTGCCGGCACCTGGCAAGCGGCGTACAGCGCGGCGCAAGTGGCGCTGACCGCACAAGCGGAAATCCAGCGCGGCGCCCGTGGCGCTTTCGCTTTGTGCCGTCCACCGGGACACCACGCTGCCGGCGATTTGATGGGCGGTTATTGCTACCTCAACAACGCCGCCATCGCCGCGCAGGCGTTCCTCGATCAGGGCCACAAGAAGGTCGCGATCCTCGACGTCGACTACCACCATGGCAACGGCACCCAATCGATTTTCTACGAGCGCAGCGACGTGCTGTTCACCTCGATCCACGGCCACCCGGAAGCGGAATTCCCGTTCTTCCTCGGCTACGAAGATGAACGTGGCGAAGGCGCCGGTGAAGGGTTCAACTTCAACTATCCGCTGCCGGCCGGTTCCGGCTGGGACGTCTGGAGCGCGGCGCTGGACCAGGCCTGCCAGGAGATCGAAAACTACGGTGCCGACATCATCGTCGTGTCGCTGGGCGTCGACACCTTCAAGGACGACCCGATCTCGCAGTTCAAGCTCGACAGCCCGGATTACCTGGCGATGGGCAAGCGCATCGCCGCTCTCGGCAAACCGACCCTGTTCGTCATGGAAGGTGGTTACGCGGTGGAAGAAATCGGCATCAATGCGGTGAACGTGCTTGAAGGTTTCGAGTCATGAAAAGTCTCAAGCACTTCATCGCGCCGGCGTTGTGCGCAGCGCTGCTAAGCGGCGCAGCGCTGCTAAGCGGCGCAGCGCACGCGGAAGAACGCACCCTGCGCGTCTACAACTGGTTCGACTACATCACCCCCAAGGCACTGGAAGATTTCAAGGCGCAGAACAGTCAGACCAAACTGGTCTACGACATCTTCGACACCAACGAAGCGCTGGAGGCGAAACTGCTGACCGGCAACTCCGGCTATGACGTGGTGGTGCCGTCCAACGTGTTCCTCGCCAAGCAGATCGAGGCCGGGGTATTCCAGCCGCTGGATCGCAGCCAGTTGCCGAACTGGAACCACCTCGACCCGAAACTGATGAAGCTGATCGAGGCCAACGACCCGGGCAACAAATTCGCCGTGCCGTACATGTACGGCACCATCCTGATCGGCTTCAACCCGGCCAAGGTCAAGGCAGCACTGGGCGACACCGCGCCGGTGGACAGCTGGGACCTGATCTTCAAGGAAGAGAACATCAGCAAGCTCAAGCAGTGCGGCGTGGCCCTGCTCGATTCGCCGTCTGAGATCCTGCCGCTGGCCCTGCAACACCTCGGCCTGGATCCCAACAGCAAGAACCCGGCGGACTACGCCAAGGCCGAAGCGCTGCTGATGAAGATCCGACCGTACGTGACCTACTTCCATTCGTCCAAGTACATGGCCGATATCGCCAACGGTGAAATCTGCGTCGCGGTCGGTTATTCGGGCAGCTTCTCGCAGGCCGCCAACCGCGCCAAGGAAGCGAAGAACGGCGTGGTGGTCGACATGCGCCTGCCGAAGGAAGGCGCGCCGATCTGGTTCGACATGCTCGCCATCCCGAAAGGCGCGAAGAACCCGCAGGACGCCTACACCTTCATCAACTACCTGCTGCAACCGCAGGTGATTGCGCCGGTCAGCGACTTTGTCGGTTACCCGAACCCGAACAAGGACGCCACCGAACTTGTCGACCCGGCGATTCGCAACAACCCGAATCTGTACCCTACCGATGCGGCGATGAACACGCTCTACACCCTGCAGCCATTGCCGCGCGATGCGGAACGGGCGCGGACCCGGGCTTGGACCAGGATCAAGTCCGGCACCTGAAGCCAGCCATTGAAAACGACCCGCCTTCGCGGGTCTTTTTTTTGAGATTTATATACCGCACCGTACCGTCGCCCAAACTTTAACGTGTCCCGATCCCGGCGTTGCAGGAGAGCGCCGTTAACGACAAACAAGGAAACGGACATGCCTGAAATCTCCCGTCCCGGCGTTATCGATCTGCAAACTCAATTGCTGTCCGGTCCGTCACTCAGGGACACTGCGTCAAGTGCCTTGCGCCCGGCGTTGCGCACCCTGTACCCGAATCTCGACATCGACCCGCAACTGGCAATGGTCGTGACCCCCACCTGGAACATTCAACCCGATCAGGTCATCGCCGGCCCTGACCACTTTGAATCACTCTCTGACGTCCTGATACGCGTGAGTGTCCATGGCACCACGGTGACCTGGCTCGACGGTGAGCACTTTCTGACGCAACAAGCGGGGAGCAGGCCGGTCATTCATCTGCCCGTGAAAATCGAAGCCGTGGGTCGTTTGATCAATGAGTTCGCTGCGTTACTGTTCGTGGCTTATCAAGAGCAGCAAATAGCCTACTGGAATACCGCCACCCGACCGGATGAACCACGCTGGTATCAGTTGTCGGATGCCCTGCGTGAGCAGTGGAACGTTCAAGAATCACAGGGCTGGAAGGCCGATCCACTGGCCATGGCTCAAGCGTTGTACCGGTTTCCCGACAAACGACAGCGGCTGCGCGACGACCCTTTCAGGACGTGCGCCTACCTGATCGACATTGATCAGGAAAACGGCACCGGTCAAACGCACCTCGACACACTGCCAATCGCGGTGCTGGCAGGGACCTCGGGGCCTCGAACGATCATCATCACCTGCTCACTCAACCGCGGGTTCCGACATTTCGATTCGTTCGATGCACTCGGTGAGGCACTGGCCGTCCTGCTGGCGCCTGCCATGCGTGCAGGGCATCTGAAGTGGCGCCTTTACGAACCTGAAGGCAATTTTTTCGATCAGCAGGCTTGTACATTGCTGGCACTGGATGCAGATGTCATTGGCTCCCTCGACCCGTCACAGCGCACTACCAACGCACTTTTCCCTACCGCCGGCAAGCGTGAAACCGTAAGGCCAACGTCTGATTTCGAACAACTGCGACCCTTGCTGCCACAGTGGCTGGATGACGCCTCCACGGCAGACCAGGCCTGCTTCAGCCGGCACCTGCTGGATCTGGCGATCCTGCAAAACCGTACCCGCAACAAATCCTTCCAGCGCGAAATCCCCACGCTTCACGCCTTCACCGTAGCGCAACTGAGCGCGCAGATTCGCAAGGAACACCCGACGTCTCCCGGCATCAAGGTCGAGAACATCGAGATCACCATCACCAGCCTGGTTGTGTGGGGTACGTTCGTCGTGCCGGGACAGACGGATACGCTGACACTGACGCTCATCGAACTGGCGCTGCAGAACCTGGCCGGTTTGCCGACGGGTATCAAAACTGTCCGCCATGCGGACGGCTCACCGACGCCTGACTGGATGACACCGCAGTATCTGGAAGCACTGGTGACCACAGTGGACATCGGCACGGTCTACCCTGCCATGCTCAAACGCCGGCTGATTGAAGACCCGGTCGAGGCTCCCGCTCTGCGTCAGCTGTACACCGATCAGTTGCCGATCGAACTGGCGTTGCTTGCGCTGCAGTGCAAAATCCGTGGCGAAGCGGGACTGGACGAGCAAGGCTACCGCTATGTCATCGCCGCACTGGCCGCAGCTCCCAGTGACCAACTGGTGGATGGTCAAAGGATCATGATCCGCCCCCTGGCATTCCAGGCCCACCGCAAAAACAGCAGCGCCGATACCGTGGCCAACATGTTCATCATCGGTCCGGAGGCGGCCGACAAGGGGCCGTGCCTGCTCTATCGGCCACTGCTCGACCCGCCCCTGACCCAATATCCGGGCCAGACCAATTTGCTGTATGCGATCCAGCACTCCCACACACTCAGGCAATCGGTGCTGGCCTGGTTACCTGACAGCGTGCGTTTCAATTACTCCCAGTATGTGTTCCCCGGCACGCTGATGTCGGTGTGGACCATCCCGCAATTACTCGTCGACCCGAGCGTCGCGCTGGACATGACCAGACCGGTCTCACTGGTGCAGAGCAATGCCATCAAGGCAGACGTGCCGACGGCGCTGTTCAATGCCAATGTTCAAGCCATGATCACCCAGGCCGATCGTCAGTCCGTGTCCAATGCCGAAGCGCGTTGGGCAACGCTAAAACGTGGGGGCTGGATGCTGTTCAACGCCGCGCTGCCATTTTTGGGGCGCAGCATCGGTACCGCCGCGTGGATATGGCAGATCCTGGATGACCTGCAGGCCTTGATCGATGCACAAGACGAAAAGCCGGGCACCATCGACTGGTCGGCCCTCACCGATGTACTACTTACACTGGGCATGATCCTCGCCCACCGCGCCGCCGCCAACGGGCAGTCACAACACTCGACGGCTATCGCGCCAAAGGAAAAACCCGCGCCACTCAAATCCGGAATAACGCGCCTTGCGGACGTTGGCGGGCCGGAGTTTGCGGCCGAACATAAAACTTCACTGATCGGCACGGGTGCTCTGAGCCGGTCAAAACAATCGCTCGCCACGCTGCTCGACGCTTTCAAGGTCGACAAACCCGGTGCACTCGCCGCTCCAGAGAAAGAAGGCGTACATCAACACCTCTACGCCCAGGGACAGGCTTGGTACGCACCTGTGGGCGAACGCTGGTTCGAAGTGTCCATCAACGACGATGGCCTGGTGCAGATCATCGACTCACAACAGCAACCGGCTCGTCCGGGGCCGCTGCTGACCCACAACGCCGTGGGCCAATGGTTCATTGATTTGCGATTGCGTCTGCGTGGCGGCGGACTGGGCAGCCGGCGAAAAAAGATTCAACAGCAAAACCAGCAGCGGCTTAGCCAAAGTAAAGCCACGATGGCGGCCCTCGATGCAACGCTTGAAGACAAGAAGAACGCTTTCGAAAGCGCCCGCAAGGCCATGAAGGACGCAACACCGCAAGCCGCAGCGCCTGCGCGCCAGCACTATCTCGACACCTTGGACTCACAGATCCGGGAATATTCCACACATGTTCAAGAGCTCAAGGCACTGAACGCATTGGAGCCGGTTCCGAATTTTCGCACCGCCATGGTCGAGCGACTGTCGTTGCAGCTGTTTCTGATGAAGTCCTGGCTTGACGAACACACCAGGGATTTTCGTGACGGTTTGCAAAACACGCTGACGTTGCTGGACGAAGAATCGCCAACGCCCGACGCCGGGCGCCTGACTTCTTTCACCCGAATGACGGACATGACTCAAGCAATGATCGAAAAGATCGAACTCGCCGGTTCACGCTTCGGGGAGCTCAGCCTGCTGGGCAAGGAAGCCTGTGAGGTCAGTCGGGTCTACAAGGCCAAACTTCCGGTTTTCACACTTGAGGATCTCAAACTGCTGCAAATCACACTCGCCGAACACCTGTGTCTCAAGGTCGATCCAGCCGGCGATCCAGGCGCACAGATCGCCCTCGAACAACTGATCGACGATGCCAGCCTCAACATCCGCAGTGCACTGGATCTGGGTAACGATGAAAGTCTGCTCAACCTCGCGGAACGCATTGAGGCAATGGACAATCTGGCGCAGCAGTTTTCCGTCATCGACCAACGCTTCATCGATCTGGCTGACGAGTACCCCGAACAGATACTCGCTGACCGTCTTGACCAGGCACGCGCGCGCGTTGCCGAGTTCGGCCGGGACACCGACAGCCATCTGGCACGATTGCTACAGGAACGACGTTTGGTGGAACCTGTACCGGGTACATCCCGCACGGCAATGCCGCCCACGAAGAAAATCATCAAGACCCGCTTCAAGGGCACGGTTGTCGGCGAGCCACGCAAAGGTGCCGACGGCCGCGACACCGACCTGGTGGACGTAAGGGCGCCTCTGACCGGCAAGGTCATTGCCACCTTCCATGAAAAAACGCCAGGCGTATGGCTGCGCCGGGTCACGTCCGTCCCTCAACCGAAGAAGGCCGCTCCCAGATTGGCCGACACCCTTGCCAACGGCCAGGCGCTGCTCGATGGACTGCCCGGGTTCGAACGGCGCACCCAGGCTCACGTCAGCCGTGCGACAAGAATTCCCGTTGAAATTCAGGACCTCTATTACCAGCATGCCGCGCGCATGCGCGAAGTCGTCAAGGCTATCGACCAGGCACTCGTCACTGGCAACCAGACCGAAGCACCCGGCGACGCCGCCACGTCACTGCGCGACGCCCTGGAGAGTGCCGCCACCAAGCTTTATGAAACCGGTCGCAGCACGCGCATCCGGATGATCAAGGAGCAACCGCCAACGGCGGCCCGGGTGGAATGGCTAAAGGAGAAAGGTGAAGTGAACATCGCGAAAACGACTGACAGGCGCCGCCTCAAAGGTCCCGGCCGGGACTACCTGGATGAATACGAAGTGCTCGACCACAAAAGCCGAAAAGTACTGTGGTACGCCCACTTCCACTATGCAGGGGCTACAGATCCAGTCGGTGCATTCACCGCCGCCCACCTGAAAACCGTCGAACAGAGGCGTCTGGGCGGGACGGTCGAACGCGACAGTTCCAGTCAGGCGCAGATCGCCATCTATCGCAGTGAAATCAGTCGCGCAGTGGCCACATCCGTGTTCTTCGTCTGAGGCCGGCACCCTTATCTATCTACCACCGCCCAGGCAAAACCCCGGCTTACCGTGGACCGGACTCGAAGTAGCAATCCCGCTACCTTCTACACCCATGGAATAGGCCAGTGAATAAACCTGCAGTGACACACGACGTGTCCCCTCCCTTGCTGAAACAAAGCCGACTGGTCGAACTGACCAGTCACGGCGACTCCCTGCATCAAGTCGCCTCGACGTTGCTGCGCAAAGAATTGCGCAAGCGTTACCCCGACTTGCACATCGATCCTGATCACACCTTGCTCGCCACGCCGGTGCGCAACATGGATACGCCACAGCTGGCTGTCGAAGCCTGCAATTTCGAATCACTGACCCACGTACTGATCCGGCAGAGCCTGCACAAAACCACCGCCGAGTTCATCGAAGGTGAACACTTCCTGACACACATGCCCATCGCCAGCCCACCGCTCCACCTCGCGGTCAGCATGGATGAGCTCACCACACTGCTGAACGATCACGCCCCTCTGTTGTTCGTCGAGTGTCAGCAGCGCCAACTGGATTACTGGAATGAGTCCGAACACGGTCGCCCGCGCTGGCAGGAGCTGTCCGAACAACTGCGTTCGGCTGCCGATGTGCAGACCGCCAGTGGCTGGGATGCAGAGGCGTGCCGGCTGGCGCGCTTTGTCGCGCAGTACCCGGACAAAGCCGAACGCCCGACAACCAGCGATCATTTCACCGGGGTGCGAGCCTGCATCATGGACTTCGACCGCGACGAGGGCAGCACTGCCACATACTCGCTTGTCGCCGGCGCCCTGGTCATCACGGCGACCATCAGCAAGCAGGAGCGGATCCTGCTGTACACCATTGCCGACGGCTATGAAACATACGACTCGCTGAAACAACTGGGCGAGTCCCTGCCGGAACGCATTGATCCCGAACACGTGGGGCCACCCATGAAGTGGCGCCTGATCGAACCCGACGGCAATGTCTTCGACGCTGTTGCTCAGGCGCTCGTGGCCAACCAGTTGGCCGCCATCGCGGCGCAGGATCCGGCCAATCCCCCGCGCAAAACCCGGGGCCTGTCTCATCTGCAGATAACCAGCCAGGCCGGCCCGCTGCAGCCGAGCCGTTTGAGCCAATTGAAAAAGGCGATTCCCGATTGGTTGAAAGACGCTTCGGCCCAGGACCTGCAAAACTACAGCCGTTATCTGGTCGATCTCGGTGCGTTGCGTGACGGCGCTGCAGGCAATGTATTCAAGAACGACGACTGTCCTGAGATCAAACCCTACGCCGAGCAAAAGATGCAGGCGGCAATGCTCGCCGACACAAGTGTTGAAGGGGTCGCCGACCTGCCGCTGGACCGATTGCGAATCACAGTGACCGACAGCCTGGAAACCGCTGGCTTCACCCTGGCCAATCCATCGAGTCGGGTCCGTGAAACGCTGGGTGAGTTCGCCTTGCAAAATACCCCGCCGTATCAGGCAAGCATCGACTTCGACGATGCCCGACCTGTACCGGCCTGGCTGACTGTCGATTACCTGAGTGCACTGGCAGCAAAGGTCGACATTGGCCGCCACTACCCGAAGCTGCTCAAGCGCAACCTTGTCGATGACCCGATCCGTGCTGCCGACCAGAAGACTCGCTATACGCTGCAACTGCCCATACTCCTGCCTTTACTGGCGCTGGAGTGCAAGATCCGGCATCAGGGCGGCGTCGATGAGCGGGGTCATGCCTATGTCTGTCAACTGATGGACGCAATCGCCAGCAAGCAGCCATCCGACAAACACCCGGTGACCATCCGGCCACTGGCGTTCACCCCCGTTCGCCGACTGAGCGGTCAATCGGACACCGTGACCAACATGTACATCATTGGCCCCCGCGATCATCGCCAGGGACCTTGCCTGCTCTATCGACCGATGATGGACATGCCGCTGATGCAATTCGCGTCTCTGCAGAACCTGATGTATGCGTTGTATCAGCCGGGGGAACTGCGCAACTCGGTATTGGCCTGGCTCGGCTCTCCCTCGCTGAGTTTCGAGTACTCGCAGTATGTCTTCTCGACAGGGCTGCCTTCCCCCTGGATGGTGACCCAGCTGGCGTTCGAACCCTTCATGCACCTGGACCTGAACGGACCGATCAAACTGGCGAACCAGCCTCTGACAGGGGACATTCTCGGCACCTTGCACACCGCCAACAGTCAGGCGTTGATCGAACTCGCCGACCGCCAATCGGTGTCCAACAGTGAGCGGCGCTGGGCATTGCTGGCCGACAGCGGCTGGGCGATCTTCAGTATCGCCTCCAACTTCCTGAGTGGTGCGGCCGGGGCGGCCGCCTGGGCCTGGCAGACCATAGAACAGGTTCAGCAGACTCTCGACGCACATGAGCACGGCGAACACCTGATTGCCTGGAAATCGGCCGCCGAAGTTCTACTGACGCTCGGCATTCTGTTGACCCACCGGGTGGTTGCACGGCGCAACCACTCGCTGGAGCCGCACCTGAACGTTACCCACGAGACGCCGGAGGACTTGGAAGACCTCAACGATCTTGTCGAAATCGACCAACCGCAAACACCCCCTGTCCCGGCAGTCGTCACTCACGATCCGGTTACTCTCACCGGTGACATCCCCGTCGGTCATCACACGCTGCTGGAACCCGCGCTCCTGCCGCGTCCGGACTCCAGCGCCCGCTTCCTTGCCATGCTCGAAAGCTTCAAGGTCGACGCGCCGGACCTGAGCGGCAAACAGATATCGTCAACCAGCCATCTCTACACGGACGCGGGGAAAACCTATGCCCAGGTCGGCAGCCGCTGGTTTCAGGTGAGCGCTCTCAAGGACGAGCCGGTGTACATCATCCATCCGCGCGATCCACTGCGCACTGGCATGTCTCTGGAGTACGACGTCGCTGCCGGGCAATGGCACTGGGCACCCAGGCTGCGCTTGCGCGGTGGCAGTCCAACCGGTCGTATCGAAGCGCTGCTTCGCGCCAAGGAGCAAAAGAAAGAGGCCGCCTGGCTAACACTGCAAGCGTTCATCGCACTGGAGCCCGCCAACAAGCGCGAATTGCTGATCAAGTTGCTCGCCTTGCCACAGGACAACAGCGAAGCCACCTATCTCGCCGCCGCGCCAGACTATCTGGACATGGCCATCAAACAGGGGGACAGCTACACCCAGGCGCTGGAACAACTCGCGACCTGGCACCAGAACGGTGGTGGCGGCGTTTTCTACCAGGCACAACTGATGCGCATGACCGCAGAGCAGCATCGCTGCCTGGGCTCATGGCTACGGGTAAAAATGCGCCTGTACGCGCTGACGACAAAACGGATCGCCGCCAGCTTTGATAACCATACCCTCCTGCCACGCAACGAACAGATCGACATTGCGACCCGGGCCACTACCATCAGTGACGAATTGATTGCCACCCTGCAGACGCTGAATCGCTCCCTGCTGGTACTGGTCAAACATTCCGGCAAAGGTGCAAAACTGGCCAAAGATTTGCGACGGTTGTTGCCGAACTACGGCGAACTCGACCTGAAGGCCAATGAAATCGGCATGTCCTACGAACGCTGCGTCAATGAAGGTTCCGGGCCGCAATGGGACGCGGCACGGCAGGACATCGGCATCATCACCATCAAGGCCGCTGACGCCGGTCATGAGTTGCTCAGACTTTCCCGCACAACGGCTACCCCGGACGCGAAGGCCGAGCGCATCGAACAGTTGTCACGCTGGAATGACCTCCTGACCAGTCTCGACGACCAGGTAGAACAGCTGCCATCCGCACACCCGGGGCAGTTCATTCAGGCCAGGCTCGACAGGATCCGCGAACTGATCGGGGAATTCCGTACGCTGGCTCAAGAACATCTGATCGCCGAACTGCCCGAACCGGTAGTCGAGCAACACCCTGAAACCGTCAGGCAAGAGCCCCAGCCTTCCACTTCGCAGCCCAAGGTGAAAATCAGTAAAACCCGTCCTCGTCAGAATTCCGGCAATCAGGCGCCGGCACCTGATACGAGTGAAGCGGATGAAGAATCACCGTTCGTGAAATTTTCCGCCCACCTCGCGAAACCCGTTCAGCCGGTCGATGACGACGATCTCATCAGCAAGGGGATGGAGCTGAACGGTGCCGTCGATGCCTTTATCAAGAAGACTCGCGAAGACGCCAGGCGGCCAGGACGTATTCCCGCCGACATTCGAGACATGTTCGACCAACAGGCTTCGCGCCTGGAACAGACGGCCAATGATGTAGACATGGCCTTCGCCAGAAGGCGCGCAGCCAGCCAGAATGTCTGGCCGGTTGCCAGTCTCAGCCCCGAACTGCGTGCCGGCGCAACTGCTACCCGTACCGAAGGCAACGCCGTCTATGGTGCCATGCTCAAACAGCGCAAGCCTCGGGAAACCTATTTCCGCTGGCTGCACGAGAATGGGCAGGTCGACGTCATCAAGGACGAACGCGGACGCATCCGTACTCGTCAGCGGGGTGATTACTTTCAGGAATACCGGATTCTCGACAAGGCCAACGGAGGACGTCCGATGTGGGTGGCGCATTTCCATTACGAACGAATGAGTGACGCGGATGCCCAGTACACCATCGCCCACCTGAAATTCGCCGATGCCTATCTGCAGTCTCTCGATGAGAAAACCCGGCTGACGCTGAGTACCTTTGATGCCGTCGACAATGCGATGCGCCGCATTGTCGACCCGACAGTGCGTGACCTGTTTCTCAAGCCACAAGCGGTAGCGAGCCGATAACTATTTACGCCAGACGGCGTGCAAGCGGGCCAGAGCCGACTCGATTGCCGGCTCCGGCACTGCCGCAAACCCCAGCACCAGACCGGCCCGCTGATCGACCGGCGTCATCGAGTCCGGCAACCAATACTTGCTCAAGCCGTGAACTTCCACCTCCACACTGGCGGCTTGCTCTATCAACTGCTGCTCACGGGCCACGCTGTCGACTGCCACCGTGAGGTGCAGTCCAGCCGATACAGCCGGCAACTCGCCGACGCCCGCCAGGCCTTGAGGCCAGCCGTTGATCAGGGCATTGCGCCGATTCAGAGCCGCGCGACGCATCCGCCGGATGTGCCGCTGGAAGTGCCCGGCTGCCATGAACTCGGCCATCACCGCCTGAGTGCTTACCTCGGAATGCCGGACATCCACCGCGCGCCGTTGCGCAAACGCCTCCACCAACCCCGGTGGCAGCACCAGATAACCCAGGCGCAACGCCGGGAACGCGACTTTGCCGAAGGTGCCGACGTACAACACGCGACCCTGGCGGTCGAGCGCAGCCAGCGGAGCCAAGGGCGCGCCGGTATAGCGATACTCGCCGTCGTAGTCGTCCTCGACGATCCAGCCGCCGGTGCGCTCGGCCCAAGCCAGCAGTTCCAGCCGCCGGGCCAGGCTCATCACCACCCCGGTCGGGTATTGATGAGACGGTGTGACATAGGCCACCCGGCAATCTTCGGCGGCCGCCAGCGCCGCGCAGTCGATGCCCTCTTCATCCACGGCAATGCCGTGCAATCGACCGCCGGCCAGCGCGAACGCATGACCCGCTGCGCGATAACCGGGATTCTCGATGCCCACCCCGGCGCCCGGCTCCACCAGCAACTGTGCACAAAGGCTGATTCCCTGTTGCGCACCACTGGTGATCACAATTTGCTCAGCCGAGCACTGCATACCGCGCGAACTGCGCAAATAGGCAGCGATCAGACCGCGCAACCGCGCATCGCCCGCCGGGTCGCCGTAACACAGTTGCTGCAAGTCGGGCTTACGCCAGAACGCCGCGTTCAGCTTGGCCCAGACGTCGAACGGGAACAGATCGAATGCCGGAACACCGACCCGGAATGCTCGCGGCGGACCGCTGGGTGGCGTCGGCAAATGGTTCCGCTCAAGCCGCTGAAATGCACCGCTGTGGATAACTTTGCTGGATAAATCCCCAGTGAAATCGACCAGTTTTGTGGATAAAGCTGTGGGTAAGCCTGTTGAAAACCCTGTGGATACTTTTGTGGATAATTTTTTCGCTGGCGTCGCCGATTGCGGTAACTGCGCCACATAAGTGCCGTCCCCGACCCGGCCTTCAATAAAACCTTCGGCATACAGCTGATCGTAGGCGCGCACCACGCTGTTGCGGGAAATCCCCAGCGCTGCCGCCAGATCGCGGCTGGCCGGCAGGCGCGTGCCGCTGGCCAGGCGCCCGTAGAGCACCCGCAGGCGCAAGGCCTGATAGAGCTGGCGGCTCAAGCCTTTGCGGCGGTCGAGTTCGATACCGGCAGGGTTGAACGGCAGCGACAGCGTGGTCGAATCGGGCATGACAATGGACCTATGAAATTGGTCAGCAATGGCTCTTACAACAGACCAATAGCCTGCCTACGATGCAGGCATTCGCCAAGGAAATTTTCTCCATGTACGCGCCCCGCGCCTTTGCCATCGACGACCTGTCCCAACTGCACGAACTGATCCTCGCCACTCGCCTCGCCATCCTGGTGACCCACGGCGAACAAGGCTTGCAGGCCAGTCATGTGCCGGTGCTGCTGCATCGCGAACAAGGTCCGAACGGCACGCTGTACGGGCATCTGGCCAAGGCCAATCCGCAGTGGAAAGACCTGCGCGACGGCGCCGAGGCCATGCTGATTTTTCCCGGTGCCGATGCCTACGTCAGCCCGGGCTTTTACCCGAGCAAGGCCGAACACGGCAAAGTCGTGCCGACCTGGAACTACGTCGCCGTGCATGCCTACGGTCACGCCGAAACCTTCAGCGATGGCGGCCGTCTGCTGGACATCGTCAGCACCCTCACCAATCGCCATGAGGCCGGCCGCGCCCAGCCCTGGTCGGTTGACGATGCCCCGGCCGATTACATCGACGGCATGCTCAAGGCCATCGTCGGGTTCGCCATTCCGATCGACCGCCTCGAAGGCAAGCGCAAGCTCAGCCAGAACCGCAGCGCCGAAGATATCGCCGGCGTGCGCGAGGGCCTGGCCGCCAGCCCCGAGATCAACGATCAAACCCTCGCTCACTTGATGCGTTAAGGAAATCACCATGAGTCAGATCGACATCCGCCCGGTCAGCGCCGCCGACCACGAGGCCTGGCTGCCGCTGTGGCAGGCCTACCTGCGCTTCTACAACACCGAATTGCCGGACGCCGTCAGCCAGAGCACCTGGCAGCGTTTTCTCGACCCGGACGAACCGACCCACGCCGCCCTCGCCTGGGCCGATGGCAAAGCGGTGGGCATGGTGCACTTCATCTACCATCGTTCGAACTGGAGCATCGAAAACTCCTGCTACCTGCAAGACCTGCTGGTAGAGCCGCAAACCCGTGGCACCGGCGTCGGCCGTCTGCTGATCGAACACGTTTACGCCACGGCCAAAGCTGACGGTTGCTGCAAGGTGCACTGGCTGACCCACGAAACCAACGCCACCGCGATCCAACTCTACGAGCGCATCGCCGAGCGCCCGGGTTTCATCCAGTTTCGCAAAGCCATTTAAGGAGCCACGCGCATGACGATTTCTCTCGCTGACTGGAAAGGCGTGCCGCCGCCCTCCACCACCCTGCTCGAAGGGCGCTTCATTCGCCTGGAAAAGCTCGACCCGGCACGTCACGGCGACGATCTGTTCAATGCCCTGCAAGGCCCGGGTGCCGATCCGAAACTCTGGGATTACTTGCCCTACGGCCCGTTTCCGGAGCGCAGCGCCTTCAATGACTGGCTGAACAACCACGCCGCCCACAGCGATCCGTACTTCTTCAGCGTCATCGACCGCGCCAGCGGCCAGGTGCAAGGCATCCTCAGCCTGATGTCGATCGTCCCGGCCCAGGGTCGCATCGAAATCGGCCACGTCACCTTCGGCGCCCCGATGCAGCGCTCGCCGAAAAGCACCGAGGCGGTCTACCTGTTGGCCAAAGAATCCTTCGCCCTCGGCTATCGCCGCCTCGAATGGAAATGCAACAACGGCAACGCCCGCTCCAAATACGCGGCCGAGCGGCTGGGCTTCAGCTTCGAAGGCGTGTTCCGCCAGCACATGGTTGTGAAAGGCCAGAACCGCGATACCGCGTGGTACTCGATTCTGGACTCGGAATGGCCAGCGATTGCGGCGGGGTTCGAACGCTGGTTGAGCGATGAGAATCAGACGGCGGATGGGCAGGTGAAGGGGTTGGTTGAGTGCCGCGGTTGAGCCCGTGAACGTGAAAGAGCGCAGCCTGTGGCATCTCATTCAAGCGATGTCCAAGGCTGCGATTTCGACTCTGCACCACCGTCGGATCTGCAATGAATTGCAGATGAACGTCCAAATCTGAGGCCTTAACTGCAAAAGAATGCACATAGGCCGTACATCATTCTGTAAAAACCCTCCGCTATACAGAACGCCCCGCTTATAACAAAAAGGACGTTCACCCCATGCCCTTCCCGCCTCAGCGCCTGTCGCTCGCCATTGCTCTGCTGATCGCCGCGAGCGCCGCCCACGGCAAGACCGTGCAGATCGACGCCGCCACCACCGCGTCGCAGACACTGGGTAGCAGCGACACACTGACGATTTCGGCGCCTGGCAGCATTACCAACAGCGGCAAGGCTGTGAGCCTGAAGGACAAGACCAGCGGGGTCGGTGTGATTATTGATAACGCCGGCAAGATCATTTCCAGCGGCGGCCGGGCCATCGACAGCAGCGGCGACCTGACCCAGGCACGCAATTACGCGATCTACAACCGCAGCGGCGGGCAGATTCTCGGCTCCAACGACGCGATTCGCATCGACAGCAATTTCGTCAGCGGCAGCCTGTTGATCGACAACAGCGGCACCATTCGCTCGACCACCGGCCAAGGGCTGGATCTGGATGCGTTGCGCAGCAACGGGGTGAAAACCACCATCATCAACCGCGCGGGCGGGCTGATTCGTGGCGATGCCAGCGACGGCATGAAGACCGGTGCCAATGCGACCATCAGCAACTACGGCGAGATTTCCACTGGCGATTCGCACAACGCCGACCAGAAATTCGACGGCATCGATATCGACACTGCGACCGGCGTGAGCGTGACCAACTACGGCGTGATTTCCGGCGGCCGTCATGGCATCACTACCGACCTGGGGGCGACGCTGGTCAACTACGGGCAGATCACCGGGCGCAACGGCTCCGGTTTCGGTTCCGATGGCGACGGCACGGTGATCAACCACGGCACCATCACTGGCGCCTATTCCGGGTTGCAACCCAATGGCGACGGTGACGGCGTGGACATCGACAAGATCGCCCACATCGAAAACTACGGCACCATTCAGGGCGTCGGCGCCGGCGGTGTGGACAAGGGCGGTTTCGCCAACGGCAGTGAAGGCATCGCGCTGGGTGGCGGGTACATCCTCAACGCCAAGGATGCGCTGATCAGCGGCGCCAACAGCGCCATTCTGGTGGACGACGGCAGCGGCGGCTCAGGGCTGGCGGCCACCACGCTGGAGAACTACGGCACCATCCGGGGCCTCGACGGTTTCGGCGTGAAGTTCGTCGGTGAGTTCGCCGACAACGTGATCAACGGTGGCACCCTCAGTGGCAGCAACGGGCTGGCGCTGGATCTGGGCGGCGGCAACGACAGCCTGACCCTGCGCAGTGGCAGCCGCTTTGTCGGCGTGGTCGATGGCGGCAGCGGTTATGACCGCGTGGTGATGGACGACGCGGCGGGCGGCAGCTTCGGTGCGAGCCGTAATTTCGAATGGCTGGAGGTCAAGCAAGGCGCCTGGACGCTTACCGGCAGCGGCGACTTCAGCGACGGCGGTGCCGTGCGCAACGGCGCCACGCTGATAAACCAGGGCGGTATCGCCGGCAACCTCACAGTGGACGCCGGCGGCGTGTATGCCGGAGGTGGGTCGGTGGGCAACCTCAACGTCAACGGCACATTACGCACCGACACCCGCCTCGGCACCGCGACCGTCGTGCACGACTTGAACATGGGCAGCGCATCCACCCTCGCCTACGGGGTCAACGCCGATGGCAGCAGCGCACCGGTCCAGATCGGCGGCACGGCCAACCTCAACGGCGCGACGCTGGCAGTCAATCCCGGCAGCGGCACTTATCCGTGGCAGAGCCATTACACGGTGCTGCAGGCTGCGCGGGTCAACGGCACGTTCGGCACGGTCACCAGTGACTACGCGTTCCTCACCCCGACCCTCGCCTACACACCGACTCAGGTCGACCTGACCTACACACGCAATGACGTGGCGTTCAATGAATTCGCCGCTACCGGTAACGGCAGCAACGCCGCCAACAGCCTGGCCTCGATCGGCAAGAACAACGCGCTGTACAACGCCCTGCTCAACACCACACAAAGCAGTGCAGGTGCGGCCATCGAGCAACTGGCCGGTGCCAGCAACGCCAACCTGACAAGCGCCACCCTCGGCGCCAGCAGCCAGGTCGGCAGCAGCATGCTCTCGGCGATGCAGCAAATGGGTGGCAGTCCAGGCTTGATGGTCGGCCTCGATCAGCGTGATACGCCGATCCTCGCCGCCAACGGCGTACCGTCCGAAGCGCGAAACCTGAATGATCCGAACGCCCGTGGCCGGCTCTGGCTGCAGGCCATCGGCGGCTACGGCAAGCTCGATGGCGAACACGGCAGCAGCGGTCTGGAACAACGCACCAAAGGCAGCGTGCTCGGTGCCGACTGGGCACTGAATCCACAATGGCGTCTGGGCGTGCTCGGCGGCTATTCGAAGACCGACCTGGACGCCACCAGCGTCGACGGCAATGTCGAGAGCTGGCATGCCGGCGTTTATGCGCTGCATCAAAACGGCCCGATCGCCTTGCGCCTGGGCGCGGCGTACAGCGGCCATCAGGGCGAAAGCAAACGCACCATCGCGTTCAATGGTTTCAGTGATCGTCCCAAAGGCGATTACGACGCCGACAGCCAGCAAGCCTTCGCCGAACTCGGCTACGCCATGGGCAGCGGCCGGCTGAGCGCCGAACCGTTTGCCAGCCTCGGCTACCAGCGCTATCACCGCGACCGCTATCAGGAAAAGGGCGGCGCGGCGGCCTTGCAGGTCGACAGCCAGACCCAGGACAACTTCAGCAGCACCTTCGGCGTGCGCCTGGCGCACCTCAGCTCGCTGGACAATGGCATGAGCCTGACCCCACGGATGGCGGCAGGCTGGAAGCACACCTACGGCGATGTCAGCAGTTCGACCCGTCAGGCATTCGTCGTTGGCGGCACCGCATTCAGCGTCGATGGCAGCTCGCTGGATCGTGACAGTCTGGTGCTGGAAGCGGGGCTGGATCTGGGCATATCCGCGCGACATACGCTGGGGCTCGGATACAGCGGCGAGATTGGCAGCAACAGCCGTAATCACGGGTTGATCGGGCAGTGGCAGATGAGTTTTTGAGATTTCGCCAATCGATACTTCAGCGAGTGTTGTAGGCAAAGGCGTCTGGTGGATCGGGTAAACAAGGGCGGGCTCATCACTCGTCACTGACCGGGCTACAAAAGCAGACGTCATCGCCTGCACACGGTTCGGAAATGCCCGGCATCGGCGTACCGGCATCGACTTTTACAGTTTGGCCTCATCTTTTGATAGGTCGAACTGAATGCCCATTCAATGCAAATACAAGCTCCAACATCTTGTCCTGGCGGTTGCACTGGTAGTCGGTTGCGTGGAATTTTCTCTGGCAGAGCAGTCGGAGCCCGACGCGCCTGTCATGGACGAAGTGAAACCCAAGCCTGCGCGCAAGAAGAAAGAAAAACCTGCTCCGCTTAATCTCGCTGAAGAAACAGTGCGTGAGGAAAGGATTGCTCCGCCACTGGAAGCAATCCCCGTCAGCACTGAGGTCCCAACAGTACCCGCTCATACATCCGACGACATTCCATCCAGGAAAGTCGCCACGACGGAGAGCGGCAGCGCGCTCGAAGAAAGCCTGAAAAAACCAGCGCCTTTACCGGAACCCGTTATGGCCGAAACGCCCGCAGCTCAACAAACCCAAATGGTTGAGCAGCCACAGTCAACGGACTCCCCTCCGCCGCCAGGCAACGCAGCCATCGAAGCCCTGCTCGCCACCGACGAGACGACGGCCACCCTCGCCTATGATCAACTGGCCGGCGGCAGTAATGCCAACCTCGTCAAGGCCACCTTGAGCAGCGTTACACCGGTCAGCGCCAGCCTGCTGTCGGCCATGCACCAACTCGATAACATCCACACCCAACGAAACTCGCCACAACATGCGGCCGGAGACGCTGATGGCGGCAGGGTCTGGCTGCAAGCCCTCGGCCACAGCGGGAAACTGGATCGCGATGTGGAGCCCATGCAGCATTCCACCAAAGGACTGCTGCTCGGTGTGGACTGGCGCCTCGACGAAGAATGGCGCCTGGGTTTAATGGGCGGCACCTCCGACACGCGCATCGACAGCCAGGAACTGGACGGCGACCTCAACAGCTGGCACCTCGGCGCCTACGCCTTGCGCCAGACCGGTCCGCTGTCACTTCGGTTAGGCGCAGCCTGGAGCAACCATGAAGGCAGTACCCGCCGCGAAGTCGCGTTCGGCCGCTTCCATGACCGACTGAAAGGCAACTACCAGGCCACTACCCAGCAAGCGTTCATCGAATCGGGATACAACCTGGGTCGGGCCAACGTCAGCATCGAGCCGTTTGTCGGCATCGGCTACCAACGCTACCAGCGCGACGGCTACACCGAGAAAGGCGGAGCGGCGGCGCTCAAGGTTCACGCTCAATCCCAAGGCAACTTCAACACCACCGTCGGCCTGCGCATGGCGAAAGTCAGCACACTGGATAACGGCATGCGCCTCACGCCACGATTCAGCGCAGGGTGGAAACACATTTATGGCGAAACCTACACGAGCACCCGGCAACGTCTGGTCACCGGCGGCCATGACTACACCGTTTACGGTGCAGAGCTGGATCGCAACAGCCTGAGGCTCGACACCGGGCTGGATCTGGCCGTCTCGTCCAGCCACACACTCGGTGTTGGTTTGTCGGGTGAGATCGGCACCGACAGCCGAAACCACGGCGTATCCGGCCAGTGGCGAATGGCGTTCTGAGTCCCGGTCAGGCGCTGCCGCACCTTGCGGCAGTGCCTGAAAAGCAAAAAAAAGGGGAGCACATGCTCCCCCGAGGTTTAAAGCGTTTTATCGAGGCCGTTATCTCAGCCTTCGATCTCGATCAGGATTTCACCCGGGTTCACCCGGTCGCCCTTGGCAACGTGAATGGCGGTGACCTTGCCGGCAATCGCAGCCTGGACTTCGGTTTCCATCTTCATCGCTTCGGTGATCAGCACGGCCTGGCCCGCCTTGACGGTGTCGCCTTCCTTGACCAGCACATCGACGATGTTGCCCGGCATGGTGGTGCTGACGTGGCCCGGTGCAGAGGCTTGCTTGCGCTTGCTGCTGCCGCCGCCGACGAATTCGTTGAGCGGTTCGAACACCACCTCTTCCGGCATGCCATCGATGGACAGGTAGAAGTGACGCTTGCCCTCAGCCTTGACGCCGACACCGGTGATGTCCACGCGGTAGGTTTCGCCGTGAACGTCGATGACGAATTCGGTCGGTACACCTTCGCCGCCGGCCGAAGCCACCTTGCCCGCTTCCGGGATCGGCAGCAGCAATTCCGGGGTGAGGGTGCCGGCGGCACGCTCTTCGAGGAACTTGCGACCGATGTCCGGGAACATGGCGAAGGTCAGCACGTCTTCTTCGGACTTGGCCAGTGCGCCGATATCGGCACGCAGCTTGGTCATTTCCGGCTTGAGCAGATCGGCCGGGCGTACGTCGATCACCTCTTCGCTGCCGATGGCCTGGCGACGCAGCTTCTCGTTCACGGTGCCCGGCGCCTTGCCGTAGCCGCCTTGCAGGTAGAGCTTCACTTCGTTGGTGATGGTCTTGTAGCGCTCGCCGGCCAGCACGTTGAAGAACGCCTGGGTGCCGACGATCTGCGAAGTCGGGGTCACCAGCGGCGGGAAGCCGAGGTCTTCACGCACGCGCGGAATCTCCGCCAGCACTTCGGCCATGCGATTCAGAGCGCCCTGCTCTTTCAATTGGTTGGCCAGGTTGGAAATCATCCCGCCCGGTACCTGGTTGACTTGAACACGGGTGTCGACGGCGGTGAATTCACTTTCGAACTGGTGGTACTTCTTGCGCACGGCGTAGAAGTACAGGCCGATCTCTTGCAGCAGCTCCAGGTTCAGGCCGGTATCGAACTCGGTGCCTTTGAGCGCAGCAACCATGGATTCGGTGCCAGGGTGGCTGGTACCCGAAGCGAAGCTGGAGATCGCGGTGTCGATGTGGTCGGCACCGTTTTCAATAGCCTTGAGCTGGCACATGGCTGCCAGGCCGGCGGTGTCGTGGGAGTGGATGAACACTGGCAGCGACTGTTCGGCTTTCAGTGCTCGCACCAGTTCACCGGTCGCGTACGGGGTCAGCAGACCGGCCATGTCCTTGATCGCCACCGAATCACAACCCATGGCTTCCATTTGCTTGGCCTGGGCGACAAACGCGTCGATGGTGTGCACCGGACTGGTGGTGTAGGCGATGGTGCCCTGGGCGTGTTTGCCGGCAGCCTTAACTGCTTCGATCGCCACGCGCAGGTTACGCACGTCGTTCATCGCGTCGAAGATGCGAAACACGTCGATGCCGTTGACCGCCGCCTTGGCGACGAACGCCTTGACCACGTCATCGCTGTAATGGCGGTAGCCCAGCAGGTTCTGGCCGCGCAGGAGCATTTGCAGACGAGTGTTGGGCAGCGCGGCGCGCAGCTGGCGCAGACGCTCCCACGGGTCTTCTTTCAGGAAACGCACGCAGGCGTCGAAGGTCGCGCCGCCCCAGCACTCCAGCGACCAGTAGCCGACTTTGTCGAGCTTGTCGCAGATCGGCAGCATGTCTTCGGTGCGCATGCGGGTGGCGAGCAGCGATTGGTGAGCGTCGCGCAGGATGGTGTCGGTTACGAAAATCTTTTTAGTCATTGTTCTATTCCTCACAGGCCTGCGTGGGCGGCGATGGCGGCGGCGATGGCCAGGGCCAGCTCTTCGGGTTTGCGCTTGATCGAGTAGTTAGTCAGTTCAGGGTGGCTTTCAACGAAGCTGGTATTGAACTGGCCGCTACGGAATTCCGGGTTGCGCAGGATTTCCTGGTAGTACGCGGCAGTGGTCTTCACACCTTGCAGACGCATGTCGTCGAGGGCGCGCAGGCCACGGTCCATCGCCTCTTCCCAGGTCAGTGCCCACACAACCAGTTTCAGGCACATCGAGTCGTAGAACGGCGGAATGGTGTAGCCGGTGTAGATCGCCGTGTCGGTGCGCACGCCAGGGCCGCCGGGGGCGTAGTAGCGCGTGATCTTGCCGAAGCTCGGCAGGAAGTTGTTTTTCGGATCTTCGGCGTTGATCCGGAACTGCAGGGCAAAACCGCGATGCTGGATGTCTTCCTGCTTCACCGACAGCGGCAGGCCGGAGGCGATGCGGATCTGTTCGCGGACAATGTCGATCCCGGTGATTTCTTCGGTGATGGTATGTTCCACCTGCACCCGGGTGTTCATCTCCATGAAGTACACCTCGCCCTCGGCGAGCAGGAACTCCACGGTGCCGGCGTTCTCGTAGCCCACGGCCTTGGCCGCACGCACCGACAGGTCGCCGATGTAGGCGCGCTGTTCCGGGGTCAGTTGCGGGCTCGGGGCGATTTCGATCAGCTTCTGGTTGCGGCGCTGGATCGAGCAGTCACGTTCGAACAGATGCACGACGTTGCCGAAACTGTCGCCGAGGATCTGCGCTTCGATGTGTTTCGGATTGACGATGCATTTTTCCAGGAACACTTCCGCCGAACCGAAGGCCTTGGTGGCTTCGGAAATGACGCGAGGGAAGTTCTGTTCGAGTTCTTCGCGGCTGTTGCAGCGACGGATACCGCGACCGCCACCACCGGAAGTGGCCTTGAGCATCACCGGGTAACCGATGCGGTCGCCCTCGCTCAACGCTTCCTCGATCCCCGAGACGTTGCCTTCGGTGCCCGGCGTGACCGGCACACCGGCCTTGATCATGCTGCGGCGCGCTTCGGTCTTGTCGCCCATGCGGCGGATGACTTCCGCCGACGGGCCGATGAATTTGATTCCGCGTTCGGCGCAGATGTCTGCCAATTCGGCGTTTTCCGAGAGGAAACCGTAGCCGGGGTGCAGCGCATCGCAGCCGGTTTCCACGGCCAGGTTCACCAGCTTGCGCGGGTTCAGGTAACCGGCCAGCGGCTCGGCACCAATGCTGTGGGCCTCGTCCGCGCGCTTCACATGCAAGGCATGCCGGTCAGCGTCGGAATAGATCGCGACGGAGCGGATGCCCATTTCGGCGCAGGCACGCACGATTCGTACGGCAATCTCACCACGGTTGGCGATCAGGATCTTTGTTATCACTTGGAGGTTCCCTTGAGCCGGTGGCACCACGACCTGCTAGACCCAGGTCGGCACGTGACCAAATGTTTCAATCTGGTCTCGGCTCCACACTAGCGCTGACAAGGGATTAACAAAAATGAATAAAAATTGGGTCAGGCATAAGTAAAGACTTATAGTCAACGCATCAGCCCGCGGCCAGAGTCGGAAAAAATGCGTAAGTCCTTGATGCGTATGACATTGCGTCAATTGCAGATCTTCAACGAAGTGTGTGATTTACGTTCCTACAGCCGCGCTGCCGAGGAAATGTCCCTCACGCAACCGGCCGTCAGCCTACAGATTCGTCAGCTCGAAGAGCTGATCGGCCAGCCATTGTTCGATTACGTCGGCAAAAAACTTTACATGACCGAAGCGGCCGAAGCACTCCAGCGTGCCAGCCGGGACATCTTCGGTCGGCTGGAAAACCTCGACATGCAACTGTCGGACATGCAGGGCTCGCTGCAGGGCCAGTTGAAACTGGCGGTGGAGTCCAGCGCGAAATACTTCGTGCCGCACCTGTTCGCGGCATTCAAGCGCCAGCACCCGGAAGTGAACCTGCAACTGACGGTGGTCAACCGTGGCCAGGTGATTCGCCGACTCTCCGACAACCGCGACGATCTGGTGATCATGTCGATGGTGCCGCAGGACATGGGCCTGGAATTCCTGCCGTTCCTCAACAATCCGATCGTTGCCGTGGCGCGACCGGATCACCCACTGGCACATATGGGCCCGCTGCGCTTGCAGGATCTTGAACCTTACACCTTGCTGATCCGCGAACCCGGTTCGGGCACCCGACTGGCCTGCGAGGAGTATTTCAAGGAGAAGCGCGTGCACTTCACCCAGACCCAGGAAGTGGCGTCGGCTGAAGCCCAACGTGAATGCGTGGTGGCGGGTCTGGGCCTGGCGCTGTTGACGCGCCACGCCCTGAACCTGGAGCTGGCGACCGGCGGCCTGGTGGAGCTGCCGGTCGAAGAGTTGCCGCTGTTTCGCAGCTGGTGCCTGGTGCAAGCCAAAGCCAAGCGGCTGTCACCGGTGGCCCACGCCTTCCTGGCGTTTATCCGCAGCGAACGCGTGCAGATCAGCGCGCTGGTTGAGCGCTTCGACGGGAAGCTGCCGGCGCGGCCTGCCAGTAGTTGAGTTCGATATCCTCGGGAAAATCGCTGATCTCGCTCTGAAGCTGGCGAAGTTCAAAGCGATCTTCGATGGCGCGGCGAAATTCCATGCGGCGCTGGTCTTCCTGCTGACGACGGGTTTTCGCGGCGCTGTTGCGTTCTTCGTAGGGCTGAGCCATTTCGAGTCTCCCAAGGCGAGTACGGGAGTTTCACGATAGGCGCGCGCGATGACGGTTTGGCTTCGTCGGGGTTACAGGCAGATGAAGATTGCTCTCGCCCCACGACAATCAATCGTCCAGCGCTTTCACCGATTTTGGCGACAGCCGCAAGCTGCGCAAACTGCGTTTGACGCTCTTGAGGTGGTTGACCAGGCTCGGCCCGCGCGCCATGGCCACGCCCATCGCCAGCACGTCGATCACCACCAGGTGAGCGATCCGTGAGGTCAGCGGGGTGTAGATTTCGGTGTCTTCATGGACATCGATCGCCAGGTTGACGGTCGACAGCTCGGCCAGCGGTGTCTGGCTCGGGCACAAGGTGATCAGCGACGCACCGCTCTCGCGAACGAGATTGGCGGTGATCAGCAGGTCTTTGGAACGGCCGGACTGGGAAATGCAGATCGCCACGTCGGTCGGCTTCAGCGTCACCGCCGACATCGCCTGCATGTGCGGGTCGGAATACGCCGCCGCCGTCAGCAGCAGACGGAAGAATTTGTGCTGCGCATCCGCCGCCACCGCCCCCGACGCACCAAAACCGTAGAATTCGACGCGCTGGGCCTGGGACATCAACGTCACCGCCCGTTGCAGCTCCAGAGGATCGAGCTTCTCGCGAACCTCCATCAGCGTGTGCAAGGTGGTGTCGAAAATCTTCAGGCTGTAGTCGGCAACGGAATCGTCTTCATGGATCGCGAACTGACCGAAGCTGGCGCCGGCCGCGAGGCTTTGTGCAAGCTTGAGTTTCAGATCCTGAAAACCGGAACAACCGATGGCACGACAGAAGCGCACGATGGTCGGCTCGCTGATGCCGACGCTGTGGGCCAGGTCGGCCATGGAACTGTGCATCACTGCCGCAGGGTCAAGCAGCACGTGGTCGGCGACCTTGAGCTCCGACTTGCGTAACAGGTGACGTGACTGGGCGATGTGTTGCAGCAGATTCAAGGGGCTGGACTCTTGTTATGGAAAGATGTGCTTTGGCCAGATGCCGGGGATGTAGCAAGCTTGTAGTTATACTACATGAATCGGCTTTTTGCCTGCTCAATGCGTAACTCGATCCCCCCGGATCAGGCGCCATGCGCTGCATGTAGCCCTTTACAGCGGTTTTTCCTGTTCACGCAGCAACGCGGCAAGGCCGACCGCCTCCACCGGACGGCTGATCAGATAGCCCTGCACCTCATCGCAACCTTCAGCTTTCAGAAATGCCAGCTGCTCGGATCGCTCGACACCTTCGGCGACAACTTTGAGTGACAGCCCGTGAGCCATCGCAATGATCGCCCGGGTGATCGCCGCATCTTCGCTGCCCTCTCCCAACCCGCGAATAAAGGCCTGATCGATCTTCACGTAGTCCACCGGAATCCGCTTCAGATAGCTCAGCGATGAATAGCCGGTGCCGAAATCGTCGATCGCCAGCTTCACCCCCAGATCCCGCAACTGCTGGAACGTGGCGATGATGTGTTCGACGCTGTCGAGCAGCTGGCTTTCGGTCAGTTCCAGTTCGAGGTAGTGCGGCGCGAGGCCGGTTTCCTCCAGCACCTGACGCACCAGACTGACCAGTTTGCCCTGGCGCAATTGATGCACCGACAGGTTCACCGAAACCCGAATCGGCGCCAGCCCCTGACGCTGCCATTCACATGCCTGCCAACAAGCCTGGCGCAGCACGAACTCGCCGATCGGCCCGATCAGTCCCGTCTCCTCCGCCAGACCGATGAAATCCCCCGGCGGCACCCGGCCCATGGTCGGGTGGTCCCAGCGTACCAGCGCTTCCGCCGCGTTGAGACGACCGGTCGCCAGACACAGTTTCGGTTGATAGAAGACGTTGAGCTGCTTTTCCTCGATAGCTTTGCGCAGCTGGTTTTCCAGTTGCAGGCGCTCCAGCGTGCTGGCCTGCAGACTGTCGGTGTAAAACTGGAAATTGTTGCCGCCCAGGTGCTTGGCATGTTGCATGGCCATGTTCGACTGGCTGACCAAAGCGGAAATCTCCCGGGCGTTGTCCGGCAGCATGCTGATGCCCATCGAGGCGCTGACCACCAGCTCATGCCCTTCCACCGTCAGCGGCAGGCGCAACTTGGTCGACAGTCGCGTGGCGACCCGCGCCAGGCTCGACAGGTTGCCGTAGGCGTCGAACAGCACCGCGAACTCGTCGCCGGACAGCCGGGCAATGGTGTCGGCCTCCGGCAGAGCATTGACCAGACGCCGAGACATCTTCTGCAGCAACTGGTCGGCGATCTCGTGGCCAAGGCTGTCGTTGAGCAGCTTGAAGCGATCCAGATTGATGTGCAGCAGCGCCAGACTCCGGCGCCCGCCCTGTCGCACGCGCTGATGGGCTTCGTGCAGGCGTTCGCGGAATAGCGAGCGATTGGCAAGACCAGTGAGTTCGTCGTAGTGGGTCAGGTAGCGCATGCGCTCTTCGGATTCGCGGCGGGCCGACAGATCGGCGAAGAAGCCGACGATATGGCTCACATTTCCCCGACTGTCGCGCACGGCATTCAATTGCAGCCACTGCGGATACAGCTCGCCGTTCTTGCGGGTTTCCACCAGTTCGCCCTGCCAGCTGCCGTGCTGCTCCAGCGCGTGGCGGATCGCGACGTAGTGCCGCCGGGCGTCGCGACTGCAAGGTAACTCGACGACGTTGCGCCCGAGCATGTCGTCGATGTCATACCCGGTGACCCGGCTGAAGGCCTGATTGATGGCGATCAGCGAATAATTCGGGTCGAGGATCACGATGCCTTCGCTGGCGGCCTCGAACACCGTCGCCGCCAGTTGCTGCTGGGCTTCCAGGCTTTTGCTGACGCTGATGTCACGCCGGGTGCCGACCATGCGGATGACCCGGCCGCTCTCGTCGCGCTCCACTGCCCGGCCACGGTCTTCGATCCAGACCCAGTGCCCGTCGCCGTGGCGCACGCGGTACTCGATCTGATAATCCTCGGTGCGCCCCTTCAAGTGCTCGATCAACGCCCGTTTGAGCGGCGGCACATCTTCCGGGTGCAGCCGGGGCCGCAGGTGCCTCAGCAGCCCGGTGACGTATTCCGGGTCAATGCCGAACAGTTCCTGAATCTGTGTGTGGTGAACTTCGTCGGTCTGCAGGTTCCAGTCCCACAGGCCCAGCTCACTGGCCTTCAACGCCAGGGCCAGGCGCGCTTCGCTCTTGCTCAAAGCCTGGTTGGCAACGTCCAGTTCCCGGCTGCGCTGGGCGACCCGGTCCTCCAGCTCGACCTGTGCTTCACGCAGCTTGCCCTCGGCGCAACGTCGGTGCTCGATTTCCTTCGCCAGTTCCTGATTGAGCTGTTCGCTGCGGGTTTGCGTTTGTTGCAGATGCTCGATCAGATGCTGGTTCTGGAAGCGCCGCAGCAAACCGCGATCGATCAGCCGGTTCACCTGCCACGCCACCACACTCAGCGAGCCGAGCAGGATCAGCCCGAGCCAGCCCCAGCCGCGCGCCAGTTCGTCACCGCCCCAGAACAGGTAGCCGATGGCCGGCAACAGACAGGGCAAGGTAAAGGAAAGAAAGGCCGGAATGCTCACGGCGTAGGCCACGCTGGCCGACAGGGTTGCGGCGCCGATCAGGCCAAACACCCAGGCCTGCTGCATGAAATTGTCGGCGGGGACCAGGGCGATGCCGGCGCCAGCGAGGGTCAGGCCGGTCATGGTCGAACCGAGCAGGAACATCCGGCCCCAGATCGGCTGGGCCTGACGATCGGGGATCGCCGAATCGAACGCGGCGACCTGAATTACCCGCAACGCCACCAGCGACAGCAGCCACACCAGCCAGACGCTGACCACGAAGTATCGCTGCGGGCTCCAGAGCAGACCGGCGCAGACCAGACCATTGATCAACATGAACAGGGTGGGCAACAGCGAACCCTGATAAAGAAGGCGCGTGCGCTCGACCGCCATCTGGGTGGCGTAATGCTTGCGGATCACCCGGGGTTCCACAGAGGGGCCCGACAGGTCGAAGCTGAGGGTCATAGGCAACGTTCTTGTTCTTATAAGTGTGAGCATGCGCCCGGAAACGTGGACGGAGCATACACAAGCCGAACCACTTGCCAAACTGCCCCAGATCATAATTTCACCGAAACTTTTCCACCGCTCGTCACCCTCCAAAGCCCCGACGCCAGGCGGGCCAACGCCTGTAGCCGGTGACCGACCGGTCGTCACGGGCACCACTTTCATCGGCTAATGCAAAGCTCGGTTTGCCCGGGCCTGCGGCGCACCCTAGAATGCCCCGATGCGCGATGATCTCTCCCTTCTGCTGAACTCCCTCAACGATGCCCAACGCCAGGCCGTAGCGGCTCCCGTTGGTCGTCAATTGGTCCTGGCCGGTGCCGGCTCCGGCAAAACCCGAGTGCTGGTGCACCGTATCGCCTGGTTGATCCAGGTCGAAAACGCCTCGCCCCACTCGATTCTGTCGGTGACCTTCACCAATAAGGCCGCTGCCGAGATGCGTCACCGCATCGAGCAATTGCTGGGCATCAACCCGGCCGGCATGTGGGTCGGCACTTTCCACGGCCTGGCGCACCGCCTGTTGCGGGCGCACTGGCAGGAAGCCGGGCTGAGCCAGACTTTCCAGATTCTCGACAGCGACGACCAGCAACGACTGGTCAAGCGGGTGATCCGCGAACTGGGTCTGGACGAACAACGCTGGCCGGCCCGTCAGGCCCAGTGGTTCATCAACGGGCAGAAAGACGAAGGTCTGCGTCCGCAACACATTCAGGCCAGCGGCGATCTGTTCCTGGCCACCATGCGCGGCATTTATGAAGCGTACGAGGCCGCATGCCAGCGTGCCGGCGTCATCGATTTCTCCGAATTGCTGCTGCGCGCACTCGACCTGTGGCGCGACCACCCAGGCTTGCTTGCGCACTATCAGAAGCGTTTCCGACACATTCTGGTGGACGAATTCCAGGACACCAACGCCGTGCAGTACGCCTGGTTGCGTCTGCTGGGCAAGGGCGGCGACAGCCTGATGGTGGTCGGCGATGATGACCAATCGATCTACGGCTGGCGCGGCGCGAAAATCGAGAACATCCATCAGTACTCCTCCGACTTCCCGGATTCGGTGACCATCCGTCTGGAGCAGAACTACCGCTCCACCGCCGGCATCTTGAAGGCCGCCAACGCCCTGATCGCCAACAACACCGGGCGTCTCGGCAAAGAGCTGTGGACCGACGGCGGCGACGGCGAAGCGATCAACCTCTATGCCGCCTTCAACGAACACGATGAAGCACGCTACGTTGTCGAAACCATCGAAAGCGCGCTGAAAACCGGCCTGGCTCGCAGCGATATCGCGATTCTCTACCGCTCCAACGCCCAATCGCGCGTTCTGGAAGAAGCCTTGCTTCGTGAACGCATTCCGTACCGCATCTATGGCGGCCAGCGCTTCTTCGAGCGGGCGGAAATCAAGAACGCCATGGCTTACCTGCGTTTGCTGGAAGGTCGTGGCAACGATGCGGCTCTGGAGCGGGTGATCAACGTCCCGGCTCGCGGCATTGGCGAGAAAACCGTCGAAGCGATTCGCGACCATGCACGCCACAGCGATGTGTCGATGTGGGAAGCCATGCGTCAGCTGGTGGCCAACAAAGGCCTGACCGGTCGCGCCGCTGGTGCGCTGGGTGCGTTTATCGAACTGATCGAAAACCTCGCCGCCAAGTGCGCCGAGATGCCGTTGCACCTGATGACCCAGACCGTCATCGAGCAGTCCGGACTGATCGCCTACCACGAAGCGGAAAAAGGCGAGAAAGGCCAGGCCCGGGTGGAAAACCTTGAGGAACTGGTCAGCGCCGCGCGCAACTTCGAGAACACCGAAGAAGATGAGGAGCTGACGCCACTGGCAGCGTTCCTCGGCCACGCCTCGCTGGAGGCCGGCGACACCCAGGCCGACGAGCACGAAGACAGCATTCAGTTGATGACCCTGCACAGCGCCAAGGGCCTGGAATTCCCTTACGTGTTCCTGGTGGGCATGGAAGAGGGCCTGTTCCCGCACAAGATGAGCCTGGAAGAACCGGGACGCCTTGAGGAAGAACGGCGTCTGGCCTATGTCGGCATTACCCGGGCGATGCAGAATCTGGTCATGACCTATGCTGAAACCCGACGCCTGTACGGCAGCGAAACCTACAACAAGGTGTCGCGTTTCGTACGGGAAGTACCGAAAGGCCTGATTCAGGAAGTGCGTCTGTCCAACAGCGTCAGCCGACCGTTCGGCGGCAACCAGTCGATGGGCGGCAGCAACCTGTTCAGCGGCAGCGAGATTCCGGAAACCGGCCTGAGCCTTGGCCAGGCTGTCCGTCACTCGATCTTCGGCGACGGCGTGATCCTCAACTTCGAAGGCGCCGGCGCCCAGGCCCGGGTGCAGGTGAACTTCGCCGAAGGCAGCAAGTGGCTGATGCTCGGGTACGCGAAGCTGGAAGCCATTTAAGTCACCGTTCGTTCCCGCGCCCGGCGCGGGAACGGGCACTGGAGGCAGCATCCATGGGCTCGGGCTTCTTTTCTTCCTGGACATTCTGGGCCTTGCTCTCGGCCACTTTCGCCGCGCTGACGGCCATCTTCGCCAAGATCGGCATCGAAAACGTTAACTCCGACTTCGCCACCCTCCTGCGCACAATCGTCGTATTGGTCAGTCTGGCCTTGATTTTGTACGCCACGGGCCAATATCAGTCCTTGGGATCGATCTCCGCCAAGAGCTACCTGTTCCTGCTGTTGTCCGGACTGGGCACCGGCGCTTCGTGGCTGTGCTACTTCCGGGCGTTGAAAGTCGGCCCGGCATCGCTGGTCGCCCCGGTGGACAAGCTCAGCGTGGTCTTCGTGGCGGTGCTCGGCGTGATACTGCTGGGCGAGAAACTCGACCTGCGCCAGTGGGGCGGCATCGGCCTGATCACCGCCGGAGTGGTGATGCTGGCCTTGCGGCGCTGATCCATTTCCTGCTGAACCTATCTCCTTTTCCTACAGACAAAAGTACATGGCCTTATTGCCCCGACCGAGCTGAACGTAACCTGTCAGGCAAAAGCCCGAAACACTCTCTCGCTAGCCAGTAACACTTCAGCTGTGCAACATGGCGCGCGTGTCTCCACAAACGGGAATTCCCTTTATGAAACGTTTTCTTAGCATCGCCATGGCGTTGTGCATCGGCCTGACGATGAGCCTCGACGCCAACGCCAAGCGCTTTGGTGGTGGCAAAAGCGCCGGCGCTGCGCCGACGCACCAGACCAGCCAGATGGCTCCTTCTTCCCCAGGCATGGGCGGCGCTGCGGCGACCGCTGGTGCAGCCGGTGCCGCAGGCGCTGCGGCCAAGGCCGGCGGTGCTTCGAAATGGCTCGGCCCTCTGGCCGGCATCGCGGCCGGTGGCCTGCTCGCTTCCATGTTCATGGGCGGCGGCTTCGAAGGCATGCAGTTCTTCGACATCCTGATCATGGCCGTGATCGCGTTCGTGATCTTCCGCTTCATCGCCGCCCGTCGTCGCAAGCAGCAGGAGCAGTTCGCTCCGGCCGGCGCGCCGATGCAACGTGAAGTGTTCGAACAGAAACCAGCAGCCATGGGTTCGATCTTCGGTGGTTCGGCCGCGCCTGCTGCCGCCCGTCCGGTGATCAACGCACCGGCCTGGTTCAACGAACAGCGCTTCCTTGAAGCCGCCCGCAGCCACTTCCAGGCGCTGCAGCAGCACTGGGACGCCAACGAAATGGACAAGATCGCCGAGTTCGTGACCCCACAAATGTTCGAGTTCCTCAAGCGCGAGCGCGCGGAACTGGGCGACGCGTTCCAGTCCACCTACATCGACAACCTCCAGGTACAACTGGATGGCGTGGATGACCGTGCGGACAAGACCATCGCCACCCTGACCTTCAACGGCGTGTCGAAGACCTCGCGTTTCGACCAGCAGGGCGAAGTGTTCAGCGAAAGCTGGAACATGGAACGTCCACAGGGCGACAACCAGCCTTGGCTGGTCGCCGGTATCCGCCAGAACGGCTGATCACCTCCGACGTTTTACGCGCAGTAATGAAAACCCCGGCCTCGGCCGGGGTTTTCTATTTCGCGGTTGCATCTATAGCGAGCTACTGTATAAACCGGCCCATATAAACCGCGCCATTCAAGCAAGAGGATCCCGGACGTGGAAGAAATCATCGAACAACTGCGCGAAGCCAACGAACCCGTACCGGTTCCCCTGGAGTTGCCCGACGAAGACCAGTTGGTGGAAATCGAAGAAGAGCTCTTCATCAACATCCCGTTCGTCTTCAAAGAGTTTCTGCTGACCGTGAGCGACGTGGTTTACGGCAGCCTGGAGCCGGTGACCGTCACCGACCCGCAATCCCACACCTACCTGCCGGACGTAGCCGCCAATGCCTGGGATGCCGGCGTGCCGCGTGACCTGATCCCGATCTGCCAGGACGGTGACGACTACTACTGCGTCGAAGAAGACGGCACCGTGGTGCTGTGGTCAGGCGAAGAAGAGCTGATCACCGAAGAGTCCTGGGAATCGGTCTGGCACTGGGCACGGGACGTCTGGCTGGAAAGCTGAAACGCCCCACACCCTGGGTGGTCAGTGCCCCGACGGCTCTTTGTGGTTGTCGAGGGTTTCCAGCAGGGCCACCTGCATCCGCGTGTGCACCCGGATGAACCAGCGCCAGAGCAGCGCCGCCACGGCGGCCGCGACCACGGCGATCAGCACCAGCAACTTGTTGGTCGGCAAGATACTGGCCGACAAGGCTGCCAGCAGCAGGAAAATCACCAGCAGCGAGATGATCGGGATCACTTCGGCGATCACCCGGCGCACTCGCTGTGTGTGACGCCCGGCCATTTCCGGCTTCACGCCCATCTCCGCCAGCAGCATCGACAGCGCCTTGAGCTTGCGATAGGCCGCGATCAGGAACGGCAGCGACACCAGTAGCGCCCCGCCCCAGATCAATGCCTTCTGCCAGCTCGGATCACTGATCCAGTCCTGCATCCAGATCGAGAGACGTCCGGCAAAGAAAGCGCCGGCAAAGAAGATCGCGATCACCAGCGCCAGATTGACCCCGACCTGCAGCAGAATCCGCCGGATCATCGAGGCCAGCATCGCGCCCTCACCCTGCGGTTGAATGCTGCGCAGCCATTCGCCGTACATCCCGAACACTCGACCGAGGCGCTGCGGCATCGCGGCGGACAGCTTGATCGACAGTGGATCGGCAGCCCGGATCAGGTACGGCGTCAGCAACGTGGTAATCACCGAAACCGCCACGGCCACCGGATACAGGAAGTTGCTGGTGACCTGCAGGGTCATCCCCAGCGCCGCGATGATGAAAGAGAATTCGCCAATCTGTGAAAGCCCCATCCCGACCCGCAGTGAGGTGCGTCCGTCATTGCCGGCGATAAAGGCACCGAGGCCGCAGGACAACATCTTGCCCAGCACCACCGCGACCGTGATCACCGCGATCGGCCACGCGTATTGCAGAAGAATCATCGGGTCGAGCATCAGGCCGATGGCGACAAAGAAGATCGCGCTGAACAGGTCGCGAACCGGCTCGATCAGGCGTTCGATTTTCAGCAGTTGCCGCGACTCGGCCATGATCGCACCGATCAGGAACGCGCCGAGCACCATGCTGTACTCGAGTTTGACCACCAGCAGGCAGAAGCCGAAACACAGGCCCAGCACGGTGATCAGCAGCATTTCGTTGCTTTCGAATTTCGCCACGTAGGCCAGCAGTCGCGGCACCAACAGGATGCCGACAACCAAGGCGACGATCATGAACAGTGAGAGCTTGCCCACTGTGGAAAACACTTCGCCGGAACTCACCGTGCCGCTGACCGCAATGCTCGACAGCAAGGCGATGATGCCGATGCCGAGAATGTCCTCGACGATCAGCACGCCGAAGATCAGCTGCGCGAAGCGCTCGTTCTTCATCTTCAGGTCGTTGAGCGCCTTGACGATGATGGTGGTCGAGGAAATCGCCAGGATCGCGCCGAGGAACAGCGAATCCATGGTGTTCCATTCGAACCAGCGGCCGATTTCGTAGCCGATCCAGATCATCAGGACAATTTCGAGGAACGCCGCGATGAATGCCGTGGCGCCGACCTTGAACAGCTTGCGCAGGCTGAACTCCAGGCCCAGGCAGAACATCAGGAAAATCACCCCCAGCTCGGCGAGGGTCTTGATGGTTTCTTCGTCGTGGATCAGGCCGAAGGGCGGTGTGTGCGGGCCGATGATGAAGCCGGCGACGATGTAGCCGAGCACCACCGGCTGCTTGAAGCGGTGAAACAGAACGGTCACCACACCTGCGACCAACATGATCACCGCCAGATCCTGAATAAAGCTGATGGCATGCATGGTGTGGGCTCCTTGAATGACGAGGCTCACGCAGGCATGGGAAATGTCTGGGCGAGCTGAGTAAAAATCCGCTTTGGGTGTAGGAAACGCCCTTGGGGAGGCGCTTTTGCAGGGTAACACCGCGACTTCCGGCTGAAAGGCGGTGCAATATATGGAAACAGATCGATTCGGGCGTGACGGCGGTCAGTTGCCCGGCGTCCCGATAACGGTGCTTTTGAAAAGCGACCAGGCACCCGCAGAGGTGTTTCTTCCAGCAACCCTGCCTTGACCCGTGAGAACGTTATGGAACCCGGAAACGCCCAGCTGTCGATGACGGTACTGATGACCCCCGACATGGCCAACTTCTCTGGCAATGTCCACGGCGGCACCCTGCTCAAATACCTCGACGAAGTGGCCTACGCCTGCGCCAGCCGTTATGCCGGCCGCTACGTGGTAACCCTGTCGGTGGATCAGGTGATTTTCCGCGAGCCGATCCACGTCGGCGAACTGGTGACCTTCCTCGCGTCGGTGAACTACACCGGCAATACCTCGATGGAAGTCGGCATCAAAGTGGTGACCGAGAACATTCGCGAGCGCTCGGTGCGTCACACCAACAGCTGCTTCTTCACCATGGTCGCGGTGGACGATCAGCGCAAACCCGCCGCCGTACCGCCGCTGCAACCGCAGAACAGCGAAGACAAGCGCCGCTACATGCAGGCGCAGCAACGCCGGCAGATCCGTCAGGAGCTGGAAAAGCGCTATCAGGAAATCAAGGGCGACGCCTGATCAGCCCTTCGATTTATGGCGCTCTGCAGATAGCTTTCGCGAGCAAGCCCGCTCCCACATTTGGAATGCGTTCCTCCTGTGGGAGCGGGCTTGCTCGCGAATGAGGACAACTCGGTCTTACAGACTGATCGGTGTGGCTTCGAACTTCACCCGAGGATGCGCAATCCGGTCCTGCGCCCGCACCAGCTGCAGCTCGTAACTGGCGCAGACCTGGGTTTCCAGCAGCACCTCATGCACCGCCGCTGCGGTGAATTCAAACGCCGCCACCAGACTGTCACCCAGCAACACTCGCGCCAGGAACAGGCCGGACGTCAGATCTCCCACCCCCACCGGCTGACGCGGAAACGCCAGCAACGGACGTCGCAGATGCCAGCTGCCCTCGGCAGTCACCAGTAGCATCTCAAAGCCATCCGCCGGTTTGCCCGGATAATCCAGATGTTTGACCAGTACCGCTTTCGGCCCACGTGCCAGCAACGCCCGCGCCATCGCCAGGCAATCGAACAGCGACTGCGGCTTGCGTCCGGAGAAACTGTCCAGCTCCAACTGGTTCGGGCACATGAAGTCCGCAACGGCGGCGGCTTCTTCCAGCAGAAACTCACTGACCTCGGCGGGAACGCTGCAACCCTTTTCCGGATGCCCCATCACCGGATCGCACAGATAAAGGGCTTTCGGGTTGACCGCCTTGATCCGCTCGATACCACTGAGAATCGCCCGGCCCTGCGCCGCGCTGCCGAGATAACCTGACAGTACCGCATCGCAATTGCCCAACTCACCGATGGCGGCGATGCCTTCGACCAGTTCGGGGATGCGGTGCGGAGCCAGCACTTCGCCGGCCCACTGGCCGTACTGCGTGTGGTTGGAGAACTGCACCGTATTGAGCGGCCAGACATTCACCCCGACCCGCTGCATCGGAAAAACCGCAGCGCTGTTGCCGGCGTGGCCGAACACCACATGGGACTGGATGGCGAGCAGATGAGGCGTACGTTTCATTCGGGTTTTTCCGTAAAACGATTGAAATTCAAGCCGCGCAGTATGCGACGAAAAGCAGCCTGTACGACAGACCGGCGACGCAGTTAAGCTGACGCCATCATTTGGAGTTTCGTGTTGATGCTCACCCTGGAAAACATTTTCGTGCTGATGCTGTTCGCCGTCGCCGGTGCATGGCTCTGGCACAACCACGGCTTGCGCGAGCGGGCGCTGGAGCGGGTCAAACAGCATTGCGTGAATGTCGGCGTCGAGTTGCTCGACGGTAACGTGGCGCTGAAGAAGATCGGTCTGATCAAGGACGCCAGTGGTCGGCGACGTCTGGCTCGGGTCTACAATTTCGAATTTACCGTGACCGGCGAAACCCGGCACAACGGCACCATCACACAGTTCGGCGCACACAGCGCCCAGATTGAGCTGGCACCCTACCCCGCCCCATTTGACGAAACATCGCCCGTGGTGGAAGTGACCAAGCCGCGTGGTGAAGTGATCGAGCTGAGCCAGTGGCGTCAGGAACACACCAAGTGGAAGCCTTGAATCAGCTCGCCTGAAGCCGACACCGGGCCAGCCCGGCCTGTAATTCACTGACTGCTTGCGGTTCGTCGAAAATCAGTTCGATCCGGGAATCCTTGCGCCATTCACTGGGCAGCCAGCTGGGTTCGGCATTGTCCAACGCATTGGCTGACTGCCAGCCGTCCGGGCTGTGAATCACAAGTTTGGCCCGGCGCCAGTTCAGGCTTTTCAGCCATTGGGTTATCCCCGAAACATCGAATACCTGGCTCGGATGCCAGCGCCAACCGATGCTCCAACCACCCTGCTGAGCCTGACTCAGGCAGATCGGCAATGCCGGATCGCTCCAGATGGCCGGCATCTGCGCCAGCCCTTGGGGCACGATCAACTTATCCACACCTGCCTGCGCCTGTACCGCCAAACCCGGCAACTCGCTGAGCGGCAACATTGCTTGTTGCGTCCAGATCAGTCGGACAGGCGGCAACTGTCGGATGATTCGCGCGCGCGTAGTCTTGTCGAGGTTTTCCGCCTTGTTCAACAACAGCAGGCCTGCGCTGGATAAGGTTTCCTGCTGCGCGTCCGGCAGCGGTTTGCCCGCTGCGAGGGCCTGGGCGTCCAGCACCAGCACGCAAGGTTGTACGGCGAGTACGCCTTGCCACGGCGCCTCGTTCAGTTGCTTCAGCAACTGCGCCGGATGCCCGAGCCCCGAGGGCTCGATGAACAGGCGATCCGGCCGCGCCTTGCGCAACAAACGCCCCAGACCGATCTGGAACGGTGCACCGTTCACGCAACACAAACAGCCCCCGGCCACTTCGCCCAGTGCGATACCATCGGCGTCGCGGGTCAACAGCGCCGCGTCGAGCCCGATCTGGCCGAACTCGTTGATCAGCACCGCCCAGCGCTCGCCGGCCGGTCGCTGAGCCATGAGCTGGCGGATCAGGCTGGTCTTGCCCGCGCCCAAGGGGCCGGCGATGACGTGGGTGGGAATGTTCTGCAACATGATCAAGGTTTTCTGGAGGTCGAAGATGCGGTGGATGGGATGGTCGTTGCTGCTGGCGCTGATGTCGGGCGAGGCGCTGGCACAGGCCTGCGTGGTGCACAGCCAGGCAGAGCGGCTCGACGTGAAAGTCTGCCAGCAGAACCGCAACATCCCGGAAAAACTGTTCAACGACGGCTTCTGCCAGCCGACCCTGGCCGGGCAGAAAGTCGAGGTTCAATACGTCGACCAGTGCCCCGCCGGCGCATTTGGCGTGTGCAGCAACGCGCAAGTCGCCAATATGCCTTATCGCCAGGATATCCACTATTACGGCGTGGCCACCGATGCGGCGTATTTGCAGCCCTATTGCGAGGCTCAGAGCCAGGGGAAATGGCTCAAGCCCTGAGGCGTTATCCGAGCCAGTCGAGGGTCAGCATCAGCCGCCGCTCACCCGGCGCCGGCTGTGGCGAGCGATGGATCAGCCCTAAACCTTCGTTGCCGTGCCATTTTTCGCCCTTGAGTAATGCCACTTCGCCCCGATTCAATTGCTGAATCCGTGACGTTTCCTGCGGCTCGGCTTGCGGGTGGCCCAGTTGCCGACGGTCCATCTGCCCTTCCCTTAGCCATTCACTGCCGACACCTGCGTACGTCGTGATCAACCGCACCGGCACATGATCGACGTGAAAACGCGGACACATGGCCTTGTCCAGCACCCGCAGGCGCAAGCCGATCCGGCGCGCGCCCAGCAGGCAGGCAAAGGCACTGACCAGCCATTTCAAGTCGGCGATAAATCCTTCGTAGCCTTCCAGATCGCGAAAGCCGCTGGCCAGTCCCGTGAGATCCGGTTCTGCGTCTTCGTCCGGCAATTCCAGGCACAGCGCCTCGGCGTAAGGCTCATTCAGAGACAGCAACAAGTCCGCGAATTCGGCAATGTGCAACGGAAGCTGGCGCTGCCAGACCGCGAGGTTGGTCTCGTCGTCAAGAATGTCCGCCAGCGCCTGCGGGGTCTGGCCGAACGATTGATGACGTGTACCGCCTGGCAGCGGTTTCAGGGCGAGCATCAGGCCACCTCGTCGTGCCACGAGCCAAAGGGATCGCGCAGTTGTAGCCAGCCTTGAGTACCGAGTGCCATTTCGGCATCGGTCAGCAGGCAATCATCCAGTTCCAACGACAGCAGTGCGAAATCGATGTTCTGCCCGATAAACACCAGCTCCTGACGACAGTCGCCTACGCTGGCGATCCAGTTTTCCATGATCGCGGCGGTACTTTCCTGATCCTGCGGCCACTGTTCTTTTGGCACAAAGCGCCACCAACGTCCGGCGAAACCGTGGCGCATCAGACCACCTGCCTGCGACCAACTGCCGGCGTCGGTGGGTTTGCTGGCCAGCCAGAAGAAGCCCTTGGAGCGCAGCAGTTTGCCGTTAACCCAAGGACGATCGATGAAGTCGAAGAAACGCTGTGGATGAAAAGGCCGGCGCGCCCGATAGGCCGTGGAAGCGATGCCGTACTCCTCGGTTTCCGGCACATGTTCCCCACGCAATTCCTGCAACCAGCCTGGGGCCTGGGCCGCTTTTTCGAAGTCGAAGCGACCGGTATTGAGAATTTTCTCCAGCGGTACTTCACCCATGACCATCGGGATGATCTCGGCCTGAGCGTTAAGGCGCTTGAGAATGGCCATCAGCTCTTCCCGCTCGCGACTGCTGATCAGGTCGATCTTGCTGATCAACAGGACGTCGGCGAACTCGATCTGTTCGATCAACAGATCGGTGATCGAGCGCTCATCCTCTTCACCGAGAAATTCGCCACGGGAGGCGAGATTTTCAGCAGCCTGGTAGTCCGGCAGGAAGTTCATGCCGTCAACTACAGTGACCATGGTGTCGAGGCGAGCGATGTCGGCAAGGCTTTGCCCCTGTTCATCACGGAAAGTGAACGTCTCGGCCACTGGCAACGGCTCGGAGATCCCGGTGGACTCGATCAGCAAATAGTCGAAGCGGCCCTCACGGGCCAACTGACTGACCTCTTCAAGCAGGTCTTCGCGTAACGTACAGCAGATGCAGCCGTTGCTCATTTCCACAAGCTTCTCTTCGGCACGGTTCAGGCTGACATCACGCTGGACTTCGCTGCCATCGATGTTGATTTCGCTCATATCATTGACGATAACGGCGACGCGCAGATCCTCTCTGTTACGTAGTACGTAATTCAAAAGTGTACTTTTTCCGGCGCCGAGAAAGCCGGACAAAACGGTCACGGGAAGTCGGGAAGACATTGGATAAACCTCATCAGACGGTCGCTAAACAGCGCTGGAGGCTCTCGGAGGCGAGCGTTCTTGGGCTTCGATGAGATCACCAGGGAAGCGGACGCTTGAAAAGGAAGCCACGGAAAGCCTTGTCCGATTAATGTTATAGTATAACAACAAAATCAATCCACTCTCTTCTTGCTCAAAGTGACAAAGGGCTGGAAGCTGCAACCAGGTCGTCGCCGAGTTACGTCATGAAAACCGCGTTGAAATACTCGTTTATCTGCCTGGCAACGCTGGCGCTGAATGCCGAAGCACAAGTGCCGGGGCTGGCCTATTGCACGCGCAGCGCGAACCTGTTGGCGTGCATCGATGCCAGCGGCAACGCCTATAGCGTCAACACCGTCGGCAGCACGATTTACCTGCGCGGATTTGAAAAAGCAGGCCACCGCTACTGGGCACAAACCAACAGCCGTTATGGGCAACTGACATTCTTCACCGGCATCGCTTCTGATGGAGAAGCGTGGGTTGGCTACAACCGGCGCGTGGGCTGGACGACGATCAATCGGTTCTCCAGCTCCGGCGGCAGCAGCAGCGCGAAATTCACCTGCAGCCGGATCACCGGCTGCTAAACCCGCGATCCTTTCTGCTCTTGTTGCCAGGCCATGTAACTGTCGACAGGCGGATTCTTCTGAAAGTAACGCTGCAAGCCCTCAAACAAACCGTCTGCCACGGCCTGCTGATGACGCGCCGTCACCAGGCGCTGACTGTCCCGTGCGTTGGAAATGAACCCGGTTTCCACGAGGATTGACGGCACATCCGGCGATTTCAGAACGGCGAATCCAGCCTGTTCCACGCGTTTTTGGTGCAGCGTGGTGATGCCGGACAGACTGCTCAGCACTGTACTTCCAAGTTGCAAACTGGCGGCGATGGTTGCGTTCATCGACATGTCGAGGATTACGCCAGCGAGCATCGGGTCCTTGTCCTTGAGATTGAGCAGGTTGGTTGCACCGAGCAGATCCACACCGTTCTCACGCTGCGCCATGAACCGTGCGGTGGCGGACGTAGCACCACCTTCGGACAAGCAATACACCGACGCCCCGGAAGCCGTCAGACGCGGCGCCGCATCGGCGTGCACCGAAATGAACATGTCGGCCTTGTGCTGACGCGCGATCTCCACACGCTTGCGCAACGGGACGAAGAAATCGTCGTTACGAACCAGCTTCACATCAAAGCCTTTCTCTCGCTTGAGTCTTCGTGCGAGCAATTGCGCGATGGACAGCACCACATCCTTTTCCCGCTCGCCTTTGGCGCCAATTGCACCCGGATCTTTCCCGCCATGACCAGGGTCGACCACCACCATGATGTCGCGCTTGGGGTGAGATTTCTCCTGGGGTGTTTCACGTGGAACGCTCGCCGGGAGCCCCGATGATGCACTCATCAAGTCCAAAACCAGGCGATGTCCTTGCCCATCCTGAGGCGCCAGCAAGAATGAATTGAGCTGAACCGGACTGCTTAGATCAAGCACGATCCGGGTGTTCCCTTGGCCAAAATGGCCGGAGCGAATCGTACGAATCGGGGTGCCAGACAACGCCAACTGGCTGAAATCGCCACTCAGGCTGGCGCCGCTCATATCGATGATCAAACGCTCCGGTGCACTCAAGGTAAACGTCTTGTAGCTCACGGGACCACTCAGATCGAACACCAGCCTCAGCTTGTTATCCGAACGCCAAAGCCGCGCATTGCGTATCTGCGTGGCGGACACCGAGAAAGGCAAAACAAAGGCCGCGCTGGCCAGCATCAGGTTGAGCAAATGGCGTCTGTGCATATGAAAGCCTGTTCATGAAAAAGGCATCGTGGTTTGAATTGTTATAATGTAACATCAAATTCAATCACCATGATGGAACAGCTCATGAACGCGCTGACTTTGCCGGATGTCGCGGCTCAAGCCGCCCGCCAGGCCCTGCCTCTCGAATGGGTGGGGATGTGCGGAATCGCCTTACCTGTGTTTATCGAAGGCCAACGCCTGGCTGCCAAAGCGGATGCGGGTGTCAGTCTGGATGATGGAGATGCACGCGGCATTCACATGTCGCGACTGTATCTGGGACTGGAAACGCTGGAGCAGCAGAACCTTTCACCTGCTCTTCTGCGACAAGTTCTGCAGCGTTTTCTCGACAGCCACGAAGATCTGTCCGAAGCCGCCTATCTCAATATCCACACCGATTTACTCCTGAGAAGACCCGCGTTGGTCAGTCCTTTGGCAGGATGGAAAACCTATCCCGTCACTGTCTCAGCCCAGTTAAAAAACAAAGTGTTCCACGTGGAACTGAAAATCGATGTCGCGTATTCCTCAACTTGCCCTTGTTCCGCAGCATTGGCGAGGCAGTTGATCCAGCAACAATTCGTCGACGACTTCGCCAACAAACCACTGCAACACGCCGATGTGTTGGCGTGGTTGGGTTCGACCCAAGGCATCGTGGCCACACCACACAGCCAACGCAGTACCGCCCAGTTGCATTTGCACCTGGATGAATTTGTCGACGAACTACCGCTGACGTCCATCATCAACGACGCCGAAGCAGCCCTCGGCACCGCCGTGCAAACCGCTGTGAAACGCGCCGACGAACAAGCCTTCGCCCTCGCCAACGGCCAGAACCTGATGTTCTGCGAAGACGCTGCCCGCCGCCTGAACCTGGCACTGCGTTGCTCACCCGGTGTCAGCGAATTCCATGTCCGAGTCAACCACGCCGAAAGCCTTCATGCTCACGACGCCGTAGCCGAGAGTCATTGGCGCCGGGAGCAGCCATGATTCGCTGCCACAACCTGAGCTGGGGAATACCCGGCCAACCGCTCACTGCACCGCTCAATCTGAGGTTTGAAAGCGGCAGCCTGACGGCAATCATCGGCGTCAACGGCAGCGGAAAAAGCAGCCTGCTCAAAGTCATCGCAGGTTTACAGCGACCGTTGGCCGGCAAAGTCGAATTGGGTGTTCCACGCCAAAGCGGTTTGTCCTTCCTGCCTCAGCAACAGCATCTGGATCGACAGTTCCCGATCAGCCTTCAGGAATTAGTGGCTGCCGGTTTCTGGGGACGCCGACTGTCATCGCAACTCAGGGCCCAACGTCTCGAAGCTGCGCTTGAGGATTGGCACCTCAGCGGACTGGAACATCGTCCCCTGATGGCCCTCTCCGGCGGGGAACTGCAACGCGCCCTGCTCGCTCGACTGAGTCTGGCCGACACACCGTTGCTGCTGCTCGACGAACCCCATGCCGCGCTCGACGAACTGGGTCAGACACTGTTGTGGCAACACTTGCACGCCTGGCATGAACAAGGACGAACCCTGGTCGTGGTTTGCCATGACCTTGCCGCTGTGCGCCAACACATTCCACAGACCTTGCTGATCAAACAGAGCGGCTGCGCATTCGGCAGCAGCGCCGACCTCATCCAGCAAACGCCTCATACGCAGGTGGCCTGATGCTCACGCTCAGCCATTTATGGCAGCCGTTCCACGAGTTCGTCTTCATGCGCCGAGCCCTCCTCGGCGGTCTGGTATTGGCGTGCAGCACGGCACCACTGGGCGTGTTTCTGATCCTGCGCCGGATGAGTCTGATCGGCGACGCCGTTGCCCACGGCATCCTCCCCGGCGCCGCGTTGGGGTTCTGGTTCGCCGGACTGAGTCTTCCGGCGCTTACCCTCGGCGGCCTTGGTGCCGGTCTGAGCATGGCCGGACTCGCCGCGTGGATCACCCGACGCACCGGCCTGCGCGAAGACGCCAGCCTTGCCGCGATCTATCCCATCTCGCTGGCCAGCGGCGTGCTGATCCTGGGAATCGCCGGCAAACGACTCGATTTGCTGCACCTGCTGTTCGGCTCCGCACTGGCGGTGGATGGGCCGACCCTCAACGGCATGTTGTGGGTATCGGCGCTAAGCCTGATGGCCATGGCGCTGATCTACAAACCGTTGCTGCTCGACACGCTTGATCCGTTTTTCCTGCGCACGGTCAGCCGACTCGGCCCCGTCGCCCATGGCGTGTTCCTGACGCTGGTGGTGCTCAATCTGGTGATCGGCTTCCAGGCGATCGGCGCCTTGATGGTAGTCGGCCTGATGATGCTGCCCGCCGCCGCTTCACGCTTCTGGAGCCGACGCCTGCCGATCCTGATTGCCATCGCCGCGCTCATCGGTTGCGCATCGGTATGGCTCGGCCTGTTGCTGTCTTTTTACTACTCGCTGCCCAGCGGCCCGGCCATCGTGCTGGTCGCCGGTGGCGGCTACCTGTTGTCCGTGGTGTTCGGACCGGTTCACGGTCTGTTGCGCCGCCCGCCTTTGCTCACATCCCAATGAGGTGTTCCCGATGCGCGCTCTACTCGTGCTGTTCAGCCTGATGCTGTCGATGTCGTTATCGGCGGCGGAAAAACTGCCGGTGGTCACCAGTTTCAGCATCGTTGCCGACATGGTGCATCAGGTCGGCGGCGAGCATATCCAGATCACCAACATGGTCGGCCCTGACGCCGATGCCCACACTTACGAACCCACTCCGGATGACGCCAAGGCCCTGCTCAAGGCGAAATTGATCGTCAAAAACGGGCTGGGTTTCGAGCCCTGGCTGGATCGGCTGGTCGCCAGCACCAACACCAGAGCTCCGGTGATCAGCGCCAGTCGCGGCGTGATTCCGCGCTCGCTGGATGAGGACGGTGAAACCGTTCCCGACCCCCACGCCTGGCACAACCTGGCAAATGCCGAGCTGTACGTCGCCAACATCACCAAAGCGCTGATCGCTGCTGACCCGGCAAACAAAGCCGACTACGAGCGCAACAGCCAGGCCTACCTGAAACAGATCTACGCCCTCCTCGCCCAAGCGAAAGCCAAGCTCGGTTCACTGCCACCGGGCAATCGCAAGATCGTCACCAGCCATGACGCCTTCGGTTATCTCGGTCAGGCCTACGGCATCGACTTCATGGCGCCACAAGGTCTGTCCACCGAACGCGAACCCTCCGCCGCCGAAGTCGCCGCGCTGATCACCCAGATTCGCCAGGCCAAGGTCAAAGCGGTGTTCATGGAAAACATCAAGGACGCACGCCTGCTGAAACAGATCGCCGACGAAAGTGGCGCACACATCGGCGGCACGCTGTACTCCGACGCCCTCGCCGCCAGCGGTCCGGCCAGCACCTTCACCGGTCTGTTCGAATACAACCTCAACACTCTTTACCAAGCCCTGAGCCAACCATGATCCGTAAAAATCCTTCCGGTGATTTGCCGCAGATTGCCGAGTCTGCTTACGTCGATAAGACCGCGATCATCTGCGGCAAAGTGGTGATCGGCGAAAACGTATTCGTCGGCCCGTACGCGGTGATCCGCGCCGATGAAGTGGACGCCACCGGCGAGATGGAACCAATCACCATCGGCGCCAATTCGAATATCCAGGACGGCGTGGTGATCCACTCCAAATCCGGCGCGGCGGTAACCATCGGCGAATTCAGCTCGATCGCCCACCGCTCGATCGTGCATGGCCCGTGCAAGGTCGGCGACCGGGTATTCATCGGCTTCAACAGCGTGCTTTTCAACTGCGTGGTCGGCAACGGTTGCGTGGTGCGGCACAACTCGGTGGTCGACGGCCGCGATCTGCCGGACGCGTTCTACGTGCCCTCCACCACCCGTATCGGCCCGGGCACCGACCTCTCGCAATTCCCGCCGGTGAGCGTCAGCGCTTCGGAGTTTTCCGAAGACGTGGCGCGCACCAACGTCGACCTGGTGCGCGGTTACAAAGCCCTGCAGAACGAGTTCTGAATCATGAGCAGTGTGCTGATTCGCAATGCGCGGTTGGTGAACGAGGGTCGTGAATTCGACGCCGATCTGTTGGTCAGCAACGGGCGCATCGTCAAGATCGCCCGCAGCATCGAAGGTGAAAACGCGACCCGGGAAATCGACGCCAACGGTCAATGGCTGCTGCCGGGAATGATTGACGACCAGGTGCATTTTCGCGAGCCGGGTGCGCCGGCCAAGGGCAGTATCCACACCGAGTCCCGGGCAGCCGTGGCCGGTGGCATCACCAGTTTCATGGACATGCCCAACACCAACCCTGCCACCCTGACCCTTGAGGCGCTGGCCGACAAAAAGCGCCGGGCAGCGATCAATTCGGTGGCCAACTACGGTTTTCACTTCGGCGTCAGTCACGACAATCTGGACATCGTCGCAGCACTCAATCCGAGCGAAGTGGCCGGGGTCAAAGTGTTCATGGGCGCGTCCACCGGCAACATGCTGGTGGACGACCCGAACACCCTCGAGCGCCTGTTCGCTGAAGTGCCGACGATTCTGCTGGCCCACTGTGAACACACGCCGAGCATTGAAACGAATGCCACGAGTCTGCGCGAACGCTTCGGCAACCAATTGCCACCCGATGCTCATGCGCTGATCCGTAATGCCGACAGCTGCTTTCGCTCATCGTCTCTGGCGGTGGATCTGGCCCGACGTCACGGCACTCGTCTGCACGTCCTGCACCTGACCACGGCCCGCGAGCTAGCCCTGTTCGAAGACAAACCGCTGACGCAAAAACGCATCACCGCCGAAGTATGCCTGCACCATTTACTGTTCGATGACCGTGACTATCCGAACCTCGGCAACCTGATCAAATGCAATCCGGCGATCAAGTCCCAGAGCGATCGTGACGCCCTGCGCCAGGCACTGCTGAGCAATCGGCTGGACGTGATCGGCAGCGATCATGCACCGCACACCTGGGCGGAGAAACAGCAAGCATATGAACAGGCACCGTCGGGACTGCCACTGGTGCAACACGCGCTGCCGGCGTTGTTGGAACTGGTGGCGGATGGCGTGTTGCCGATCACCACGCTGGTGGCCAAGACCAGCCACCGGGTGGCGGATCTGTTTGCCATTCCGGATCGCGGTTACTTACGTGAGGGGTATTGGGCGGACCTGGTGCTGGTGCAACCGGAGCCCAAAGGTGTCGCGGTGTCACGCCAGCCAGTTCTGTCGCAATGCGGCTGGACGCCCTTCGCTCAGCGCAACTTTCGGCATCGGGTCAGCACGACGATGGTGTCGGGGCAGATCGCGTGGCATGACCAACGGATCCATGACAACTGTCAGGGATTGCCGCTGCGGTTCATGCGCTGAATAAAACCGCCTCCACTTGATGTGGAGGCGGTTTGGATTTTGACGTTACGCTCTCGGTTTGACCGAGCCGCAATCCTGACCCAGCCAGACTGCCCGGGTTTCCAGACTGCCCTTCTGGTTGATCCCGATGGCATTGAAGGTGCCGTTGGCGACGGTGGTGAACTCGCGGTCACTGAGGAACGTCGCAACACCGGTGCCCTGGGCTTTCGGGCAACTGAAGCGGAATTTCCACTGGTTGCCGACACGCTCGGTGATCTGCTGTTTGCACCCCGACTGCGGGTCCGCCAGCGGAATATCGTTGGTCGCCACCTGCTGCGGCGTCAGGCAGGCGCGGATGCCCTTGCCACCGATGTTGATCCCCTGCTTCTCCAGTTCCGCCCGCTGCTGCGGGGTGATCTGGCCCTGAATCTGGCCGAGGATCGATTGCACATCCATCACCTGATCATCGACCTTCACATTGCTCGACGTCATTTCCCACAACCCCGGCTGCAGCATTTGCGCCTGAGCAACCACCGGCAAGGCCAAACCCAGGCCCAGCGCCAAACCCAGCAGACGAACGTTCATTGAAAAACTCCTGATCAGTAGTGGCCGTTAGACGCCGGCCGTCTGTTTCGGTTCATGGCGGGCGCTGGCGGCTTGAAAACAAATAGCGACAATCGCCCTGGAACATGGTCTGTTAAGCATTGAATCTTCAGGAGCAAGGTTGCCCCATGGATTATTTCGGACCGCACATTTTCGGTTATCTTATCGCCCTGATACACACCCTCGGCTCGATCGCCGCGATCCATGCCGTATTGACCGTACGCACAGCCCAAGGCTCGATCGCCTGGGCGTTGTCGCTGATCTTCATTCCCTACCTCACCCTCATCCCTTATCTGGTGTTCGGCCGCAGCACCTTCGATGGCTACATCAAGGCCCGCCGCCAGGCCAACGAACAGATGCGTCAGGCGATCTCGGAACTCAACTGGCGGCCGTGGGTGGAAGAAGCCCTGACCGCCCGCGCCTCGAATGCTTATGACTCGTTGCGCGCAATGCCGAAGCTGGGGCGCATGCCGTGCCTGGCCAACAATGAAGTGCGATTGCTGATCAACGGTGCCGCCACCTTCGAGGCGATTTTCCACGCAATCGACCAGGCGCGGGTAGCCGTGCTGATCCAGTTTTTCATCATTCACGACGATCGTCTCGGCCAGCGCCTGCGTGACCTGCTGCTGAAGAAGGCGGCCGAAGGCGTGGTGATTCATTTGCTCTACGACCGCATCGGCAGCCACGCCCTGCCTCACAGCTACATACAGGCGCTGCGCGACGGCGGCGTCGAGGTCAAGGCGTTCGCCACCCGCAGCGGCTGGCTCAATCGTTTCCAGGTGAATTTCCGCAACCACCGCAAGATCGTGGTGGTCGACGGGCTGATCGGATTTGTCGGCGGCCACAACGTCGGCGACGAATACATGGGTGAAAAACCACCGCTGGCGCCGTGGCGCGACACCCACGTCCAGGTGCGCGGCCCGGTGGTGGCGTGCATGCAGGAGTCATTTGCCGAAGACTGGTTCTGGGCCGCGCGATCATTACCGCCGCTGATCCTTCCGGACGCTTACCCGGAGGACGGCGTGCTTTGCCAATTGCTCGCCAGCGGCCCGGCGGATGCCTACGAAACCTGCTCGCTGTTCTTCGTCGAAGCCATCCACGCCGCCACCGAGCGCGTATGGATCACCAGCCCCTACTTCATTCCCGACGAAGCTGTGTTCGCAGCATTACGCCTCGCGGTGTTGCGCGGAGTCGACGTGCGCCTGTTGCTGCCTTCGCGCCCAGACCACCGCATCGTCTACGCCGCCTCCAGCCTTTACGCGTTCGAAGCGGTACGCGCCGGCGTGCGAGTATTCCGCTATGAACCGGGTTTCCTGCATCAGAAAGTGGTGTTGATCGACAGCGAGATCAGCGCCATTGGCAGCGCCAATCTGGACAACCGTTCGTTCCGGCTGAATTTCGAAGTGATGCTGCTGACCGTCGACAGCGAATTTGCCGCCAGCGTGGAAGAGATGCTCAACGACGACTTCGCCCAAGCCTACGAGGTCGCCAAAGAAGAAAGCCGGGAGATCCACCGCCTGCAACAGGTCGGCATGCGGATCGCCCGGCTTATTTCACCGATTCTCTAGGTTCAAGGGTTGTAGATGTCGTCCCTCGTCCACGGCAGTTCATGACTGCCGTCGGCATGGGCCTTCACGGCAAGGATCTGATGCAGATTGATCCAGCCGCGAGCAAATGCATAAGCGCAGCCCGCCAGGTACAGACGCCAGATACGCAGCGCCTGATCCGGCACCAGTTTCGCGGCGGCTTCAAGATTGTCCTCCAGCCGTTCGCTCCAGTGGTCCAGGGTGCGTGCGTAATGCAGGCGCAGACTCTCGACGTCGACGATCTCCAGACCCGCTTCGCTGATCTCGGCCGAGATCATCGCCAGGTGCGGCAGCTCGCCGTTGGGAAACACGTATTTCTCGATGAAATCCCCGGCGCCACGCCCGACCGGACGGCCATCGGTGTGCTTGGCGGTGATGCCGTGGTTCATCACCAGACCGCCCTCTTTCACCGCGCCGAACAGGGTTTTGCAGTATTCGGCAAGATTGGCATGACCGACGTGTTCGAACATGCCGACGCTGACCACTTTATCGAAACGCCCGTCCTGGGGCAGATCGCGGTAGTCGAGCAGTTGCAGTTCGATCTGCTCTTCCAGCCCTTCGGCTTTCACTCGTTCCCGGGCCAGAGCCAGTTGCTCCTTGCTCAGAGTGATACCGAAGACCTTGGCGCCAAACTCGCGGGCGGCATACCGCGCCAGCCCGCCCCAACCGCAACCGACGTCCAGCAGATAGTCGCCGGGCTGCAGACGCAGCTTGCGGCACAGGTGCCGGAATTTGGCTTGCTGGGCTTGCTCCAGGGATTCGCTGCCGGTTTCGAAATACGCGCAGGAATACGCCATGTCGCTGTCCAGCCACAGCTGGTAGAACGCGTTGGACAGGTCGTAGTGATAGGAAATGGCCTTGGCGTCGGTTTCCTTGTCATGGAGCGTGCGCACCGGCTGACTGTCTTCGTCCTCATCGAGCAGCGCCGTGCTCAACTCATCGCACACCCGAATGACCTCGCTGATCGAACCTTCCAGTTCGAGCTTGCCCTCGACGAACGCCGCCCCCAGCGCGTCAAGACTTGGATGGGTCAACTGGGACACCATCAACGGGTCCTTGACCACGATGGTGACGCTGGGCGTCGGGCCCAGATTGAATTCATGGCCGTCCCAGAGTCGCAGGCGAAGTGGAAGCTGCAGATTCTGTAAGGCCGGTGGAAGTTGCGCGAGCATGGAATATCCCCCTGGTTTCAGACGTCTGATCTGAGGGTAGACCATCCTTGAAAATTAGCAGGCTATCGATTTGATAGTCGCCGACTATCAGCCACAGCGGCTGTCACCGCGCTGTCATCCTTGGTTCAGTGCGCCTTCTCAAATGACTGCGAGAGCGGCGCACAGTTCGAAAAATGATCAGTCCGACGCTTTCAGCTTCAGCAGCGGTTCCTGAAACCGCAGCAGGCGACCGGCATTGCCCAGTACCAGCAACGTGCTCAGGTTGTGCAGCAATGCAGCGATCATCGCGCCCGCCGCACCGAGCCACCCGAAAGCCGCGAACACCACGATGGCCAGCGTCCAGCCTAGACCGATGATAACGTTCACTTGCAAGGTCCGTCGGCACTGACGACTCAGGCGCACACAAGTGCCGAGCCGACGCAGGTCGCTGCCGATCAGCACGATATCGGCGGACGCCAGCGCAATGTCCGCGCCGCCCGCTCCCATCGCCACACCGACTACGCCCGCCTTGAGCGCCAGCGAATCGTTGATCCCGTCACCGACCACCATCGGCCGGAAGCCGTTATCGATTTCCTTGAGCACCCGGTTGAGTTTGTCTTCGGGCAACGCCTGGGCTTCGACTTCGTGCAAGCCGACATCCTTGGCCAAGGTTTGCGCGACGCTTTGCCGGTCGCCGGTCAACAACAGTTGTCGTCCCAATCCGAGGTCACGCAGTTCATTCAGCGCAAATCGCGCTTCCGGTTTGACGGTATCGGCCAGCAACAGCCAGGCGAGGAATTCGCCGTTCAACGCCAGCCCGGCAATCGGGCCATCGTGTTCGGGAATCGCCGTGGTCGAGATGCCCAACTGCGCAAACAGCTCCGGGCGACCGAGTGCGGCCTCGCCTTGCTCGGTTTTGGCCACTACGCCCAACCCCTGTCGCTCATGAATATCGGTCAGCACCAGCACCTGTTCCGCGCTGACCAGTCCTGCCAGCGCGCGGCTGACCGGATGGCTGCTAGCCGCCCCCAGGCTCGCAGCCAGAGCCATTACCGACCCGTGATCCGCTCGCGGGCTGTTGATCGACTGCAAGCGCAGCGTGCCGTAAGTCAGGGTGCCGGTCTTGTCGACCACCAGCGAAGTGAGATCGGCCAGTTCCTCAAGGAACGCCGAACTGCGGATCAGAATCCCGTGCCGCGCCGCCACCGCCACCCCGGCAATCGCCGTGGCCGGCGCTGACAACACCAGAGCGCATGGGCACGCCGCGACTAGCACCGCGAGCATCGCCTGTGCATCTTTGGTGATGAACCAGGTCACCGCCGCGAGCAACAACACCAGCACCATGTAACTGCCGGCATAACGTTCGAGCAAACGAGTAATCGGTGGCTTGGAGCGTTCGGCGTTCTGCATCAGTGCGATGACCTTGCCGAGGGTCGATTCATCCCCTGTACGGGTCACTTCAATTCGCAGCAACCCATCAAGGTTGATCGCGCCGCCGAACACCGCCATGCCGACACCCGCCTCCACCGGCACCGACTCACCGGTGATCGACGCCGTATCGAGGCTGGCCTGACCGGACAACACCCGACCGTCCGCCGGCACCCGATCCCCGGCGCGCACTTCCACTTTGTCGCCGGCCTTGAGGGTGCCGTTGTCGACTTCGATGATCGAGCCATCCGCCTGCACCTTGCGCGCATGGCTGCGCGTGAGTTGGCCGAGGGCATGAATCGCTTCCTGGGAACCGATCACACTACGCTCCTCCAGCACGTGACCGAAGATCATGATGATCGGCAACAGCGCGGCCGTGAGCAGATCGCCCGTGGCCCAGGCCCCGATCATCGCCAGAGCGATCAACTGATCGGTGATGCCGTGCAGGCTCGGATACCGCAGGCTGAACCACGCCGAACGCATCACCGGCACCGAGACTAATAAAGAAGCGAATCCGAGCAGCAACTGACTGACGCCGGTTTGCTCGGGCATCAACCAGCGCCAGATCAGCCCAAGACCGAGCATGCCGAGGGCGAGCATCGCCAGGGTCAACTGGCGCGCTGCGCGGCGTTGTTCGGCCGAGGACAACAGGCTCGGAGATGAGGTGGTGGCAGTCATTTGCTGGCTCCCTGAATGATCAGGCGTGAATCGTCTTTCGGATCGACTGTGGTCACCGAACCAGCCTGCCCGAGAATCTTCGGCATCCGCTCGCGGTACAGACGCAACAGCATTTGCGGGTCCGTGCCTTGCTGTTGCGCCTTGGCCAGGCTCAACACCGTCGCCGTGTCGGCAGAGGCTTTGGCCAGCCGCTCACCGGCCTGGGCATGGGCGACTTGCAGCGTGCGGTCGGCCTGTTCGTTGGCAGACTGGGTGAGTTTTTCGGCCTCGGTGCGGGCGTTGGCGACCGCTTTGTCGGATTGCTGGCTGGCAGTGAGGACAGCGTTGAACGCACTCACCGCCGGCTCCGGCAGACTCGATTGCACATCGACCCGAGCCACTTCGATGCCGATGCCCTGCCCACTCGCCTTCAACTCGGCCAGACGTCGGTTGATGCCCTGCACCAGATCGCCACGCAACCGTTCGCGACGTTCGGCGGCCTGATTATCAGCGCCGATCAGCTCCGGTCGAGCCACCAGAATGGTGTCCAGATCTCGCGCTGCCGTCAGCGCTACCGCGCTTCGCGTTACCAATCGATCCAGCGCCGGCAGCACATGTTCGCCTTGCAGTACGAAGTCATAGGGATCGGTGACCTTGTAGAACACCCGCACATCCAGCTGCACCACTCCGGCATCACCGGTGAGCAAATAACCGGAGCCGGCCAGTGCATCACTCAGCGGCGTGGCGAAGGTGGCGACGCGATCCGCCTGCAAGGCCTGATCGCTGCGCAGCAGATTTTCCACCCGGCGCTCAATGACCCGATCCGCCGCCGGCAATAAAACTACCTGCTCGAACGGCTGCGGCCAGGCCAATAACAGGCCGGCATTCTGAATGCGATCCAGCGCTCCGAAGTGCAAAACCACCGCGCGATTCTGCGGGTCGATCTGGCGGACATTGGAAAACGCCCAGGCCAAAGCCGCGAGCACAGTCACCGCGTACAGCGCGAAAAAAGCCAAACGCCCCGCCTGAATCCACGGACTGTTCAGCGAATGTGTTCCACGTGGAACTTCATTCATGGCTGCGATCCGCTTTTGCTGTCGAGATTCGGCGGTCCGTCGACCAACACCCGGAATGGCGCGGCGTCGGTGCGCAGGATCAGTTTGGTGTCTGGCGAAACGATGGTGCCGAGGGTGTCGAGCGAACGCAGCAAGTTGTACAGCTGCGGCGAACCGGCGTAAGCACGTCCGTAAATCTGCGCCGCTTCCACCCGCGATTGAGCTTCGATATCGGCGGCTTTCACCGTGGCATCGGCTTGCACGATGCGTGCATCGCGTTCGGCGGCGGAGCGGATTTGCGCCGCTTCACGCTTGCCGATGGCGGTGCGTTCGGTGGCGATGGTTTCGCGCTCGGCGCGCATCCGGTCGACCGTTGCGGTCAGGGTCACTGATGGCAAGGTCAGCCGTTCGATGCCCACCTGCACCACGCGCACGCCGTAAGTCGCGAGCAGTTGCTGATCGATTTGCTGACGCAACTGCGCTTCAAAATCGGCGATGCGAACCTGACTGGCATCGGTGTTCACCAGATTGGCCAGATCGAAACTGCTGGCCGTGGTTTCCAGCGCCGAGCCGACAAACGTCCGAATCTGTCGCGCCGCTTCATCCGGCTGATTCTGCACGGCGCGCATGAAGCGTTGCACGTTGTCAGGATCGCCCTGCACCTGCCAGGCCACATACGCCTGAACGATGATCCGCAAACCGTCGCGGGTACCGACGTCCTGCAGGCCGCTGGAGGTCGTGCGCAAACGCAGATCCACCGGAATCGCTGCTTCAAACGGCGCCGGCCAGCGCCAGCTCAGACCCGGCTCCAGCAACACGCGGGATGGGTTGCCGAACCGCGTGATGACCGTGGCTTCACCGGAGCGCACTTGCACCAGGCTCGCCGCCGCGATGGCGAACGCCACCAGCAACGCTGCCCAGCCCATGCGCTTCCACGGAAAAGGCCCCGCCTCCTCCGGCGCACCGTGGTGATGGTGATGATGCCCGTGATGGTGATGACCGCCGCCATGAGCATGATCGTGGCCGCTGTGGTCATGGTGATCGTGAGTGTGCGACTGGCTCAATGGGTGGCTCCTGGCTGAGCGGTGGTGCGCGCCGGATCTGCCGGCAGCGTGAACGTACGCAGGTCGATGGTCGGTGCGTTACTGCTGCCGCCCAGGCGATGGTCGAGTACCAGCAGTTTGGCTTTGCTCAAACCCTGGCTGAGTTGGCTGAGGTATTGCTCCAGCACGAAGGCCTGGCCGGCGCTGGCGTAGGCCTTCTGTTCGGCGCTGAATTTCAGATCCGCCGCCCGGGCGGTGGCGTTGATTTCATGGGCGTTGGCACTGGCCTGATCCCGAGCGAGGCTGGCCTGCAACTGCGCCTGGTTACTCGCTTCTGCAGCGGCGCCCCGCTCACGGGAAATCAACGCCTGAGCACCGATCTGCGCGGCTTGCACGCTGTGATAGGCATTGGCCGCGCCTGCCGGCGGGTGAATCGCTTCGACCACCGTGGCGAGAATTTCCACGCCGCTGTCGAGCTTCTGCAGATCGCTTTGCACGGCGCGGCCGATTTCTTCGGCGAGCCCGGTTCTGTCCTCACCGAGCAAACCGTCGAGGGTGCGCGAGGCAAAGTCATGCACCAGAATCCGGCTGGCGGTACTGCGGATCAGCGTCGGCACATCGGCACTGTTGTAAGTGGCGGCCAGCGCGGCTTGATCGCTCAGGCCGATGCGATAGACGAAGCGCACGTCCATGTTGACGATCTGAAAGCTCTGCTGATCGCCCCGGCTGCTGGCGATAACCTGAGACTTGTCATTGACGTGACTGGCGTCCCACAAACGATTCGCGGTGAGTGGCGCCGGACCTTCTGCCGGATCCAACTGCACGGGTGCCGGGTTTTCACCGACGCTGGTCGCCAGTTCATGCACCACGCCATTTTCAACATTCAGCACACGCCCCAGCGGCCAAGGCAAACCGGCGTGTAAACCCGGCCCGAAAACCTGCACCGGTTTGCCGAAACGCTCGTAAATGCCACGGCTTTGCATCGGGATTTCGTGAAGGCCGGTGAGCAACCAGCCCACCGCTGCCACCAATACCAACACCGGCAAGAATGCGCGGCGCATATAGCTGAAGGCCCAGATCTGGCGCAGATCGATACCGAAGCGATTATGCAATTCATGCTGCAACGCAAGCAGAGGTTGTGGCGGCCAGCGCAGCAGATCGGCAACAAAACTGCGGGCCAGCAACACCGGCTCGAGTTGTTCTCGGCGCGGGCTGAACAGCGACAGCAGCGCACGCGACAGCAATTCCAGAGCGACCAGCCCGGGCAGGATGCCGATCAACACTGCCAGACGCACCGGCCAGATCGCACTGTCACTGGCGAACAACAGACACAACGCGCCCAGCACCAGACTGATGATTGCCACGCGCGTCAGTTGCGCCAGCGCCCCGGCCTCGGGCCACTGTGCCGGGTTTTCCTGCGCCAGTTGCCGCTCCAGCACCAGCAGAGCGAACGCCAGCAGCAGAGCTATGGCCGCGCCGACCGTGGCGGACAACCCCACACCCGCCGCCGGCAGCGTCAGATTCCACATTTGCTCGATGCTTAACAGCACCAGCACCGACCACCCGCCGAGCCACAACGTGGCCGCGCCGATCTGCCCGAGCAGGTTCAGACTGCGCTGACTCATGCGATCCAGCAGGCGCTCGTACCAACCTTCCGGCGCAGGTTCCTCAGCAGCCATCACCGGCACGACGGGGTTGATCACCCGCGCCCGCCATTGCGTCACCCACCACGCCGATTGCAGCCCGGCGACCAGCACCAGCAACGCGGCGCTCTGATTGACCAGCAGTGCGGGCCACAACGATTGCGGGGCAAAAAGATCGACGAAAAACGCCAGCACCCACCCTGCCCCGGCCAACACGCCCAGACCGATCGCCAGGCGGCGCAAACGCCGGCCCTGCGTCGCCGCTTGCTGAAAGCGCGGCAACCCGGTCACCGGCGTGCCTTCATCCAGATCGACTTGCATATCCCCCCACAACCCTTGGCTCACTGCACATATCGTTACGATATAACGAAAGTCGTGAAATATTTGTACTCATTTGCGCCATTCAAAGATGCGCAACCTGTCGCTTGCCTGAAGCCTTGACCGAAATGTCTGGAAACGCACATATTACGTTCGTAATTTTCAGTGCGAACTACTTTTACCGATCCGCATCCTTCAGCCAGGAGTAAGAGCATGAGCAACTATGACGTGGTGATTCTGGGCGGTGGCCCCGGCGGTTATAACGCAGCGATCCGCGCCGGCCAGCTGGGCCTCAAGGCCGCGTGCGTCGAGGGCCGCGCCACGCTGGGTGGCACCTGCCTGAACGTCGGCTGCATGCCGTCCAAGGCGCTTTTGCATGCGTCAGAACTGTACGAAGCGGCGCTGGGTGCGGAGTTCGCCAATCTCGGCATCGAGGTCAAACCCACGCTCAACCTCGCGCAAATGATGAAGCAGAAAGACGAAAGCGTGAGCGGCCTGACCAAAGGCATCGAATTCCTATTCCGCAAAAACAAGGTCGACTGGATCAAGGGCTGGGGCCACATCGACGGCCCCGGAAAAGTCAGCGTGACCGGCGATCAGGGCAGCCGGATCGAACTGACTGCCAAGGACATCGTCATCGCCACCGGCTCCGAACCCACTCCCCTGCCCGGCGTGGAAATCGACAATAAGCGCATCCTCGACTCGACCGGTGCGCTGTCCCTGAGTGAAGTGCCCAAGCATCTGGTGGTCATTGGTGCGGGCGTGATCGGCCTCGAACTTGGCTCGGTCTGGCGCCGGCTCGGCGCGCAAGTGACGGTGGTGGAATACCTCGACCGCATCTGCCCCGGCGTCGACGGCGAAGCCGGCAAGACTCTGCAACGCTCGCTGAGCAAACAGGGCATCAGCTTCAAGCTGAGCTCGAAAGTGACCAGCGCCACTTCCTCGGCCAACGGTGTACAGCTCAGCGTCGAACCCGCCGCTGGCGGCAGCGCGGAAATCCTTGAAGCCGATTACGTGCTGGTGGCCATCGGACGTCGCCCGTACACCCAGGGCCTGGGCCTGGAAAACGTCGGCCTGAGCACCGACAAACGCGGCATGCTCGCTAACAAACAGCATCGCACCGAAGCGCCCGGCGTGTGGGTGATCGGCGACGTGACGTCCGGGCCGATGCTCGCGCACAAGGCCGAAGACGAGGCCATGGCCTGCATCGAGCAGATTGTCGGCAAGGCCGGTGAGGTCAATTACGACCTGATTCCCAACGTGATCTACACCCGCCCGGAGCTGGCCAGCGTCGGCAAGACTGAAGAGCAGCTAAAAGCTGAAGGCCGGGCGTACAAGGTCGGCAAATTCCCGTTCACCGCCAACAGCCGGGCAAAGATCAATCACGAGACCGAAGGCTTCGCCAAAGTCATCGCCGATGAGCGCACCGACGAAGTCCTCGGCGTGCACCTGGTCGGCCCGAGCGTCAGTGAAATGATCGGCGAGTTCTGTGTGGCCATGGAATTCAGCGCCTCGGCCGAGGACATCGCGTTGACCTGCCACCCGCATCCAACCCGCTCCGAAGCGTTGCGTCAGGCGGCGATGAATGTCGAGGGGATGGCGACGCAGATGTAAGCACTGTGCGAATACTTCCCGCGCAATGCGGGAAGTATCAGGACGGCAGATGCCCCAGCGGCAACGCGCCGGGTGTCTTCACCGTGTGGATCGCAAAATTGCTGCGGATGTCGCTCACCCCCGGCAGCTTCAACAGGCAACCGGTGAGAAAACGGTCATAGGCGCGCAGATCCGGCACCACCACTTGCAGCAGAAAGTCCGATTCCCCGGACACCAGAAACGCCGAAATCACCTCCGGCAACGCCGTCACCGCCCGGTGGAACGCCTCGGCCTGTTCGTCGTTGTGGCGCTCGACCTTGACCCCGACAAACACCGTCAGCCCCAACCCCACTTCATCACGATCCAGATTGGCCTGATAACCGCGAATCACCCCAGCCTCTTCGAGCATCCGCACCCGGCGCAGACATGGCGATGCCGACAGACCGATCTCGTCGGCCAACTGCACATTGCTCAGACGCCCGTCCCGTTGCAGCGCGGCGAGAATCTTGCGGTCGAAGGCATCCAGTTTCATGGTTGGCAGATCCTGATGGTTTATGCGGTGAAAGAGCGCAGATTATGCCAATTCAGAGGCCTTTAGAAGCTGATTACGCAACCACCTGCCCTGCCCTTCGGCCCTAGACTGAGGCGACCGAATCGACAACGAAAGGGGTGCGACATGGCGAGTCTCTGGCTGTTTTTCCTGGCCTTGGCGGTGGTCTATCTGCTGCCCGGTCCGGACATGATCCTGCTGTTGCAGACCGGCGCCCGCCAGGGTCGCGGCGCAGCGATGGCCACGGCGGTGGGCCTGGCGATTGCCCGAGGTTGCCACGTCGCGTTAGCCGCGTTGGGGCTGGCGGCGCTGTTCAAGGCCGCGCCGTGGACGTTCGATGCCGTGCGGATCGCCGGGGCGGCGTACTTGCTGTGGATCGGCATTCAATGCCTGCGCACCACGCTGCTGCCGGATCTGAACGTCGGCACCGTGACGGACAGTCATGCGCAGTGGTACGCAGCCATCCGTCGCGGCCTGCTGACCAATCTGCTCAACCCGAAAGCACTGCTGTTCTGCTCGGTGTTGCTGCCGCAGTTCATCGTGGCGAATGGCGCACCGGTGCTGACCCAGTTTGCGCTGCTCGGCGCGATGCTGGTGGGCGCCGGTCTGTTGTTCGACAGCGCCTACGCCCTGACCGGCGCCGCGCTAGGCCGCTGGCTGAAACACAGCCCGACGGCCCAGCGAGTGCAACAGTGGCTGTTCGGCAGCCTGTTGATCGGCTTTGCCGTGCGCCTGACGTTCGTCCAGCAGGCTTAGGTTTTGCGGGCCTTGCGCTGGCGGCGGGTGATCAGCAATAACGCCACCGCGGTGAAGGCCACGATCGCTCCAATCTGCACCGGCCACTTGTACGGCCGCAGTGTCGAACGCACCGAATCGGTCACCTGAGTGACATAGCGCTTGTCGGCATTTTCGAAGTCCGGATAAGGGCATTGATGGCCGAAATCCACGGCCCACAGTACGTACGGCCCTTCGTCGACATAGCGTTTGTACAAGGCGCTCTGCTCTTCGAGGCTGCTGTTCCAGCCCGCCGCCGAGCACAATACGGCAGCGAACGCCTGACTGGTATGCGGCAGATTATCCGCCGCACGGCTGGCCAGCGCCGTGGCGACAAACCGATAGTGATAACGCTCGTCCGGCTGCGCTTCACTGGCCTTCTGACGTTGCACTTCGGCCTCGCTGACCAGCGGCCCGACTTTCAGCTCGGTGTTTTCCAGGCTGTAGTTGCCGCCGAAGGTCGCGTAATCCGGGGCCATTTCGTAGCCCAGAATGTCCATGCCCCACTCACGGGCCGTCCACGCGGCATTGAACAGCGCGCTGGCACGCTTGGTCGGCCACCACGCCTTATCGGCTTTGAGGCGTTGCTCGCCATAGAGTCTGGCCTTGTTCTGCAGATCGGCGCTGTCGAAATAACCGACCGCTTCTTCGTAATGCCCCTCCCGCAACAAGCGCCGACCCAGTAGATTGCGCAGGCTGGCGGCCACCGGCAGCGGCACGTAATTGTCGCGATCCTGCTGGCTCAGCGCGGGTGGCGCCGGCACGTTGGTATCGACATAGTTTTTCAGCTCCTCGACCGTCAGCACCCGCTCGGCCACGGTCGCGGCGTCGAACCAGTAAATGTGCTGGCTGCGATACAACTGATCGAACGCCTGCAGATACTCGCCACGTTGCAGCGCCAGAATCGCGCTTTCACCCTCGACCCGGCATTTCGGTTGAAGGCTTTCGAGATTCCAGTCGGCAGTGCGCCGCTCGCCCCAGGACTCATGCTGCGGGAACGCTTGCGCGGCTTTCGCATAGGCCGCGGCAGCCGCGTTCCTGTCACCATCGCGCACAGCCAGTTTCGCCCGCAGCCACCACGCCAGGCCACTGTCACCGGCGTGTTCGAGGAACGCCTTGGCGCTGGCGTAATCGCCCTGCTGATAATTCATCGCCGCCAGGCGATCTGCGTTATCGAGGCTGCCGCGCGTGCTCGCTTGCAGGGCCTTGACCAGCTTCTTCTCGTTCGGCGGCTCATCGCCGAACGACCAACCGATCCGGCTGATCAGCGAGGCGGTCACCAGTTGCTGCACGGCTTTGCCACGCAACAACTTCTCCAGCCGATCCTCGGGCCCTTCGGCCAGATCGTTCATCAACAGCTTCAGCGAGGTGTAGCCGACGTTCGAACCATGCAGGTTTTGCGCGGCGTAAAGTTCGATGGCCTTGTCCCAACTGCCCGCCGTGCGCAGCGCTCGGGCTTCTTCGCCGAGGCTGGCCACGCCGAGTTCCAGCGGATCGCTGAAACCGTCGATGCTCAGTTGCCGCGTCTGACGGAAAGCTTCGATCGCGCTTTCCAAGGCTTCGAGCGCATCGCCCGCTTCGCTGCTCATGGCGAAGAACGCCCGGCCCAGTGAATAAGCGGCCCAAGTGCTGCGCAACGCACGTTGATCGGCCGGCAGCGCCAGCAACTGACGGAAATACTCGACAGCCAATTGATGGTCACCGGCGCCGAACGCCACAGCGCCCGCCACATACAGACGCAGTTCCGCCGGCAGGCTCGCGCCCTGCACTTCAACCTGACGTGCATCGGTCAGGCTGCGCAGTTGTTTGACCAGCGCTTGCTGTTCAGGCGTCAGGCCGATCTGCTCGGCCTTTTCGCGCACCTCGGCGGGTTCCGGCGCCTCGGCGTAGATGTCATCCGGATTGTGGGTGGCGGCGGTGACGTTTTTCAGCCCGGCAATGGTTTTGCCGAGGCGACTGATCTCGAACCTGAAGTTGCCCTCCGGCAGTTCCGCCAGCGATTGCCCGCGATCGTCGAGCAGACGCATCGGAAAATCCGGGCCGCAGGCCAGCGCCGAACCCAGCGGCAGGCTGAGACTCAGGCAAAGCAGATGGCGGGGCCAGTTACGGGTCAACATGCGAACCTCCTTGATCAATATTTGCGCAGCGTGCCCAACCGATCGCACGCTGCCCGCCCGCCAGCAATCGGCCGTTGCGCAGGCGGGTGAAGGTAAGCAGATCCGCTGTCTGTTGCAACGCATAACCGGCGAGCGCGTCGGCGCCTTCGCAGCCCCGGGCCTTGATGATGATGCGGGCGGGCCAGGCGCTGTCGAGGTTGCCGACGTTACGCAGGGCGATGTCTTGCAGGCCGTTCTGTTCGGTGAACGTCAGGCCGAGCTGGCTACTCAATGCGTCGCCTCGGGCGACCGCGCGCAGCGTGCTCAGGCTCCAGGCTCTGCGGTCGTTGGCCAACGGCAGCCGAAACCAGATCAAACCGGCCAGATGCGCCGGGCGATCTTCGCGTAATTCATTGGCCAGTCGGCCCAGTTGTTGCGGATCGGCAAGCAATTCCCGTCGCTGGCCACCGCGCTCGAGCGGCACCTCACTTTCCACCACCGGAGCGCCCTCGGCATCCGCCAACAACGCCACGCCATAGGCCGGTAGCGCCAGATAAAACGGTTTGTCGGTCGCCCGCCCCCAGGCCTTGGCCCAGCGCTGTGCCTGCTCGGGATCGAACAGACCGCGACGCGGATCACTGACGGCGTGCACCTGCAACACGCTGCTGTCGACGATCGCCAGTAGCGCCGGTAATTGCGGGCTGTCGAGCCAGACAGGCAACGCGGTGATGCTCAAAGGCAGGTTGGCCGGCAATGCGCCGCGCAAGTGAGTGAGGAATTCGGTATAGGCCGACAGTCGGGCACTGCCGGCGTCATGGTCGATCTCGATCCCGGCCAGCGTGAGCCCCTGCCCTTGCCAGTCGGCAAGTACTTGAAGGATTTGCGCCGTGACCGCTTGCGTGTCTAGCGTCTTGAGCTGGCCGTCGAGGCGAATTACCGCGATCAACGGCCGCGCATCGCGTTTCAGCAACAAAGAATCGACGCGCACCCGACTCCATCCGGCATTCGGGAAAGCCTGCAACGCCAAGACTCGCAAAGTCGAAAAATCGCTGCGACTGTCGTTCAGGGCGGGTTCATGGGCCGGCGTCCATTGCCGTTGCCAGACATAAAGCTGCTGATCGAGCGGCACTGCGTCCTGTCGTTCACAAGCACACAGCAACAACACAGCCACCAGGGCTGACCACCCGATGATAAAGCGCATACCTTGCAGATCCCTGAGACATCAGGCTGCAAGGTTACACAAAAGCGCTCAGGGCTTGCGGGCGATGATGACCTGACTTTTCGCCACCACCGCATCCAGTGCCTGCTTGATCTGCGCGCCGCGCGGCGAGTCGAGCACCGCTTGCCAGGTCTCGGCCCAATGGTTGAGCAGCGGATGATCCGGGTTGCTGAATTCGACCTTCGCTTCCCAGAACAACATCATCCACATCGACCAGTAAAAGCCGTACTGGCTATGGCTGATGATCTCGAGTCCCGCCTCGCTGACCATCGCCTTGAACTGCTCCTCGCTGATGATGCGAATGTGGTTGGGCTTCTGGAAATACTCCGGCGCGGCGATGTCCTTTTGCAGGTCTTCGGAGCTGGGGTGCGGCACGCTCAGCAAATACAGCGCACCCGATTGACCGACGCGCACCAGTTCGGCAAGGAACTGCGCCGGATCGTCGACGTGCTCGATGACTTCGGTAGACACCACGCGAGTGGCGGTGCCATCGGCGATCGGCAGCGGATTGCAGTCGGTCACATGGCATTCGACGCCACGCGCCGGCGTATCGCTCAGGCGCTGGCGGGTCGCTTCGACCTTGGCGCCGTCGATGTCGGCAATGATGATCTTCGCCCCGCGCATGCCGCAGAAATGCACGTTGCCACCGTCGCCACAGCCAACGTCGAGCAAAGTGTCATCGGCGGTCACCGGGAAGCCTTTGAACAGCTCACCGGTTTCCTGGTTGAACCAGCCACTGAGCATCGCGTCGTGCAGGCCGAGCATATACGGATCCACCTTGTCGGCGATCGGTGCGACAGCTTGTGCGGGGGCCGGAGCCGCCGTGAGTTTTTTCAGAAGGCTCAGCATGAGGTGGCTCCAGAGGACGAGACGACGGTTCGCGAAGTGCCGAGGCGTTTCACCAGCGTGGCGCCTCGATTGCGCATGGGCATTTCGATAAAGCGGTAATTGAGTTCGCTGAGCAGCACGATCAGGCCACCGGCGATCAGCAGCGTCACGATCGGATGCCCCGCCGGGCTCGGCAGACCGGCGCTCTGCAAACGGAAGGTCAATTCCCGCACCAGTTGATAGGCCGGAATGTGGATCAGGTAAATGCCGTAGGAGCGGCTGCCGATCCATGCCATCAGTCGTTGCAGGCCACCGGCCGGCAGCAGGTAATTGCGATCGTACGAAGCAATCCACACCAGCATGGCGCTGAGCACGGCGATAGACCCGATGCGGTAACCGGCAAAGGTGAAACGATCGGTGGCCATGAAGCTCAGCAGCGCTCCAAGACCGACCAGCGCGCACAATCCGGCCCATGGCCGACGCAGGAATACGGGCTCCCAACGGCGGTAACCCGGCTGCATGCTCCACATCGCCAACAGCACACCCAGCGCCAGCGCATCGGTACGGATCACCATCAGCAGCGGCGTGCGCACGGTGAACAACTGCACCGCCACCAGCGCCAGCAATGCCCACACCAGATGCTTGCGGCACAGCAAGATCAATAGCGGGAACAACAGGTAGAACTGCTCCTCCAGCGCCAGGCTCCAGTAGACGAAACTGCTGCCGTATTCGTAATGAAAGAACGCATCGGCAAAGCGGAAATTGGCGTACTGCAGCACCCCGGCCAAAGTGGCCTGGACATTGGCAGACCACGTGCCAAACGCGCCTGACCGATTCAGAAATACGCACGCCAGCAGCATCAACGCCAGCCACAGCCAGGCTGACGGCAAGAGACGAAACACTCGGCGCAGCCAGAAGTTGCGCGTCTGCTCCCAGTATTCCTGGCGATTGCTGCAACCACGCAGCGCCGGGATCAGGCTGCGGGCGATGACAAACCCGGAGATGGCAAAAAACAGATCGACGCCCCACCACGGTTGCGCAAAGGCATGGATCCTTTCAAGCAGCGGCACCGGGTCGGTGAACAGACTGCCCTGCAAGTGATGAAACAGCACACCGAGTACCGCGATAGCGCGCAGGACTTCGATGTCCATGATCCGCTTGCCGCTCATGATACACGTCCTGTATCGAGCGGTTTGCGGGCAATGATCACCTGACTCTTGGGCATGAACCGGTCGAGCATCTGCTTGATCGCCAAGCCATCGGGCTGCGCCAGCAAGTCCTGCCAGGTTCTGGCCCAACTCTCCATCAACGGTGGATACGGCGCCTGGATCCGGTCGCGCACGGCACCGCCGAGGTCACGGCCGGCAGCCCGTTCGCTGGCCCAGAAAAAGATCATGCCCATGACCCAGAAAAAACCCGTGGCCTGACGATGCTCGATCACCAGACCGGCATCCTCTACCAGTGCCGCGAAGCGTTCCGGGGTGAAGATCTGCACATGATTGGGTGACTGGTAATAACCCGCCGGAGCAATGCCTTGCTGCAAATGCTCGCCTACCGGCGCCGGCACACTGAGCAGATACAACGCGCCGGGACGGCCCATGCGCACCAGCTCGGCCATGAACGGCTCGGGCTGGTCGATGTGTTCCAGCACTTCCATGCATACAACCTTGCTCGCACAGCCATCGCTCAGCGGCAGCGGCAGGCTGTTGCTGACCAGACCGAGACTGGGCTTGCGGCTCTGCGCTTCGACTTGCCGGGCGAGGTCGCGTACCTTGTCGTGCTCGCTGTCGGTAAAGACCACCGACGCGCCCTGGCGCACGGCAAACAATGTCGCCACGCCCTCGCCACACCCCACGTCGAGCAAGGTGTCGTCCGCGTCGATGGCAAAGCCCTTGAGCAACTCGCCACTGTCGCCGTGAAACCAGCCGTCGAGCATGGCATCGTGCAGGCCGACGTCTCGCGGCGAAACACTGGCGGCCAGCGGTTCAGGCGCAGCAACCGGCGAAGAGACCGGCACCGATCGCGCAACCGGACGCAGACGCCTCAGCAATGTGCGGATCATGTGCCTGTGGCTTCCGTTGCAGCGACAGCGCGAGATTCCTGCACTTGAGCAAGGAAATCGCGCAAACGCTGCTCGGCCACCGCCTGACTGCAGAACGCCTGGAGACTGGCAACGGCCTGCGCCGACATTTGCGCATAACGCCCGGGATCGTTCTTCGCCACCTCATAGCTGTTGCGATAGGCCACACAGACCGACGCCCAGTTGGTCATGTAGCGCAACGTGCGGAACGCCTTGCGCGGATCGTGAGGCCAGGCGGTGAGTTCATCGGTGGACTCGACCAGGAACGCATTGTCGGTGCTCAGGTAATCGATCATCGCCGTGGTGCGCGGCGCCACGGCCGGCTTGCCGCAGGACATGAATTCCATCAACGGCAAGCACTGGCCCTCGCCGTAGGAAGTGTTCACCACGTATCGGGTGGCCTGCACCAGACGCTCGTAGTCCGCGTCCGCGAGGTAGCCGTAAATCAGCACGATGCGGCAGCGGTAGGACTGGTTTTTGTACAGGTGATGAAGAATGTCGCCGAGCGCTTCTTCGGCATCGTGGTGCGTGAGCTTGAGTACCAGCGTCGCGTCTTCGACCTCGCGAAACGTCACGCAGAATGCACTGAGCATGTCTTCCCAGTTCTTGCGTCCGTCACCGGGATTGAACACCGATGTGTAGACGATACCGTCCAGCAGCAGCTCCTGCTCGCGCACCGGCGCCTGGAAATCGATACCCTCGCCACGGCGCAAATGTTTCGGGCCAAACGCGTCGAGATCGAGCTGACGACTGTCGGCGACCAGCCCCTTGATCGTCAGTCGCACCGGTCCGGTCGAAGACTGACCCTGAAGCTGCGCGCCCCGGGCTGCGAAGCGATCCCACACCGGTGCCGGGACCGCGACAATCGGGTAATCGGCGCCCATGGCCTCGCGCACCGCGTTGACCGTGTAGCTGGAATGGGTGATCGCCGCGCCACAGGCCTGCAGCACCGTGCGCCAGTCATTGCGCGGCTCGTTGTCGAAGGGTTCGTTGGGAATAGTGCTGAATTCCCAGGCGAACACCGGCAGCGTCGGACACGCCAGGTGAATCGGCGTGCGGTGCGGCGGCGAGAACGAGAGAAACACGCAGGGCTCGCCACGGGACAGGCATTCCAGATACAGCGCGTCGACTTCGCGCGCCGGGTCGACGACTTCCACCACACGCCCAAGGCGTTCGAGCACCGGCCGGTATTCCTTGAGCACGAAGTAATAGCTGTACTCCGACCGCCCCAGGTTCTGCGCGATGGTGTGCTGGTTGGTTTCCGAGTGAATGATGATCAGCATGAGGCGTTGTCCGTCACGGGGGCAGCATCGGCAGCCAGCGGCACGAGACCGAAAAAATCCGCCATGCGCCGCTGCACCGGGGCGAACGCGCAGTAGTCGTGCATGCGTTCGACAGCAGCGGCAGACATGCGCGCGTATTCCTGCGGCTGCGCCTTGGCCATCCGGTAGCTGTTCTCATAGGCGCGTTTGAGCGAAGCCCAGTCCGGGCGATAGCGCAGGGTGCGGTAGATGATGCGGGTGTCCTGGGGCCAGATCGTCAGCTCTTCGCTGGACTGCACGACGAAGGCCACCGTGTCGTCGATGTAATCTTCCATCGCCGTGTGGTCCGGGGCGATCACCGGTTTGCCGCTGGACATGAACTCCATCAGCGGCAGGCACAGGCCTTCGCAGCGAGAGGCGTTCACGTAAAAACTGGCGGCCTGGTAGAGCCGCGCGTATTGCGCGTCGTCCAGGTAACCGTGCATCACCAGCACCCGGCAGACGAACGGTGTCAATTGCGCGAGCAGGGTCATCAACTCGCTGTAGTAGGACGCCAGATCGTTCTGGGTAATCTTCAGCACCAGCGTCGCGTCAGGCGTTTCGCGAAAGGCCCAGCAGAACGCGGTGATCAGGTGGTGCCAGTTCTTGCGGCCGTCTTTGGGGTTGAACACGGTGACATAGACCACGCCTTCCACTGCGGCCTCGACTACCGAGGAGGTGTCCGGCAAATCCAGCGGGGGCGGCTCGACCACCGCCACCGCATGCGGAGCGGCGATGGCCGGGAAACGTTTTTCAAGCCAGGCGTGTGCGCTGTCCGACAGCAGATCCTGCACACCTTCCCAGTACCAGTGGTGCAGGTATTTCACCCGTTCTTCACCCGCGCCCAGCATCCACAGGCGCAGATAATGACGAGCAATGACCAGGCGTCGTTTGACCGTCAGCGGTGGCGGGCGCAGCGCCTCGATTTCAGCCAGTTGCTCGGCAGTCAGCGGTTTTGGCAGCAAGTCATCGGCAGACAGTCCCAGCGTGCGGCTGTCGAAAATGCAGCCCTTGATCGCCAGCGTAGCGCCGGGATTGATCGGCGCACTGACATGTTGCTCACGAATGGCGGCGAAGTTTTCCCACAAGGGCGTCGGCAGCACGAGTACCGGAAAGTCCTCGCCCATGGCGCGGCGGATCGCGCGGGCGGTATGGCTCGACAGCGTAATGACCCGCCCCTGTCGTGCGAGCATCTGCGTCCAGTCGTGGCGCGGATCATCATCCCACGACTCATCGGGGATCGAATCGAACTCCCATGCGATCACGCAGATCGTCGGGCATTCAAGGTCGCTCGGCGTATTCTGTGGCGGTGTGAAGGACAGGAAAACGCTGCTTTCCCCGGCGCCGAGCAGTGTTCGATAGAGCGGATCGACCTCGGCGCGGCTGGACACCACATGCACCCGACCCAGGCTTTCCAGCACCGGGCGATAGGCCTTGAGCACGAAGTAGTAGCTGTATTCGGGACGCCCGAGACTCTGGCTGATGGAGCGGTCGTTGACGTCCGAGTAGAGAATGAAATTCATGGCATCCCACGGTGAAACCGCCATCCCGGCCGCTTCACGCTATGACGGCCGAGCGTCGGATCGAACCGGTATCAGCGGTGTTCGTCCTGCGTCATCGGGCACGTCTCTGTTCTTGTTTTAATGTTCGGTTTTACCCTGTCGCACGATCCTTGCGAAATGCCGCCAGGGATCGCGACGAGGGGCATTCTAAACACATCCGCCAAGGATTCGGGAACCGCCCGGCGAGAAAAACCCGACTACTCTGACGAGAACTGACCAGTCACGATTTGCCCGGTTGAAATTGCTGCGCAATTGGCACAGATTGGCAACCAAACAACTACAACAACGACTTCACCCGTTGTCTCGGCCGGATTTTCTATTGGTCCGACAGACATTCCCTTAAAGCCTGTGGGAAGAGGTGAAGGTTAAAGACCAAGGGGTCGCTGTTTGAAAAAAAGTCTGTTCATCACGGGCCTCAGCGGGTTCGTAGGACAACACATCCAGTCACGTCTGCAAGGGGAAGACGCGTCGTGGCAGCTGCTGCCTGCCGCCTCTGCCTATGACCTGACAAAACCGGACAGCCTCATCGATCTATGGCCGCAACTGCCCGATGCGGTCATTCACCTGGCTGGCCAGACCTTTGTCCCCGAAGCTTTCCGCGACCCGGCACGTACCTTCGACATCAACCTGCTCGGCACCCTGAACCTGTTGCAGGCACTCAAGGCCCGTGGCTTCAAGGGCACGTTCCTGTATGTCAGCTCGGGCGACGTCTACGGCCAGGTTGATGAATCCGCACTGCCGATCACCGAACAACAACCGCCCTGCCCGCGCAATCCTTATGCCGTGAGCAAACTGTCGGCCGAATTCCTCAGCCTGCAATGGGGATTGAGCGAAGACTGGCCGGTGCTGGTGGCGCGTCCGTTCAATCACATTGGCACCGGGCAAAAGGACAGCTTCGTCATTGCCAGCGCCGCACGCCAGATCAACCGCATCAAGCAAGGGCTGCAAGCGCCGCAACTGGAAGTCGGTGATATCGATGTCACGCGCGATTTCCTCGACGTCGGCGACGTGGTCTCGGCCTATTTCGCGCTGCTGGAAAAAGGCACGCCGGGGCAGGTCTACAACATTTGCTCCGGCCGTGAGCAAAGCATCCGCAGCCTCATCGAACAGCTGGGCGATCTGGCCGAGGTCGAGCTGCAACTGGTTCAGGATCCGGCACGCATGCGCCGCGCGGATCAGCGTCGCGTCTGCGGCAGCCATCAACGGCTGGCCCGGACCACAGGATGGACGCCGCAAATCACTACACAACAATCCCTGCGGGCGATCCTGTCCGACTGGGAGACGCGAGTACGACAAGAATGACAAAAAGTGCATTGATCACAGGGATCACCGGCCAGGACGGCGCGTATCTGGCCAGACTGCTGCTCGACAAGGGTTACAAGGTCCACGGCCTGGTGGCACGGCGCAGCAGCGACTCGCGCTGGCGCCTGCGCGAGATGGGCGTTGAAGCCGATATCGTTTACCTGGACGGCGACATGGCCGACGCCTGCTCGGTGCAGCGTGCGGTCATCAAATCGGCTCCGGACGAGGTGTATAACCTGGCGGCCCAGAGCTTCGTTGCCGCATCCTGGGACCAACCGGTGACCACCGGCATCGTTGATGGACTGGGCGTGACTCACCTGCTCGAAGCGATCCGTCAGTTCAGCCCGCACACGCGTTTCTATCAGGCGTCCACCAGCGAGATGTTTGGCCTGATCCAGGCCGAGCAGCAGGACGAAAACACTCCGTTCTACCCGCGCAGCCCTTACGGCGTGGCCAAACTCTATGGCCACTGGATCACCGTCAACTACCGCGAAAGTTTCAATCTGCACGCCAGCAGCGGCATTCTGTTCAACCATGAATCGCCACTGCGCGGCATCGAGTTCGTGACCCGCAAGGTCACCGATGCGGCAGCCCGGATCAAGCAGGGCAAACAGCAGGAGCTGGCCCTGGGCAACATCGACGCCAAGCGCGACTGGGGCTTTGCCGGCGACTACGTCGAGGCCATGTGGCTGATGCTGCAACAGGACAAGCCTGACGACTTCGTGGTTGCCACCGGTGTCACCACCACCGTGCGCGAGATGTGCCGCATCGCCTTCGATCACGTGGGTCTCAACTACCGCGACTACGTGAAAATCGATCCGGCGTTCTTCCGCCCGGCCGAAGTCGAAGTGCTGCTCGGCAATCCGGCCAAGGCCCAGCGCGTGCTGGGCTGGAAACCCAAGACCGACCTCGACACCCTGATCCGCATGATGATGGATGCGGACATGAAACGCGTCGCCAAGGAGTAGGCCATGCTGATCCCCGTGATTCTGTCCGGCGGTGCCGGCACCCGTTTGTGGCCGGTGTCCCGCGAGGGCCATCCCAAGCCGTTCATGACCCTGCCCGACGGCCAGTCGCTGCTGGGCAAGACCTACCGCCGCGCCGCCGCGCTGCTGGACGGCTGGGGCGACATCGTCACGGTGACCAACCGCGAGTACTACTTCCAGAGCAAGGATCACTATCAGGCCGCGCGCCTGTCCCGGCATCGCGGGCACTTCCTGCTCGAGCCCACCGGGCGCAACACTGCACCGGCCATCGCGGCGGCGGCACTGTCGCTGCAAGCCTTGCACGGTGATGCAGCGATCATGGTGGTGATGCCCGCCGACCATTTGATCGTCAACGAAGACGCGCTCAAAAGCGCGGTCGAGCACGCGGTCAATCTGGCGAAGGACGGTTATCTGGTGACCTTCGGTGTGGTACCGACCACCCCGGAAACCGGCTTCGGCTACATCGAGACCGGCGCCCCGCTGGATGCAAAAGGCGCAGCCAAGGTCCAGCGTTTCGTGGAAAAGCCCGACCTGCAAACCGCCACCCATTACCTGGAAAGCGGCAACTTCCTGTGGAACTCGGGAATGTTCTGCTTCACCACCGCCACCCTGATCGCCGAGCTGGAGCTGCACGCCCCCGAGCTGCTGGAACAGACCCGCGCCTGCATGGCCGCCAGCGAACCACTGGAAACCACGGGTTACCTGCAACAGGAGCTGTCGCCGCAACTGTTCGCCGAGATCACCGACATTTCCATCGACTACGCCTTGATGGAGCGTTCGGAAAAAGTCGTGGTGGTGCCCGCCGGTTTCGACTGGAGCGATATCGGTTCGTGGGGCGCAGTCGCCGCGCTGGTGCCGGCCGACGCCGATAACAACCGCGCCAGCGGCGAGGCGATCTTCATCGACAGCCGCAACAACTTCGTTCAAAGCGAAGGCCGGCTGGTGGCCGCAGTAGGTGTTGAAGACCTGATCGTCATCGACACCGCCGACGCGGTGCTGGTGGCCCATGCCGACCGAGCGCAGGATGTGCGGCGGGTGGCCAAGCAGCTCAAGGACAAATCACACGAAGCCTATCGTCTGCATCGCACGGTCAGCCGTCCGTGGGGCACCTACACCGTGCTCGAGGAAGGCCCGCGCTTCAAGATCAAGCGCATCGTGGTCAAACCCGGCGGCAAACTGTCGTTGCAGATGCACCATCACCGCAATGAACACTGGGTGGTGGTCGAAGGCATGGCCAAGGTCACCAACAACGGCAGCGGCACGACCCTGGTGGCGAAGAACGAATCGACGTTCATCGCTGCCGGTCACAAGCATCGTCTGGAGAACCCCGGCGTGATCGACCTGGTGATCATCGAAGTGCAAAGTGGCGAATACCTGGGAGAGGACGACATCGTCCGCTTCGAAGACCAATACGGCAGGACGGTGTGAATGCTGCTTTCCCTGTACCGCTCGCTGCACGACTATCGGGGTTTTATCCTCGGTAGCGTCAAGCGGGAGTTTCAAGCGCGGTATCGCAATTCGCTGTTCGGCGCGCTGTGGACGGTACTCAACCCGCTGTCGATGATCATCGTGTACACGGTGATCTTTTCCCACATCATGCGCGCCCGTCTGCCCGGCGTGGACGACGGCATGGCCTACAGCGTCTACCTGTGCGCCGGGCTGCTGACCTGGGGCCTGTTCTCGGAAATCACCCTGCGCAGCCAGAACATGTTTCTGGAGAACGCCAACCTGCTGAAGAAAATCAGCTTCCCGCGCCTCTGCCTGCCGGTGATCGTGCTGCTCAATGCCGGGATCAACTTCGCGATCATCATCGGCCTGTTCCTCGGCTTTCTGTTGATCACCGGACGCTGGCCGGGCATGGCCCTGTTGGCACTGGTGCCGCTGCTGGCGCTGCAAGTGCTGTTCTGCGCCGGGCTGGGCATGATCCTCGGCGTGCTCAACGTGTTCTTTCGCGATGTCGGCCAATTGTTCGCCATCTGCCTGCAATTCTGGTTCTGGCTGACGCCGATCGTGTACCCGCTGAGCATCCTGCCCGAGTGGGTACAACGCCTGTTGCAGCTCAATCCGCTGACCAATCTGATCGGCAGTTATCAGAACCTGTTTCTCTACGGTCAGTGGCCGGTGTGGAGTTCGCTGCTGCCGATCTTCGTGATCGGCCTGCTGTTGTGTGCGGTCGGCCTGCGCCTGTTCCGCCGGCGGGTCGGCGAAATGGTGGATGAACTCTGATGGGGCACATACGCGTCACCGGCCTGGGCAAGGCCTACAAGCAGTACCCCACTCGCTGGAGTCGCCTGGCCGAATGGCTGATTCCGTTTTCGCCGATGCGCCATCGCCAGCACTGGGTGTTGCAGGACGTCAATTTCGAAATCGCTCCCGGTGAAGCGGTGGGCATTGTCGGGGTCAACGGCGCCGGCAAAAGCACCCTGCTGAAAATGATCACCGGCACCACTCAACCGACCTGCGGCCAGATTCAGCTCGAGGGCCGGGTCGCCGCGCTGCTGGAACTGGGCATGGGGTTTCACCCGGATTTCACCGGCCGTCAGAATGCGGTGATGGCCGGGCAACTGCTGGGCATGCAAGTCGAAGAAATCGAAGCACTGATGCCGGACATCGAACGCTTCGCGGAAATCGGCGAGGCCATCGATCACCCGGTGCGCACCTATTCCAGCGGCATGCAGATGCGCCTGGCCTTCAGCGTCGCCACCGCGCGCCGCCCGGACATTCTGATCGTCGACGAAGCGCTGTCGGTGGGCGACGCTTACTTTCAGCACAAAAGCTTCGATCGCATCCGCGGCTTCCGCAAGGCCGGCACCACGTTGTTGATCGTGTCCCACGACCGTTCGGCGATCCAGTCGATCTGCGACTCGGCGATCCTGCTCGAAGGCGGCTACATGGCCATGCACGACAAGCCCGAAGCGGTCATGGATTACTACAACGCCCTGCTCGCTGAACGCGAAGGCCAGACCGTGCGCCAGGAACTGCTCGACGGCGGCCAGGTACGCACCGTGTCCGGCACCGGCGAGGCCGCGATCCTCAGCGTGCGCCTGCTCGATGAACGCGAACGCTCGATCGACGCGGCCGAAGTCGGTCAGTCGGTGACACTGGAAGTCGAAGTGGAGATTCGCCAGGACATCGAACGGCTGGTGCTCGGCTTCCTGATCAAGGATCGCCTCGGCCAGGCCATGTACGGCATTAATACCCATCGCCAGAATCAGGCGCTGGAAGACCTGAAGGCGGGCGAGCGCATCACCTATCGCTTCGTGTTCGTCATGGGCCTGGGCAAGGGCAACTATTCAATCGCCCTGAGCCTGTCGCGACTGGATTCACACCTGGACCGCAACTTCGAATGGCGAGACTACGGTCTGGTGTTTCACGTGATCAACAACCGCGAGGAAGATTTCGTCGGCTGTTCCTGGCTGGGCGCCAGCACCTCGATCACCCGCCATGCGGACAGCCTCGCGGAGCGTGCGCCATGACCCGCCTGCTGGTCGAATGCACCCACGTGTTCAAACACCCGAAGGTCAATTCGGGGATTCAGCGGGTGGTGCGCAACGTCATCAAACAGCTGCCGCCGAGCGCCGAAGGTATCGAGTGCGTGCCGGTGGTCTTGCTCAAGGGCCAGCTGTACCGCGTTAAACGCCTGGCGCCACTGAATGCTCCCCTGTTCAATGCCATCGTCACGTTTGGCGAGCGCCTGGAACGGCTGGCTCATCGCTTCTGGCAACTGCATCAGCGGCTGGACACGCGTTGCCGCACAAAACTGGCACGACGCCTGTTGTACGTCGGCTATCGCCTGACCTCGTTCGGTGCATTCGGAGTACCGTTGCGGCTGGTCGGGCAGGTCAATCGCTATCAATTGCCTCAACGCTGCGAGCCACTGCAACACCAGCCGGGCGACCAACTGGTGCTGCTGGATTCGTCCTGGCACTCGGACTTTTTCCTGCATGCCGAGCGCCTCAAACAGGAAGGTCTGGGCATCGTTGCGGTGATCTACGATCTGATTCCCCTGTCCCACCCGCAGTTCTATGACACGCGGCTGGTCGAGGTGTACAGCGAGTGGTTCGACTGGATCGCCCGCAACGCCGACGGCTTCATGGCGATTTCTGCGACGGTGCGCGATCAGGTGCGGGCAGAGCTGCAACGTCGCCTCGGATCGACGCAAGCCGGCAAACGCTGGTTCGACTACTTTCACCTCGGTTCGGAGCTGGATCTGCAAAGCGTCGAAGCCGCCGTCGAACCGCGTCTGCAACAACTGTTCGCAACACCGGAGCCGGTGTTTCTGATGGTCAGCACCATCGAGCCGCGCAAGAACCACGACTATCTGCTGGATGCCTTCGACCATGCCTGGGCGAACGGCTCGAAAGCCAAGTTGTGCATTGCCGGGCGCATTGGCTGGAAGTGCGACGCGCTGCTTGACCGGATCCGCCATCATCCCGAACTGAACCGGCGCCTGTTCATGTTCAACGACTTGAGCGACACCAGTCTCGAACACGCCTACGCCCATGCCAGCGCGCTGGTGTTTCCGTCGTTCGTCGAAGGTTTCGGCCTGCCGCTGGTAGAAGCCATGCAGCGCGGGCTGCCGGCGATGGGCAGCGACATCCCGGTGTTCCGCGAGATCGGCGGTGAATTCATGGCGTATTTCGATCTGCAATCGCCGCAAAGCCTCGCCGATCTGGTGCAGACCTTTGAACGCAGCGGTCAATTCCCGGCCGCCCGCGATGTCAGCGACTGGCAGTGGATCGGCTGGCGCGAAGCCAGCGCGCAACTGGCCGAGCGTACCGCGCGCCATGTGCTGGAGGCGCCTCAGGTGCCAGCGAGGCAACATGCGCATAGCCCTTAATGCCCGAATCCTCCAGGCACCGCGCACCGGCATCGGCCATTACGTGGCTGAGCTGGTGAATGCCTTGCACGCTGACACCGATATCGAGGTGGCGCTGTTCCACGGCTGGGGCTGGAGTTCGCAACTGCCGGAAGCGGCGATGCCCGGTTACTCGCGCCTGACGCCGCTGCTGCGGCAGATCCCCGGCGCCTATCAGGCACGCCGCTGGCTGGAGCAGAAACGCTTCGATCAGGGCCCTGCGCAGCCGGTCGATCTGTATCACGAACCGAGCCTATGGCCGCTGGCTTTCGATGGCCCGACCGTGATTACCCTGCACGATCTCACGCACCTGCATTTCCCCGAGACCCAGCCGCCGGCGCGGCTGCGGGAAATCGAACGGCGGCTCGCCGACGGCGTACGCCAGGCGCGGATCATTCTGACCGACTCACAAGCCATCGCTGACGAGGCCCGGGACTATTTCGGATTGCCTGCCGAGCGCTTCGTGGTCGCGCCGCTGGGTGTCGCCGAGCGTTTCCATCCGCGCGAGCCGCAAGAAATCGATGCAGTGCTCAAGGCCCATGCGGTCGAGTACCGGGAATATTTTCTCTGCGTCGGCACCCTGGAGCCGCGCAAGAACCTGAACCTGGCCCTGCGTGCCCACGCGCGGTTACCGGAGCGGGTGCGCCAGCGTTTCCCGCTGTTGATCGTCGGCATGGCCGGCTGGCAGCGCGATCAGTTCAGTGAAGAATTGCAGCAGGCGCTGGCTTGCGGGCACGTGTGCCTGCTCGGCTATTTGCCCGATGAGCAAGTCGCACAATTGCTGGCCGGCGCCCGGGCGCTGGTTTTTCCGTCGCTGTATGAAGGCTTCGGCCTGCCGGTGCTGGAAGCGATGGCCAGCGGTACGCCGGTGGTACTCACCCGCTCTTCGGCCATGCCGGAGGTGGCGGGAGACGCCGGCAACTATATTGAAGCTGACGATGCAGACGGCTTGCGTGATGCGATGAGCCGACTGATCGATGATCAAGCGCACTGGCAGGCATGCCGGGAAGCCGGATTGCAGCAGGCACGGCTTTTTTCCTGGAAGCGTTGCGCGCAGGCCACGGCCGGCGCCTACCACCAGGCCATGGGAGGTTGAATGCGAGTTCTCCATTTTTTCAAGACGTACCTGCCTGACTCCGTAGGCGGTATCGAGCAAGTCATCTTTCAACTCTGCGAGAGTGGCGCCCAGCACGGCATCGAAGGCCAGGTACTGACCCTCAGCGCCAACCCCGAGCCAGCCGTGGTGCGTCTCGGCCAGCACGAAGTGCATCGGGCAAGACTGGATATCCAGTTCGCCTCCACCGGGTTTTCCTGGAGCGTGTTCAAGCAGTTTCGCGAACTGGCCGCCGAAGCCGACGTGATCAACTACCACTTCCCGTGGCCGTTCATGGATCTGGTGCACTTTGCCAGCGGCGTGAACAAACCGACGGTGGTGACATACCACTCGGACATCATTCGCCAGAAGCACTTGCTCAAACTCTATCGCCCGCTGATGAACCGCTTTCTCGCCAGCGCCGACCGGATTGTCGCGGCTTCACCGAACTACCTGCACACCAGCGATGTGTTGCAGCAGTTTCAGGACAAGACGCGTGTCATCCCTTATGGATTGAACAAGGCAGGTTATCCACAGCCCGACGTCGAGCGCATGAACCGCTGGCGTCAGCAGCTTGGGGATAAGTTTTTCCTGTTTGTCGGGGTGATGCGTTATTACAAAGGCCTGCACATCCTGCTCGACGCCTTGAAAGACGTCGATTACCCGGTGGTGATCGTCGGCGCCGGCCCGCTGGAGCAGGAACTGCACGCCCAGGCCGCCGCGCTGGGTCTGCGCAATATTCATTTCCTCGGCCGTCTGAGCGATGAAGACAAGGTCGCCCTGCTGCAACTGAGCTACGCCATCGTCTTCCCGTCGCACCTGCGCTCGGAAGCATTCGGCATTTCCCTGCTCGAAGGCGCGATGTACGGCAAGCCGATGATCTCCAGCGAGATCGGCACCGGCACCAGCTACATCAATATCCACAACGAGACGGGACTGGTGGTGCCACCGAGTCATCCACAGGCGTTTCGCGAAGCGATGCGCACCCTGTGGGAAAACCCGGCCCGCGCAGCGGATATGGGCCTCAAGGCTGAGGCCCGCTATCGGCAGTTATTCACAGCCGATGAAATGGGCCGCAAGTGGACCGAGTTGTATCAGGAACTGCTGGAGGAAAAGGCGTTGTCCTACGCCTGATCCGTTACAGATCCAGCACCAGCGGCTGGGCACTCTGCGCCGGCACCGCGCAGCAGATCAGCACTTGCCCTTCCTCCGGCACTTCGGCCGGAGGCTGTGGATAATTCACCGCGCCGCTGATCAGCCGCGTCTTGCAGGTGCCGCACGAACCACCGCGGCAACTGAATTCCGGACGCAGGCCGCGGCTTTCGGCCAGCTCCAGCAAACTGCCGCCGTCGGGCTGCCAGCGCGCTTCCTTGGCTGAACGCTCGAACACCACCGGCACCGACGTGGTCGCGGCGGGCAATTGCTCGATCACGATCGCATCCGGATCGGGTTGGCGCTTGAGGGTCGAAGGGCCAAAGGTTTCCGCGTGTATTTGCCCATCCCGCACATCCAGTTCACGCAACGTGTCGTAGATCCCCTGGGTAAAACCGCCGGGGCCACACAGCACAAAGTCGACCTGATCAAAATCTTCCAGCGTCAGCAGATTGCGCAATAGATCGCCATCAATGCGACCGCGAATATCGTAATCCTCGCCTTGCACCAGATCGTCCTCAGGCTGGCTGAGCACTCGCAACACCTTCACGGCGTCACCGGCGTCTTCCAGCAAGCGATCCAGCTCCGCGCGAAACGGCTGGTCGGCGAGGCTGCGGGAACTCTGAACAAACAGGGTCGGACGAATCCGCCGAGTCCGCAGGCCCTGATACACCACCTCACGCAGCATCGACAGCAACGGCGTGATGCCGACCCCGGCCGCCAGCAACACCAATGGACGGCGTTCCAACGCCGCTACTGTGAAATGTCCTTGAGGCAAGCGCGCCTCCAGCACATCGCCCACACGAATCTGCTCGTGCAGGTGCGTCGACACCCGACCTTCACGTTTGACGCTGATCCGGAAGAAATCGTCCGACGGCGCGCCCGACAGGCTGTAGGTGCGGATGTGCACCTCACCATCGAGGTTGAACCGCAGCGGCAGATGCTGCCCGGCCAGAAACACCGGCAGACCCGCGCCGTCGTCCGGCTCGAGATAGATAGAGCGGATGTGGCGGCTTTCCATTTCGATCCTGGACACCCGCAATGGCCGCCAGCTGTCACCCAATGCCTTGGCCTGCAACCGCGCATCGGCCTGGGCCCAGTTACCGGTCAGAAGACTGGTGGGCGACATACCGTCAAAGCGCCAGCGCAGAGCAAGCGCCGCCGGACGTCGAACCAGTTTCTCAACCTCAAAGGTCCACAGGCGTTCGGCGCCCTGGAAGGCTTCGATTTGCGGCGCCTCGAGAATCACCTTGGTACGACCGCTGAGCTGCAACACATCACCTGTGGAAAAGTCGATGAACAGCAACCCGGCCAAGGGATTGAGCAGCAGATTGCCCAGGGTATTGAAGTGCAGGTTGCCGGCAAAATCCGGAATCGTCAGGCGATTGCCTTCGATCCGCACAAACCCTGGCTGGCCGCCACGGTGGGAAACATCCACCGAACGCTCACCGTCGACATCAACGTAACTGGCGACGAAGAACGTGTCGGCGCTTTCGATCAGCGCAATGGCGGCGTCATCGAGGCTGTCACCGTGTTCGGCCTTGCGAGTCTGCGGATCGGTCAGTGGCACCCGCTGAAACTGACGCAATTGAATGTATTGCGGGCAGTTGCCGAACGACTGATCCACCGTGACCCCGAAACCGTCCGCTCCGAGGCTGCCGATATGACCATTGAGCCGATTGCGCCGGCGGGTGTGCAGCTCGATGCCGAGCAGGCCGATTGCGGCACCGGCCTGCAGCTGCGCCGGGTCATCGGCAGCCGGCAGACTGGCGAACTGCAGTTGCGTCGGCTCGGGAGAGTGGGCGAACCCCGGTTCACCCTCCAGCATGCTGGCCCAGGGACGCCCCTCGGCATCCACCGCGCCGTACAGCATGAAGGGCAATTGCTGATAGAACTGGCGGTGCTGATCCGGCATCCAGGTGCGAATCACCTTACGACCGAATTCCTCCATGCGCTCGGCAACGCCGACATGGGCCTGCAATTGTTGCTCGCCAGCGTGCCACGGTGAACGTTCCATCTGAGCCTCTCCCCTGCACCGTCGGCGCAGTGTGGATGATCAATGTCAGGCGGTGGTTTGCAGACCGGCGACAGTGCGCGGCATGCCGACAAAACCGGGCAGCGCTTCGATGCGCGAGAGCCAGGCGCGAACGTTAGCGTAGTCGTCCAGCGACACATTGCCTTCTGGCGCATGGGCGATGTAGCTGTAGGCCGAGACGTCGGCAATGGTCGGCTCGCTACCCACCAGGTACAGTGTTTTGCCCAGTTCCTGATCCATCACCTTGAGAAAGTTGTGCGCACGGGTGATCACTTCCTCGGCGTTGAACTTCGCCCCGAACACCGTGATCAGGCGTGCGGCGGCGGGACCGAAGGCAATCGGCCCGGCGGCTGCCGACAGCCAGCGCTGTACGTGCGCGGCGCCGACCGGATCGCTTGGCAGCCAGCGGCCGTTACCGTATTTCTGTGCCAGGTAGACGAGAATCGCGTTGGAGTCGGCCAGCACCACGCCGTTGTCATCAATGGCCGGCACTTGCCCGAAGCTGTTGATCGCCAGGTAGCCGGGCTGTTTGTGCTCGCCTTTGGCAAGGTCGACAAATATCAGCTCGGTCGGCAATTGCAGCAGGGACAACATCAGCTCGACGCGATGGGCGTGGCCGGAACGCGGGAAGTTGTAGAGTTTGATCGCTTGCATGGTCGACTCCGCTGAACGAATGCGCCGTTCAGGATGGACGGCGGCCGTGGCAGCCATCTTCCACCTATCGTGAAAACAACAGAATCACCAGCAAACGCAATCCATTATTTCTTTGGGTGAAATAAAGCCGCATTTTTCAAGGCCGGATGCTCACGCAATGCGTTCACGATGAAGTCGACAAAGCTGCGCACCCGCGCTGGCGCCTTGCGCCCGCCCTGATACACCACGTGGATCGGCAGTGCAGGCAGTTCGAATTCGGCGAGGACAATTTCCAGTTCACCGCAAGCGACCTTGCTGGCCACCTGATAAGACAGCACCCGGGTCAGCCCAAGACCTAGAGAAGCCGCCGTGATCGCAGCCTGATTCGCCGTGACCACCAGACGCGGCTCCGGTTTTACGCCAATCAGTTCACCGTTTTCCATGAATGGCCAGCTGCGCTGCTGGCCGATCGACGACGTCGCCACCACTGGCGCCCCCGCCAAAGCCTGTGGATGCGTCGGCCGGCCGTGAATCGCAAAGTACGCCGGCGAGCCACAAATTACCCGCCGCACCTCACCGACCCGAATCGCATGCTGATTGCTGTCCGGTAACTCGCCGATACGTACCGCGACGTCGACCCCCTCCTCGACCATGCTCACCACCCGGTCGAGCAACAGGGCGTTGATGGAAACGTCCGGGTACTGCGTCAGATAACGCGCCATCACTGGCGTGACAAACAACTCGCCGAACAAAACGGGCGCCGTCACCGTCAACTGCCCACGAGGCTGGGTATGACTGCCGGCAGCGGAATCCTCTGCTTCCTGCACTTCGGCGAGAATTCTCCGACAGTCTTCCAGATAACGCAGACCCGCTTCGCTCAGATGCACGCTGCGGGTGGTACGAATCAGCAACTGCGTACCGATCCGCTGCTCCAGCGCCGCCACCGCCCGGGTCACGCTGGCTGCCGACAGACCCAGGCGCCGCGCAGCAGCAGAAAAGCCCTGCTCCTGGGCGACGATGGCGAAAACCTGCATTTCCTGGAAGCGATCCACTTTTGCACTCCTAAACCGCGGCGTTCATCCGCTGATGCAAGTCAGGGAATAACAGTTGAGCAAACCAGATCGGTAAACCCGGATAGAGATCACGTGCCTTGGGCGTCGCACTCTCAACCAGACCCAGTTGTACGAGACTTCTCAATTGATCCGTTGCCACTCGATCGGACAATCCCGTGAAGATTTTGAAATCCGCGCGGCTCAACGTGCCTTGCGTCAGAAGAACATGCAGGGCACGTGCGGTTTCCAGCTTGATACCCGCCCGTTTGATCCGCTCGTCCCAAGCAAAAATGGTTTGCAACCTTTCGCGCATATTGGAGATGTTCAACGCCTGCTCTGTATAACGCATCTGGTCGAGACAAGTTTCCAGCATGAACCCGACAAATTCGAACAAACCGGCCTGCGTCAGTTGCCCACGACCATCCAGATCTCCACGACGCGGCTTGTCGGCGTTGGCCAGCCGGGCGTAATAGGACGCCTGCTGTCGAGCAAGCCCGCGGGATAAAGACCAGAGCGGCGAAACCAGCCCGAGTTTCTGCAACTGGAGATGCGTCACCAGCCTGACTGTCCGTCCATTTCCGTCAACGAAAGGATGAACCCAAGCCAATCGATGGTGATAAATCATGACGGCAAGCAGTCGACTCCGTGCGTCCGGCAAACGACCGTATACCTGCTGCATTCGGTTAAGCATGGGCGATACAGATTGGCAGGAGGGTGCCGCGTGATTGCCCACAAGCACTTCCTGACCCGCCACATCGCGCAACTGGCCAGGCACCAATTGGCTTCCATCACTCAGACTCAGTTGCTCGTCGCCAGCCCCGAGAAACAGACGCTTGTGCAGACGTGCAACAAATGCGGGACTGAACAGGGTTTCCCATGACATGCCCTTGTGCACAGTCAGTGCTCGTTCAAATGCCTGCTGTGTGCCGATGTGCGTCATGGCCAGCTCTGTGAGCTCTTTGCGGTGACGTTTTGGAGCTGTCGGGGCAAGCGTGACTGGCTCCGTGAACTGGCCTTCTATCAGGTTGCTGTAAAAACTGCTGGTGACACGCAGAAGACCGCCGACGCGTTGCAGCATGGGGGGAGAAACCATGGCGCTGAGTTTTCCCGCCTGAAAGGGCACTTGCTCGGCCAGTTGCAATATTTCGCTGGGAAATACAGGCATGAGCGGCTCGAGCCAATGGTTTCCCAAGACAGATTCAGCACTCATCAAACCTCCAGAATCGCGGATTTTTTTGCGAATTCAAGATTACGCTCAAAGCCTTTAATTACCTAGCCTTGAGCAATGTAGGAGATTTCATTAATGGGTGTAGTTAGCGGATTTTTTTGCGGATTTTCCGTAGGAATATACTGCGGTGTATCTGTGTTCTGCAGAAGAGCGCGAACAATTCGCGCTCTTCTGCAGCCCATCACTCCACCGTCACCGACTTCGCCAGGTTACGCGGCTGGTCCACGTCCGTGCCTTTGAGCACAGCAACGTAGTACGACAGCAGTTGCAGCGGAATGGTGTAGAGGATCGGCGAGAGGATGTCGTGGATGTGCGGCATCTGCACCACGTGAGTGCCTTCACCGTTGGTCATCCCGGCCTTCTCGTCGGCGAACACGACCAGTTCGCCGCCGCGGGCGCGGACTTCCTGCAGGTTGGACTTGAGCTTTTCCAGCAGCTCGTTGTTAGGTGCGACGGTCACAACTGGCATGTCGTTATCCACAAGCGCCAGCGGACCGTGCTTCAGTTCCCCGGCCGGGTAGGCTTCGGCGTGGATGTAAGAGATTTCCTTGAGCTTCAAGGCACCCTCCATCGCCACCGGGAATTGCGCGCCACGGCCCAGGAACAGGGTGTGGTTCTTCTCGGCGAACAGCTCGGCAATCTTTTCCACGGTGCTGTCCATCGCCAGCGCTTCGCCCAGACGGGTTGGCAGGCGACGCAGTTCTTCGACCAGCGTGGCTTCAACGCCTTTGCCCAAAGTGCCGCGCACCTGGCCCAGAGACAGGGTCAGCAACAGCAGGCCAACCAGTTGCGTGGTGAACGCCTTGGTCGAAGCCACGCCGATTTCACGACCGGCCTGGGTCAGCAGGGTCAGATCGGACTCGCGCACCAGCGAACTGATACCGACGTTGCAGATCGCCAGGCTTCCCAGGAAACCCAGTTCCTTGGCATTGCGCAGGGCGGCCAGGGTGTCGGCGGTTTCACCGGACTGGGAGATGGTGACGAACAGTGTGTCCGGCTGCACCACCACCTTGCGGTAGCGGAACTCGCTGGCGACCTCGACCTGGCATGGAATCCCGGCCAGTTCTTCGAGCCAGTAACGGGCAACCATGCCGGCGTGGTAGCTGGTGCCGCACGCCACGATCTGCACGTTGCGCACTTTGGCGAACAGTTCAGCGGCTTGTGGGCCAAACGCCTGCACGAGCACCTGATCCGAACTCAATCGACCTTCCAAGGTGCGCTGCACCACGGATGGCTGCTCGTGGATTTCCTTGAGCATGTAGTGACGGAACTCGCCTTTGTCGGCGGCTTCGGCGCCATCGGTGTACTGGACGGTCTGGCGCTCGACGGCTTTGCCGGTCACGTCCCAGATCTGCACCTTGTCACGCTGGATCTCGGCGATATCGCCCTCTTCCAGGTACATGAAACGGTCGGTGACCTGACGCAGGGCCAGTTGGTCGGAAGCGAGGAAGTTCTCACCCAGGCCCAGACCGATTACCAGCGGGCTGCCGCTGCGAGCAGCAACCAGTCGATCCGGCTGCTGTGCGTGGATGACCGCCAGACCGTAAGCGCCATGCAGTTCCTTGACCGCAGCCTTCAGGGCGTCGGTCAGGTCCGGCAGATTTTTGAGTTTTTCAGTCAGCAGGTGGGCGATGACTTCAGTGTCGGTATCGGAACTGAACACATAGCCTTGCGCCTTCAGTTGCTCACGCAGCGCCTCATGGTTTTCGATGATGCCGTTGTGCACGACAGCGACGTCACCGGAGAAATGCGGGTGGGCATTGCGTTCACTTGGTGCGCCGTGAGTAGCCCAGCGGGTGTGGGCAATGCCGAGACGGCCGACCAGCGGATGTTCGGCCAGAGCGGCGTCGAGTTCGCTGACCTTGCCCACACGACGGGTGCGCTCGAGGGATCCGTCATTGGTAAGGACAGCCACGCCTGCGCTGTCATAGCCCCGGTATTCCAGACGCTTGAGGCCTTCGACCAGAATGGCGGTGATATTACGTTCAGCAACGGCGCCGACAATTCCACACATGCTTATTTCTCCTGACTGACAGTCGCGCAAATCAAGTTGATACCGCGAGCCTGAATCTGATCCCGTGCCTCCGAAGGCAGGCGATCATCGGTGATTAGGGTATGGACGCTGCTCCATGGCAGCTCCAGGTTGGGAATCTTGCGGCCGATCTTGTCGGCCTCGACCATCACGATCACTTCCCGCGCCACTTCCGCCATTACGCGGCTGAGGCCGAGCAATTCATTGAACGTGGTGGTACCGCGCACCAGGTCGATGCCATCGGCACCGATAAACAACTGGTCGAAGTCGTAAGAGCGTAGTACCTGCTCGGCGACCTGGCCCTGAAAGGATTCCGAGTGCGGATCCCAGGTGCCGCCGGTCATCAGCAGCACAGGCTCGTGTTCGAGTTCGCTCAGGGCGTTGGCCACGTGCAGGGAATTGGTCATCACCACCAGACCCGGCTGTTGGCCGAGCTCCGGGATCATGGCGGCGGTGGTGCTGCCGCTGTCGATGATGATGCGCGCATGCTCGCGGATGCGTGTAACCGCAGCCCGGGCGATCGCCTGTTTGTATTTGGAAACGCTGAGGCTGGCGTCTGCCACCAACTCCTGCGGCATGGTGATGGCTCCACCGTAGCGGCGTAGCAACAGGCCATGGCTTTCCAGTGCGGCGAGATCCTTGCGAATCGTAACTTCCGAAGTTTCGAAACGTTTGGCGAGTTCGTCGACACTCACTTCCCCTTGCTCGTTGAGCAAGGCCAGTATGTTGTGGCGGCGTTGGGGTGTATTGCGTTTCGACATGGCTCGATAAGTTTCGATTCGAAAGATAACGGAAGCAATCAAAACCTATCAGCCGCAAATCGTCAAGCCGATGCCCATAAAAAAAGACCGCTGGCGGCGGTCTTTTTTGATGAGAGCGTTGTGGATAACTCAGTTCTTCTTGATTTTCTCCGGCCGCTTCCAGCCATCGATGTTCTTCTGCCGCGCCCGGCCAACCGCCAACTGGGCTTTATCCACATTCTGGGTGATGGTCGAACCGGCCGCAGTGGTTGCACCGGCGGAGATATCCACAGGCGCCACCAGCGAGTTGTTGGAACCGATGAACACATCCTCACCCAACACGGTTTTCCACTTGTTGGCGCCGTCGTAGTTACAGGTGATGGTGCCGGCGCCGATGTTGGTGCGCGCACCGATCTCGGCATCGCCCAGATAAGTCAGGTGCCCAGCCTTGGCACCCTCGCCCATCCGAGCGTTTTTCAGTTCGACGAAGTTACCCACATGGGCGCGGGCCTCCAGCACGGTGCCCGGACGCAGACGGGCAAACGGGCCGGCATCGCTGCCTTCGCCCAACACCGCGCCTTCGATATGGCTGTTGGCCTTGACCACCACGCCCTTGCGCAGAGTGCTGTCCTTGATCACGCAGTTCGGGCCGATGACCACGTCGTCTTCGATGACAACCTTGCCTTCGAGAATCACGTTGATGTCGATCAGCACGTCGCGACCCACGGTCACTTCGCCACGCACATCAAAGCGGGCCGGGTCACGCAGGGTCACGCCCTGGGCCATCAGACGGCGACCGGCGCGCAACTGATAATGACGCTCCAGCTCGGAAAGCTGTTTGCGATCATTGGCGCCCTGCACTTCCATCGGGTCGTGCGGTTGTTCCGTGGCGACGGTCAGGCCATCGCTGACTGCCATCTCGATCACGTCGGTCAGGTAGTACTCGCCCTGAGCGTTGTTGTTCGACAGGCGACTCATCCAGTCCGCCAGACGATTGGCCGGCACAGCGAGGATGCCGGTATTGCCTTCGGTAATCGCCCGCTGTGCTTCGCTGGCGTCCTTGTGCTCAACGATCGCGGCAACCTTGCCGTCGGCGTCGCGCACGATTCGGCCATACCCGGTCGGGTCATCCAGTTCGACGGTGAGCAAACCCATCTGCCCGGGCACAACGTGCTTGAGCAGGCGTTGCAGGGTTTCGACTTCGATCAACGGCACATCACCGTAGAGAATCAGTACGGTATCGGCGGTGATGAACGGAACAGCTTGGGCCGTGGCGTGGCCGGTGCCCAGTTGCTTGTCCTGCAGCACGAAATTCAGGTCATCGGCGGCCAGACGTTCGCGTACCACATCGGCGCCGTGGCCAATGACAACATGAATCCGTTGTGGATCAAGTTGGCGAGCGCTGTGGATAACATGACCGAGCATGGAGTCGCCGGCAATCGGGTGCAGCACTTTTGGCAGCGCGGAACGCATGCGGGTGCCTTGGCCGGCCGCGAGGATTACGATTTCAAGAGACATGACTGGCTACCAATCCTGGGTGGTCAGCAACTGCGACCGGGGGTTTTGAAAGTCGGAAAAGAAAAAAGGGTAGCCGAGGCTACCCTTTTTTATCAATCGCACAACAAGTGGCTGACGGATTAACCGCCAAACTTCTTGCGGATCTGCTGGACGGTGCGCAGCTGAGCTGCAGCCTCGGCCAGACGTGCGGATGCAGCTCCGTAGTCGAAATCTGCGCTCTTCTCATGCAGAGCAGCTTCGGCAGCCTTGAGAGCTGCTTGAGCCTGAGCTTCATCCAGGTCGGCGGCACGTTGCACGGTATCGGCAAGCACCTTGACCATGTTCGGCTGAACCTCGAGGAAACCACCGGAGATGTAGAACACCTCGGCTTCCCCGCCTTGCTTGATCAGGCGGATCGGACCTGGCTTCAGATTAGTGATCAGCGGCGCGTGGCCCAGGGCGATACCAAGATCACCCAGAGCACCGTGCGCAATCACCATCTCGACCAGGCCGGAAAAGATTTCTCCTTCCGCGCTGACGATGTCGCAATGGACTGTCATAGCCATCTGATTGCCTCAACCTAAATTAGCGCCCGTTGCCGGGCGCCTGGATTACAGTTTCTTGGCTTTCTCGATCGCTTCTTCGATGCCGCCGACCATGTAGAACGCTTGTTCTGGCAGGTGGTCGTAGTCACCGTTGAGGATGCCTTTGAAGCCAGCAATGGTGTCTTTCAGGGAAACGTATTTACCCGAAGCACCGGTGAAGACTTCAGCCACGAAGAACGGCTGCGACAAGAAGCGCTGGATCTTACGAGCACGGTTTACCAACTGCTTGTCGGCTTCCGACAGCTCGTCCATACCCAGGATCGCGATGATGTCCTTCAGCTCTTTGTAACGCTGCAGCACGTACTGAACACCACGAGCGGTCTCGTAGTGATCGTTGCCGATCACGTTCGGGTCCAGCTGACGCGAAGTCGAGTCCAGTGGGTCTACCGCCGGGTAGATACCCAGGGAAGCGATGTCACGGGACAGAACGACGGTGGCGTCCAGGTGAGCAAACGTGGTCGCTGGCGACGGGTCAGTCAAGTCGTCCGCTGGTACGTATACGGCCTGGATCGAAGTAATCGAACCTTGCTTGGTCGAAGTGATGCGCTCTTGCAGCACGCCCATCTCTTCAGCCAGGGTCGGCTGGTAACCTACTGCCGAAGGCATACGGCCCAGCAGTGCGGATACTTCGGTACCGGCCAGGGTGTAACGATAGATGTTGTCGACGAACAGCAGAACGTCGTTACCTTCGTCACGGAACTTCTCGGCCATGGTCAGACCGGTCAACGCTACGCGCAGACGGTTTCCCGGTGGCTCGTTCATCTGACCGTAGACCAGAGCTACCTTGTCGAGAACGTTGGAGTCCTTCATCTCGTGGTAGAAGTCGTTACCCTCACGAGTACGCTCACCCACACCGGCGAACACGGAATAACCGCTGTGCTCGATGGCGATGTTACGGATCAGTTCCATCATGTTTACGGTCTTGCCTACACCGGCACCACCGAACAGACCGACTTTACCGCCCTTGGCGAACGGGCAAACCAGGTCGATAACCTTGATGCCGGTTTCCAGCAGCTCGTTGCCGCCAGCTTGTTCTGCGAAGGAAGGAGCGGCGCGGTGGATACCCCAGCGCTCTTCTTCGCCGATCGGGCCAGCTTCGTCGATCGGGTTGCCCAGTACGTCCATGATCCGGCCCAGAGTCGCTTTACCGACCGGTACGGAGATGGCTGCGCCAGTGTTGTTGACGTCCAGACCGCGCTTCAAGCCTTCGGTGGAGCCCATCGCAATGGTACGAACCACGCCGTCGCCCAGCTGCTGCTGAACTTCCAGAGTGGTTTCGGCGCCTTGAACCTTCAAGGCGTCGTAGATGCTCGGTACGCTGTCGCGTGGAAATTCCACGTCGATAACGGCGCCGATGATTTGAACGATACGTCCGCTACTCATAGCTGGATCCTCTGAATATTTGAACCGTTAAACCGCGGCAGCGCCGCCGACGATTTCCGAGATCTCTTGGGTGATCGCAGCCTGACGCGCCTTGTTGTAGATCAGCTGCAAATCGCTGATCAAATCACCGGCGTTGTCGGTAGCGTTCTTCATCGCGATCATCCGCGCAGCCTGTTCAGCCGCGTTGTTCTCGACCACCGCCTGGTACACCTGCGACTCCACGTAACGCACCATCAAGCCGTCAAGCAGCTCTTTGGCGTCTGGTTCGTAGAGGTAGTCCCAGTGGTGCTTGAGTTCTTGATCCGGGGTCGCCACCAATGGAATCAACTGCTCCACGGTAGGCTGTTGCGTCATGGTGTTGATGAACTTGTTGGATACCACGGACAGGCGGTCAATACGGCCGTCCAGATAGGCATCCAGCATCACCTTGACGCTGCCGATCAGATCATTGATCGACGGCTCTTCACCCAGGTGGCTGATAGCTGCAACGACGTTACCGCCGAAGTTGCGGAAAAAGGCCGCACCCTTGCTACCAACGACACACAGATCGATCTCGACGCCGTTTTCGCGGTTTACCGCCATGTCCTTGACCAGGGCCTTGAACAGGTTGGTGTTCAAGCCGCCGCACAGACCACGGTCACTGCTCACGACGACATAACCGACGCGCTTTACTTCGCGATCGATCATGAACGGGTGGCGGTATTCCGGGTTGGCGTTGGCCAGATGCCCAATTACCTGGCGGATACGCTCCGCATAAGGACGGCTAGCAGCCATGCGCATTTGTGCCTTGCGCATTTTGCTGACCGCCACTTTTTCCATGGCGCTGGTAATTTTTTGCGTGCTTTTGATGCTCGCAATCTTACTGCGAATCTCTTTTGCGCCTGCCATGTAACACCTATCAGGTTAGCAAGCGGGAGCCTTGCGGCTCCCGCTGCGGCTTACCAGGTTTGGGTGGCCTTGAACTTCTCGATACCAGCCTTCAGGCCAGCGTCGATTTCGTCATTGAAGTCACCTTTAACGTTGATCTTGGCCATCAAATCGGCGTGATCGCGGTTGAAGAAAGCGATCAGCGCTTGTTCGAAGCTGCCGATCTTGGTGATTTCGATGTCGGTCAGGAACCCACGCTCAGCGGCATACAGCGACAGCGCCATGTCAGCGATCGACATAGGTGCGTATTGCTTCTGCTTCATCAGCTCGGTAACGCGCTGACCATGCTCAAGTTGCTTGCGGGTCGCTTCGTCCAGGTCAGAAGCGAACTGGGCGAATGCCGCCAGTTCACGGTACTGAGCCAGAGCGGTACGGATACCACCGGACAGCTTCTTGATGATCTTGGTCTGAGCGGCACCACCCACACGGGATACCGAAACACCGGCGTTCACTGCAGGGCGGATGCCCGAGTTGAACATGGCCGATTCCAGGAAGATCTGACCGTCGGTGATGGAAATCACGTTGGTCGGAACGAACGCGGAAACGTCGCCAGCCTGGGTTTCGATGATCGGCAGTGCGGTCAGGGAACCGGTTTTGCCGGTCACTGCGCCGTTGGTGAACTTCTCTACGTATTCTTCCGAAACGCGGGATGCGCGCTCCAGCAGACGGGAGTGGAGATAGAACACGTCGCCTGGGTAAGCCTCACGGCCTGGTGGACGGCGCAGCAGCAGGGAAATCTGGCGGTAAGCCACTGCTTGCTTGGACAGATCGTCATAAACGATCAGCGCGTCTTCACCGCGGTCGCGGAAGAATTCACCCATGGTGCAACCGGAGTACGGAGCCAGGAATTGCAGTGCTGCAGATTCCGAAGCGCTCGCTGCAACGATGATGGTGTTAGCCAGTGCACCGTTTTCTTCCAGCTTGCGAACCACGTTGGCGATGGTCGATTGCTTCTGACCGATTGCCACGTAGACGCAGAAAATGCCGCTGTCTTTCTGGTTGATGATCGCGTCGATCGCCAGAGCGGTTTTACCGATCTGACGGTCACCGATGATCAGCTCACGCTGGCCACGGCCGACAGGGATCATGGCATCGACAGCCTTGTAGCCAGTCTGTACAGGCTGGTCTACCGACTTACGCCAGATCACGCCCGGAGCAACTTTCTCGACCGCGTCGGTCTCGGTGTTGCCCAGTGGACCTTTGCCGTCAACAGGGTTACCCAGTGCGTCGACAACGCGACCCAGCAGTTCCTTACCAACCGGAACTTCAAGGATGCGGCCGGTGCACTTGGCGCTCATGCCTTCAGCCAGAGTCGTGTATGCGCCCAGTACAACGGCACCTACGGAGTCTTGCTCCAGGTTGAGGGCCATACCGTAGACGCCGCCCGGAAACTCGATCATCTCGCCGTACATTACGTCGGCCAGACCGTGAATCCGCACGATACCGTCAGATACGCTGACGACAGTGCCTTCGTTACGGGCTTGGGAGGTCACATCGAGCTTTTCGATGCGGCCCTTGATAATTTCACTTATTTCGGAAGGATTGAGTTGCTGCATTGCTCTGCTGCCCCTTCAAACTCAAGATTTCAATGCTTCGGCAAGTTTCGCGATTTTGCCGCGAATCGAGCCATCGATAACCAGGTCGCCGGCGCGGATAACGACACCACCTATAAGGGCAGCATCCTCCGCAACTTGCAGGCGCACTTCCCGGTTGAGTCGTGCACTGAGAACCTTGGCGAGTTTGTCTTGCTGTTCTTGGTTCAATGCAAAAGCACTGGTCACTTCAACGTCTACCGATTTCTCTTGTTCGGCCTTGTACAGGTCGAAAAGAGCGGCGATCTCCGGCAGAAGCGGGAGACGGTCGTTTTCGGCAACGACATTGATGAAGTTCTGTGCCTTGGCATCAAACTTGTCGCCGCACACGTCAATGAACGTGGCGGCCTTTTCTGCGCTCGTCAGTCGCGGGGCCTTGAGCACGCGCTGCATGGTGTCGTCTTGCGACACCGCTGCAGCCAGGCCGAGCATGGCTGACCAATTGGCCAGTTGCTGGTGGGCCTGAGCGTGCTCGAAGGCCGCCTTAGCGTAAGGTCGGGCCAACGTGGTCAGTTCTGCCATGATCGCCCTCGCTTAGATTTCAGCAGCCAGTTGGTTAACCAGCTCTGCGTGCGCGTTTTGATCGATTGTGGCACCCAGGATCTTCTCGGCGCCGCCGACAGCCAGCAAGCCCACTTGGGCGCGCAGCTTGTCTTTGACACTGTTCAGTTCCTGTTCGATCTCGGCTTGAGCCTGAACCTTCACACGGTCAGCGTCGACACGGGCCTTTTCAACGGCCTCTTCGACAATCTGGTTACCGCGTTTCTTGGCTTGCTCGATGATTTCAGCTGCCTGAGCTTTCGCTTCGCGCAGTTGCTGACCCGCTTTCTCTTGGGCCAACTCCAGGTCGCGAGCTGCACGGCTGGCAGCGTCCAGACCATCAGCGATCTTCTTTTGACGTTCGTGCAGAGCTGCGATGACCGGAGGCCATACGAACTTCATGCAGAACAGTACAAAAATCAGGAACGCAACGGACTGGCCAATCAGGGTCGCATTAATGTTCACGCCAACACCTCGCAGTTACGTTGTCCATCACACCAAATCACTCGGAAAATCCGAATGATTAGCCAGCGATTTGACCAACGAACGGGTTCGCAAAGGTGAAGAACAGAGCGATACCAACACCGATCATGGTTACGGCGTCGAGCAGACCGGCAACGATGAACATTTTAACTTGCAGCATTGGAACCATTTCTGGCTGACGGGCTGCGCCTTCCAGGAACTTGCCGCCCAGCAGGCCGAAACCAATTGCGGTACCCAGTGCGCCCAGGCCGATCAACAGTGCAACAGCGATAGCGGTTAGACCAACTACAGTTTCCATCTTTCCTCCCGACTTTTACGTCGTATGGTTTAGGTTTTTTAGATTAAAGCGGTAAAACAAATCGTTTCATGGTGCCCCGTGAGGAGCCCCTTCCCGTTTGACCGGGAAGGACATCAGACTAGTCGAGACCGGTCTTAATGGTTTTCTTCGTGCGCCATCGACAGGTAGACGATGGTCAGCATCATGAAGATGAACGCCTGCAGGGTGATGATCAGGATGTGGAACACAGCCCACGCCCACTGCAGGACAACGCCCAGGCCGCTCAGCCAGAGCAGGCCGCTGCCGAACATCACAGCGATCAGGATGAACACCAGCTCGCCGGCATACATGTTGCCGAACAGACGCAGAGCCAGAGAGATCGGTTTGGCGATCAGGGTCACGAATTCCAGCAGGAAGTTCACCGGGATCAGCAGGGCCTGAACGAAGATGTTCTTGCTGCCGAACGGGTGCAGGGTCAGCTCGCCGATGAAGCCGCCGAGGCCCTTGACCTTGATGCTATAGAAAATGATCAGTGCGAAAACCGAGAACGCCATGCCCAGGGTCGCGTTCGGGTCGGTAGTCGACACGGCGCGGAACGGGATGTGGTGGTCGCCGGAGATCAGGATGGCCAGCTGAGGAATCCAGTCGACCGGTACCAGGTCGACGGCGTTCATCAGGAACACCCAGACGAAGATGGTCAGTGCCAGCGGTGCGATCACCGGGCTACGGCCATGGAAGCTGTCTTTCACGCTGCCATCGACGAATTCGACCAGGACTTCAACGAAGTTCTGCAGTGCACCCGGCTGACCGGAAGTCGCCTTCTTGGCCGCCATGCGGAAAAGAATGACGAAGATCAGACCCAGCGCGACCGACCAGCCGAGGGTATCGACGTGGAAAGCCCAGAAGCCCATTTCCTTGGCTTCTGCTGCGGTGTGGGCAAAGCCCCAGCCGCCGTTGGGTAGCTGACCGAAGGTCAGGTTCTGCAAGTGGTGCTGGATATAGCCCGAAGCGGTTGTTTCTGCCATGGTTGCCTCAAACGCCCTAAGGTCTCGAAAGTCTTGTTCTCATCAGCAGGGGAGCGAACCAGCTGACCGACTGAGTCAGCACGAAGGCGCCGAATACAGCGATCGGCGCCAGTGGCTTCACACCTGCAAACACCAGTGCAAACAGCACTGCCGTCAAAATCAGTTTGCCTGCCTCGCCGGCATAGAAAGACCGGACGATGGACTGGGCTGCTCGGGCGCCGGAAAACCGAAATGCCTTGTGAGCGAAATAAACATTGGGCAGCAAGGCTATCAGGCCTCCGCAAAGTCCCGAGTATCCGGCAACGACTCCGTGCCATTGCCAGAGCGCTAAAGCGGCAATGAGCAAAATGACAAATTGAGCCATCAACACCGGAAAAACCGCCAGGCGATGGAACGGCAGGCGGTTTGGCTTGCGGGTTTCCATCACTATTGCTCTCCAATGGTCGGCTGCCGAAATTCAATAACTTGGCATAATTTGTGCCGACAAAATGCGCGCAGAGTATAGGGGCGGTTCTGCCCCTATTCAACTGTCAGGTAGTGATTTCCGACTGCGCGCTACAAGAGGAATTGTTTCAGCGGATGTGTGCGAGCACACCTTGAAGCTCGTCGAGGGAGTTGTAACCGATCACCAACTGACCCTTTCCCTTCTTGCCGTGGCGGATCTGCACCGCAGAGCCTAGGCGCTCGGCCAGACGTTGCTCAAGGCGAGCGATATCCGGGTCAGGTTTGGCGGGCTCTACCGGCTCCGGTTTGCCACTCAACCACTGACGAACCAGTGCCTCGGTTTGGCGCACGGTGAGGCCGCGTGCGACAACATGTCGCGCCCCTTCCACCTGCTGATTGTCCGGCAGACCGAGCAATGCACGGGCATGACCCATTTCCAGGTCGCCATGGGACAGCATGGTCTTGATGACTTCCGGCAACGCAATCAGGCGCAACAGGTTGGCTACCGTGACGCGGGACTTACCCACAGCCTCGGCAACCTGCTGTTGAGTGAGCTGGAATTCCTGCTGCAAACGCTGCAGGGCCACCGCTTCTTCGATCGGGTTCAGGTCTTCGCGCTGGATGTTCTCGATCAGCGCAATGGCGATCGCGGTTTCATCCGGCACATCGCGGACCATCGCAGGAATGGTTTCCTGCCCGGCCTGCTGACTTGCGCGCCAGCGACGTTCGCCGGCGATGATCTCGAAACGACCACCGCCAATCGGGCGAACCACGATCGGCTGCATCACGCCCTGGGCCTTGATCGAATGCGCCAGCTCTTCCAGCGCCTGCGGATCCATGTCCCGGCGTGGCTGATACTTGCCGCGTTGCAGCAGGTCCAGTGGCAGGTGCTGCAACTCACGGCTGTCAGCCTGCGCCGCTTGTTCTTCCAGCGCGCTGACAGTCGGACCGCTCAGCAGTGCATCCAGTCCTCGTCCGAGACCTCGTTTCTTGACGGCCATGGGGATTCCTTAAGTTGGCTGGGCAGCGGCGATGCGTGAATTTTTGCGCTGACGGCGAACCATCTCGCCCGCCAGGGCCAGATAGGCCAGCGCGCCACGCGATTGCTTGTCGTAGGCCAGCGCCGGCATGCCGTAGCTCGGGGCTTCAGCCAGACGGATGTTGCGCGGGATCACCGTGTCGTACAGCTGGTCGCCGAAGTGTTCCTTGAGCTGGGCCGAGACGTCGTTCATCAGGCTCAGACGCGGGTCGTACATGGTCCGCAGCAGGCCTTCGACTTTCAGGTTCGGGTTCAGCAGCTCGGCGATGCGCTTGATGTTATCCACAAGGTCGCTCAAGCCTTCGAGCGCAAAGTACTCGCACTGCATGGGGATAATGACCCCGTCAGCGGCGACCAGTGCGTTCAGCGTGAGCATCGACAGCGACGGCGGGCAGTCGATCAGGATGTAATCGTAGTTTTCACGGATCGGCGCCAGCGCGCTGCGCAGACGGCTTTCCTTCATCTGCATTTCCAGCAGCACCACTTCGGCCGCCGTCAGGTCGCGGTTGGCCGGCAGCAGTTGATAACCGCCGTGTTCCGAATAGTGCATGGCCTGCGCCAGATCGCATTCGCCGATCAGCAGGTCGTAGACCGAGTTTTCCAGGCCATGTTTATCCACACCGCTACCCATGGTGGCGTTGCCCTGTGGATCGAGATCGATCAACAGCACCCGGCGCTTGGTCGCGACCAGGGATGCTGCGAGGTTGATGCAGGTGGTGGTCTTGCCCACACCACCCTTCTGGTTCGCTATCGCGAATACCTTAGCCATTCTTGCTTGTGTTCCCAATCATGCCGTGCGGCGCAGTATCAGCAGATGGCGTTGGCCTTGGCAACCGGGTACGGCCAGGGCGTGTTCGCTATCGAGTTTGAAGTCTGCCGGCAATGCTACCAGCTCATCGGCCGGATGGACGCCCTTCATTGCCAGCCAGCGCGTATCGGCGTCGCCGAGGTGGCGAGTCCAGTTGGTGAAGTTCTCCATGCTGCTGAACGCCCGGGAAATAATCCCGTTGAACGGTTGTGCAGGCTGGAACGCTTCGACGCGACTGTGGATAACTTGCAGGTTATCCAGTTTGAGTTCGAGTTTGACCTGGGTCAGGAAACGGGTTTTCTTGCCGTTGCTGTCCAGGCAGGTCACTTGCGAGTCCGGATACAGGATCGCCAGAGGTATCCCCGGCATGCCGCCGCCGCTGCCGACATCCAGCCAGCGGCCGTTTTCGATGAACGACATCACACTGAGGCTATCGAGCAGGTGACGGGAAACCATTTCGTCCGGATCGCGAACGGCAGTCAGGTTGTAGGCCTGGTTCCATTTGATCAACAGGGCCAGATAGCCCAGCAACAATTCGTGCTGGGTTTCAGTGAGATTGACACCGAGCTCGCGGGCTCCTGTGGATAACTCTTCGGCGTGTTGCGAAGTGACCTTAGAACTCAAGCGCTTTGCTCCAACTGACGGCCCGCGCCGCGTTTTTTCAAATGAATCATCAACAGCGAAATCGCTGCCGGGGTCACACCCGGGATCCGCGAAGCCTGGCCAAGCGTCTCGGGACGAGTCGCGCCAAGCTTGCTCTGGATCTCCTTGGAGAGACCGGAAATGTTGGTGTAATCGATATCCACAGGCAGTTTCGTGTCTTCACTGGCGCGCAGACGGGCGATTTCGTCCTGCTGGCGATCGATGTAACCGGCGTATTTGGTCTTGATCTCGACCTGTTCGGCGACCTGCGGATCTTCGGCACCCTGCCCGGTCACTTCGACCAGACCAGCGTAGTCGATTTCCGGACGGCTCAAGAGATTGAGCAGGTTGTATTCGTGAGTCAGCGGCGTGCCGAATTTTTCAGCAATCGCATCGCCCTGCTGAGTACCCGGGCGGACCCAGGTGCTTTTCAAGCGCTGCTCTTCGAGTTCGATGCTTTCGCGTTTCTTGCAGAACGCCGCCCAGCGAGCATCATCGACCAGACCCAGTTCGCGACCTTTTTCGGTCAGACGCAGGTCGGCGTTGTCTTCACGCAGGATCAGGCGGTACTCGGCACGGGAAGTGAACATGCGGTACGGCTCTTGGGTACCGAGGGTGATCAGGTCGTCGACCAATACCCCGATGTACGCTTCATCACGACGCGGGCACCAGGCTTCTTTGCCTTTCGCACGCAACGCGGCGTTCGCGCCAGCCAGCAAACCCTGGGCGCCGGCTTCTTCGTAACCGGTGGTGCCGTTGATCTGGCCAGCGAAGAACAGACCGCCAATAACTTTGGTTTCCAGGCTGTATTTCAGGTCGCGCGGGTCGAAGTAGTCGTACTCGATCGCATAACCCGGACGCACGATGTGCGCGTTTTCCATACCGCGGATCGACTGCACGATCTGCAATTGCACGTCGAACGGCAGGCTTGTGGATATCCCGTTCGGATACAGCTCATGGGTGGTCAGGCCTTCCGGCTCGATGAACACCTGATGGCTTTCCTTGTCGGCAAAGCGGTGGATCTTGTCTTCGATCGACGGGCAATAACGCGGACCGATGCCTTCGATTTCGCCCGCAGCGGAATACATCGGCGAACGGTCGAGGTTCGCGGCAATGATTTCGTGAGTGCGGGCGTTGGTGTGGGTAATCCAGCAACTGACTTGCCGTGGATGCTGTTCCTTGTTGCCCATGAACGACATCACCGGGATCGGCGTATCACCTGGTTGCTCGGTCATCACCGAGAAATCCACAGACTTGCCGTCGATACGCGGTGGCGTACCGGTTTTCAGGCGACCAACGCGCAGCGGCAGTTCACGCAGACGATGCGCCAGGGCGATAGACGGTGGATCACCGGCACGACCGCCGGAAAAATTCTGCAAACCGATGTGGATAAGTCCACCCAGGAACGTACCGGTGGTCAACACCACGGAATCAGCGAAAAAACGCAGACCCATTTGCGTGACGACACCACGCACTTGTTCCTGCTCGACGATCAGGTCGTCAGCGGCTTGTTGAAATATCCACAGGTTCGGCTGGTTTTCCAGAATTTCGCGGACAGCGGCTTTGTAAAGAATCCGGTCGGCTTGTGCACGGGTTGCACGTACGGCCGGGCCTTTACGGCTGTTCAACACGCGAAACTGGATGCCACCCAGATCGGTAGCCATGGCCATCGCACCGCCGAGGGCGTCGATTTCCTTGACCAGATGGCTTTTGCCGATGCCGCCGATGGCCGGGTTGCAACTCATGGCACCGAGGGTTTCCACGTTATGCGTCAGCAGAAGGGTTTTTGCACCCATGCGTGCTGAGGCCAGTGCTGCCTCGGTACCGGCATGACCGCCGCCGATGACGATCACTTCAAAACGGGAAGGGAAATCCACCACGCACCTCGTGCCTGCTTAAGTAGGTAATTCAGGAATAGTTTGAGATCAGGTTTCTGGACCTGGTCGGCAAGTATAGGGACTTCGCCCTTCCTAAAGAACCCTTTGCACAAAATTTAACCAGCTGTGGAGAACTCGCGGTTAAAAGAATAAAAAAGAGAGAAATTTATAAAACCTTTGTTTTAAAGCTTATTCTTACTGCCCATGATTTCTGTGGATAGATTTCTACAGGCCTTTATTTTAAATGTGTACAGAGATTCAAAACCCTGTGGCCATGTGACCATGAGGCCCTTGGATAACCGGTGTAAGCCTGTGGATGAATGAGGTGGTTATCCACAGATGCAGTTATTTTCAGTTTTCAGGCCCTGTTATCAACTGCCCTTAACGGCAGTTATTCACAGGGCTTAATCCACAGAAATCGGATGAACGAAAGGGTCGCGAACACGGAGAATCCGCTCAGGAACAGAAATCTGTCCGGCACTGGAGGCAGGGATTACGAGGAAGGGAGAACAGACAGGTCGCGAACGGACCTGTCTGTGGACAACGGAAGGGTTATTTACCGATGCAGAAGCTGGAGAATATCCGTCCCAGCAGATCATCGGAGCTGAAGGCGCCGGTAATTTCCCCGAGGGATTGCTGGGCCTGACGCAGGTCTTCGGCCAGCAACTCACCAGCTCCCGCCAACGTCAGTTGAGCACGTCCATGTTCCAGGGCATCACTGGCATGACGCAGGGCTTCCAGGTGCCGGCGGCGTGCGCTGAAACTGCTTTCCGACGTTTGTTCGTAGCCCATGCAGGCTTTGAGGTGATCACGTAGCAGATCCAGACCTTCGCCAGCAGACTTGGCGCTCAGGCTGATCGTCACATGACCATCGTCACTGACTTCCAAGGCAATGGGTTCACCGGTGAGATCGGCCTTGTTACGAATCAGGGTGACCTTCGCCGGATCCGGCCGGGTTTCAAGGAATTCCGGCCACAGGGCGAACGGATCGGCGGCCTCAGGTGCCGTGGCATCAACAACCAGCAGCACTCGATCAGCTTCGCCGATGGCTTTCAACGCTCGTTCAACGCCGATCTTTTCCACATGGTCATCGGTATCGCGCAGACCAGCGGTGTCCACTACGTGCAGCGGCATGCCGTCGATGTGGATATGTTCGCGCAAGATATCCCGAGTCGTGCCGGCGATCTCGGTCACGATGGCGGCTTCTCGTCCGGCCAATGCATTCAGCAGACTGGATTTGCCGGCATTCGGACGACCGGCAATTACCACGGTCATGCCGTCACGTAGCAATGCGCCCTGCCCGGCTTCGCGCAATACGGTGGATAACTCGTTACGAACCTTGTCGAGCATGCTCAGGACATGGCCATCGGCGAGGAAGTCGATTTCTTCTTCCGGGAAGTCGATGGCAGCTTCGACATAAATCCGCAAACCGATCAGCTGTTCGGTGAGGTTATGCACACGTTGGGAAAATGCACCCTGCAACGAACGCAGAGCGTTTCGCGCGGCTTGTGCAGAACTGGCTTCGATCAGGTCGGCAATGGCCTCGGCCTGGGCCAGGTCGAGTTTGTCATTGAGGAATGCTCTTTCGCTGAACTCACCGGGCCGCGCGAGACGGCAGCCCAGTTCCAGGCAACGCTTGAGCAGCATGTCCAGAACGATCGGGCCGCCGTGGCCCTGCAGTTCCAGTACGTCTTCGCCAGTGAACGAGTTCGGCCCGGGGAAATACAGCGCCAGACCTTCATCCAGTACCTGTTGATCATCACTGAAGAACGGCCCGTAGTGGGCAAATCGTGGTTTCAGTTCGCGGCCGCTGATGGCTTTGGCCGCAACGCTGGCCAGCGGCCCGGAAATTCGAACGATGCCCACGCCGCCACGGCCTTGGGCGGTGGCGACAGCTGCGATGGTTTCACGAGGTGCGCTCATAAACCGGTATCCAGACAAAAATGGCAGATAGCAAAACGCCCCACTAGGGGGCGTTTTGAGTGGTGTTATCCACAGAGTAAGTTACGCCTCGGCTTTTTTCGTCGCCGCTTCGATCTTACGCGTGATGTACCACTGTTGGGCAATCGACAGGCAGTTGTTCACAACCCAGTACAGCACCAGACCCGCCGGGAACCACAGGAAGAAGAAGGTGAAGATGATTGGCATCATTTTCATCACCTTGGCCTGCATCGGATCCGGAGGTGTAGGGTTCAGACGCTGCTGGATGAACATGGTCGCGCCCATGATGATCGGCAGGATGAAGAACGGATCCTTGATCGACAGGTCGGTAATCCACAGCATGAACGGCGCCTGGCGCATTTCCACACTTTCCAGCAGAACCCAGTACAGCGAAAGGAAAACCGGCATCTGCACCAGGATCGGCAAGCAGCCACCCAGCGGATTGATCTTCTCTTTCTTGTACAGCTCCATCATGGCTTGCGACATTTTCTGCCGGTCATCGCCATGTTGCTCTTTCAGTGCAGCCAGTTTCGGAGCAACGGCGCGCATGCGGGCCATCGACTTGTAGCTGGCGGCCGACAGAGGGAAGAAGATCCCTTTGATCAGCATGGTCAGGAAGATGATCGACCAGCCCCAGTTGCCGACAATGGCGTGGATATGTTGCAGCAACCAGAAGATTGGCTGGGCAATGAACCACAGAATGCCATAGTCGACAGTCAGTTCCAGACCGGGGGACAACTCTTTCAGCACAGCCTGGCTTTTCGGACCGGCGTACAGAACAGCGCTGGTTTCGACTTTCGCACCCGGTGCAGCGGTCAGCGAAGGACCGGTGTAACCGATGATGTAGTTGCCTTTGCTGTCTTTACGGGTCTGGACGATGTTGTTTTCGCCCTTCGGAGCAACCCATGCAGTCACGAAGTAGTGTTGCAGCCAGGCTACCCAACCACCGGTGACGGTTTCCTTGAGCTGACCTTTGTCCATGTCCTTCATGGACACTTTCTTGTACGGCTCGGAACTTGTCCACAGGGCGGCGCCCAGGTAAGTCGCGGTACCGGTAGCAGTGGTCGACGAAGGATCGGCGCTTGCATCGCGTTTCAGCTGGGCAAACATCGAACCGGACCAAGGCTGAGCGCTCTGGTTGTCGATCAGATAGGTCACGGTCACGTCATACAGGCCACGTTTCAGAGTGAAACGCTTGATGTAATTGACACCATCCTTGCTGAACTTCAGGTCAACGACCAGTTGGTCCTGACCGTCAGCCAGTTGATAAGTCTTCTTCTCCGAGGAGTAGATCGGACGACCGGCCGGGTTTGCATCCGGACCGTTGGTGCCAATCAGACCGCTCTGTGCCAGATAAGTACGTTCGCCACCGTTGTCGAACAGCTGGAACGGAACGTCCGGACGATCCTGACGGCGTGGATACAGCGGCAAGGTCAGTTGGGCAACATCACCACCTTGTGGATCGATCGCGAGATCGAGCACGTCGGTCTTGATCTGGATCAGATCCTTGCTGACGGCGACCGGCGTTTCCGCAGGTGCGCTGGTATCACTTGCGGCGCGCGGAATATCGTCACTGGCGGCAGCATTATTGCCAGTGGCGGTGTCCGGCAAACCGGATGTAGTCGTACTGGAAGCAACATTCTGAGTCGGCAGGGCAGCCTGGCCATAGTCCTGGTTCCATTTAAGGACCATGACGTAGGACACGATTGCCAGGGCGACGATCAGGATCGTGCGTTTGATATCCATGATTACTCGGCCATCGAAGAAGAACGGGAGGTAGGGATAGGTGGAACCGGGTCATAACCACCGGGATTCCACGGATGACAGCGACCTAAACGACGAAAGGTCAGCCAGCCACCGCGCAGAAGGCCATGATTTTCGATGGCTTCATACGCGTAGCAAGAACAGCTGGGGTAGAAACGACAGTGACTGGCCATCAGGGGACTAATGGCGTAGCGATAAAACTGGATCGGAACGAGTGCCAGTTTACGCATCTGGACTGTCTACCCCTACAGTTTCGGTTTTGACTGCTGGTACCGGCTTGTTGCGTGCCAGACGCTTCCAGAGTTTGCCGAAATGCTGAATCAATTCGGGGTTTTCTACGTCACCCAAACCTTTGCGCGCGACGATAACGATGTCCCAGCCGACCAGTGAATCCTGGTGCAGGCGAAACGATTCGCGCATCAGACGTTTGAGGCGATTGCGCTCGACGGAGAGTTTTACACTCTTTTTCCCGATAACCAGCCCGAGACGGGGGTGATCGAGATCGTTGTTGCGCGCAAGGAGCAGGAGATTTTTCCCCGGAACCTTGCCGGTAGGGGAGTCAAAGACTGCCTTGAAGTGCCGGGGAGTAAGCAGACGCTTTTCCCGACTGAAGTCCTGACTCACCTCCAGTGCCGGATTATCAAACTGCCAGACGTGCGCGGCCTTTGGCGCGACGACGCGACAGTACGGCACGACCGTTCTTGGTAGCCATGCGAGCACGGAAACCGTGGGTACGAGCGCGTTTGATAGTGCTTGGTTGGAAAGTACGTTTCATGTCGTGTTACCTGGTTCGTCCACAACGGGCCGGAATGGCCCCCGTTTTAAGAGACCGGGGATTCTAGAGAAAGCAAGTCCATAGGTCAATTTCCAACCAACGTTTCCTTATAAATAGATCTTCGGAGCGTCCGGGACCTGATTACCCGTTTGCCAAAGATAAAAATAAAGAAGGGAATTATTTAAAGCTTTTCTGTAAAGCTTGTAAAAGCTAGGCACGGCCCTCTCTGTGGATAACTGGCTCGAGGCCTTGTTCCAAGCGATGTACAGAGAATGACAACTACAGTGGAAAACCGTGTTCAGCCTGTGCTGCGCTGTCGGATAACCTGTGTGTGGAAAGGGCTGTTATCCACAGGCAGGTTATCCACCGACTTTCGCCCCCAGTTGTCCAGTGTGCTCAGATGGGGTTATCCACAGAGCTTATGCACACACCGTCGGTCGCCTTTTTCTCGTTTAACGCATTGATAAATCATGTCCACCGGGCAACCTGCATGTGGATAAGTGGACGACTGGCCGCTACAATGGCCGCTTGTTTTTGCCTCACCGGCTTTCAACTTAGGGGATATCCGTGTCAGTGGAACTTTGGCAGCAGTGCGTAGAGCTTTTGCGCGAAGAGCTGCCTGCCCAACAATTCAACACCTGGATCCGTCCACTACAGGTCGAAGCCGAAGGCGACGAGTTGCGCGTCTATGCACCGAATCGTTTTGTTTTGGACTGGGTCAACGAAAAGTACCTGGGGCGCGTCCTTGAACTGCTGGATGAGCATGGCAATGGTCTGGCACCGTCGCTTTCCTTATTAATAGGTAGCAAACGCAGTTCGGCCCCGCGTGCCGCTCCGAATGCGCCGTTGGCTGCTGCGCAAGTGTCCCAGGCTCAGGCCAACGCAGTGCCGGCCAGCGCGCCAGCGCCAGCCCCGACGCCTGCACCGACAAAGCGTTCGACGCAGAAAACCGAAGAAATCAGTGAGGAGCCGTCCCGCGACAGCTTCGATCCGATGGCCGGCGCTGCCTCGCAACAGGCACCGGTTCGCGCCGAACAGCGCACCGTGCAGGTCGAAGGCGCGCTCAAGCACACCAGCTACCTGAACCGCACCTTCACCTTCGAGAACTTCGTCGAAGGTAAATCCAACCAGCTCGCCCGCGCGGCGGCATGGCAAGTGGCAGACAACCCGAAGCATGGCTACAACCCGCTCTTCCTTTATGGCGGCGTAGGTCTGGGTAAGACGCACTTGATGCATGCGGTGGGCAACCATCTATTAAAGAAGAACCCGAATGCCAAGGTCGTGTACCTGCATTCCGAGCGTTTCGTGGCCGACATGGTCAAGGCGCTGCAACTGAACGCGATCAACGAGTTCAAGCGTTTCTACCGTTCGGTGGACGCCCTGCTGATCGACGACATTCAGTTCTTCGCCCGCAAGGAACGTTCCCAGGAAGAGTTTTTCCACACCTTCAACGCCCTGCTTGAAGGTGGCCAGCAGGTCATTCTCACCAGTGACCGCTATCCGAAAGAAATCGAAGGCCTTGAAGAGCGCCTCAAATCCCGCTTCGGCTGGGGCCTGACGGTTGCCGTCGAGCCACCGGAACTGGAAACCCGCGTAGCCATCTTGATGAAGAAGGCCGATCAGGCCAAAGTCGAGTTGCCACACGATGCGGCGTTCTTCATTGCCCAGCGCATTCGCTCCAACGTCCGTGAGCTGGAAGGTGCGCTGAAACGCGTGATCGCCCACTCGCACTTCATGGGCCGCGACATCACCATCGAGTTGATTCGCGAATCCCTGAAAGACCTGTTGGCGTTGCAGGACAAACTGGTCTCTGTGGATAACATTCAGCGCACCGTCGCCGAGTACTACAAGATCAAGATCTCCGACCTGCTGTCCAAACGCCGCTCGCGTTCGGTCGCTCGTCCGCGTCAGGTGGCCATGGCATTGTCCAAGGAACTGACCAACCACAGCCTGCCGGAAATCGGCGATGTGTTTGGCGGCCGCGACCACACGACGGTGTTGCACGCCTGCCGCAAGATCAACGAACTTAAGGAATCCGACGCGGACATCCGCGAGGACTACAAGAACCTGCTGCGTACACTGACCACTTGATGAACACCAGCGCAGCTTATTAAGGCAAGGGACTAGACCATGCATTTCACCATTCAACGCGAAGCCCTGTTGAAACCCCTGCAACTGGTCGCAGGCGTCGTCGAGCGCCGACAGACCTTGCCGGTACTGTCCAACGTGCTGCTGGTTGTCGATGGCCAGCAACTGTCGCTGACCGGTACCGACCTGGAAGTCGAGCTGGTCGGTCGCGTGCAACTTGAGGAGCCGGCTGAAACAGGTTCCATTACCGTGCCTGCGCGCAAGCTGATGGACATCTGCAAGAGCCTGCCGAACGATGCGCTGATCGATATCAAGGTCGACGAGCAGAAGCTGGTGGTGAAAGCCGGCCGTAGCCGTTTCACCCTGTCGACCCTGCCGGCCAACGATTTCCCTACTGTGGAGGAAGGCCCGGGTTCGCTGACCACCAGCCTGGAGCAAAGCAAGCTGCGTCGCCTGATCGAACGCACCAGTTTCGCGATGGCCCAGCAGGACGTGCGTTACTACCTCAACGGTATGTTGCTGGAAGTCTCGACCGGTGTGATCCGTGCTGTCGCCACCGACGGCCACCGTCTGGCCATGTGCTCGATGCAGGCCGATATCGGTCAGCAGGAACGCCACCAGGTGATCGTGCCGCGTAAAGGCATTCTCGAACTGGCGCGTCTGCTCACCGAGCCGGACGGTAACGTCAGCATCGTTCTGGGTCAGCACCACATCCGCGCGACCACCGGCGAGTTCACCTTCACCTCGAAACTGGTCGACGGCAAGTTCCCGGATTACGAGCGCGTTCTGCCAAAAGGCGGCGACAAGCTGGTACTGGGCGATCGTCAGGCGTTGCGTGAAGCCTTCAGCCGTACCGCGATTCTGTCCAACGAGAAATACCGCGGTATCCGTCTGCAACTGGCCAGCGGTCAGTTGAAGATCCAGGCCAACAACCCGGAGCAGGAAGAAGCGGAAGAAGAAGTAGGCGTGGAATACAACGGCGGCTCCCTGGAAATCGGCTTCAACGTCAGCTATCTGCTCGACGTGCTGGGCGTGATGACCACCGAGCAGGTTCGTCTGATTCTGTCCGACTCCAACAGCAGTGCGCTGGTGCAAGAGTCCGATAACGACGATTCGGCTTACGTTGTCATGCCGATGCGTCTGTAATCAGCTGACTCTGGATGTCGCTAAGTCGCGTCTCGGTCACCGCGGTGCGCAATTTGCACCCGGTGACCTTCTCCCCCTCCCCTCGAATCAACATTCTTTACGGCGCCAACGGCAGCGGCAAAACCAGTGTTCTGGAAGCCATTCACCTGCTGGGGCTTGCCCGTTCGTTTCGTAGCACGCGGCTGTTGCCGGTCATCCAGTATGAGCAGCTTGCCTGTACCGTATTCGGTCAGGTCGAACTCGCCGAAGGTGGCCACAGCGCATTGGGGATTTCTCGCGACCGTCAGGGCGAGTTCCAGATTCGCATCGATGGTCAGAATGCCCGCAGCGCTGCGCAACTGGCGGAAATCTTGCCGCTGCAGTTGATCAACCCCGACAGCTTTCGCCTGCTGGAAGGCGCGCCGAAGATTCGCCGGCAGTTCCTCGACTGGGGCGTGTTCCATGTCGAGCCGCGGTTCATGGCCACCTGGCAGCGTTTGCAGAAGGCCTTGCGCCAGAGAAACTCCTGGCTGCGGCATGGTACACTTGACGCCGTTTCGCAAGCGGTTTGGGACAGGGAACTGTGCCAGGCCAGCGCTGAAATCGATGAATACCGCCGCGCTTACATCAAAGCCTTGAAACCAGTCTTTGAACAAACCTTGAGCGAACTGGTTGAGCTCGAAGGTTTGACGCTCAGCTATTACCGAGGTTGGGACAAAGACCGGGAATTGAGCGCTGTACTCGCCGGGTCCGTGCAACGGGACCAGCAAATGGGTCATACCCAGGCTGGGCCACAACGGGCTGACTTGCGTCTTAGATTGGGCGCACACAACGCCGCGGACATCTTGTCCCGGGGTCAGCAGAAGTTGGTGGTCTGTGCCTTGCGGATTGCCCAGGGGCATCTGGTGAGTCAGGCCCGACGTGGCCAGTGTATTTATCTGGTGGATGACTTGCCGTCCGAGCTGGACGAGAGCCACCGTCGCGCGCTGTGCCGTTTGCTGGAAGACTTACGCTGCCAGGTTTTTATTACCTGTGTAGATCACGAATTATTGAGGGAAGGCTGGCAGACGGAAACGCCAGTCGCTCTGTTCCACGTGGAACAGGGCCGTATCACCCAGACCCACGACCATCGGGAGTGAAGGCATTGAGCGAAGAAAATACGTACGACTCATCGAGCATTAAAGTGCTGAAAGGCCTGGATGCCGTGCGCAAACGTCCCGGTATGTACATTGGTGACACCGACGATGGCAGCGGTCTGCACCACATGGTGTTCGAGGTGGTCGACAACTCGATCGACGAAGCCCTCGCCGGCCATTGCGACGACATCAGCATCATCATCCACCCGGATGAGTCCATCACCGTCAAAGACAACGGCCGTGGCATCCCGGTAGACGTGCACAAAGAGGAAGGCGTTTCCGCCGCCGAGGTCATCATGACCGTCCTCCACGCCGGCGGTAAGTTCGACGATAACTCCTACAAGGTATCCGGCGGTCTGCACGGCGTAGGTGTTTCGGTTGTGAACGCACTGTCCGAAGAGCTGGTCCTGACTGTTCGTCGCAGCGGCAAGATCTGGGAACAGACCTACGTCCACGGCGTACCTCAGGCGCCGATGGCGATCGTTGGCGACAGCGAAACCACCGGTACCCAGATTCACTTCAAGGCTTCCAGCGAAACCTTCAAGAACATTCACTTCAGCTGGGACATCCTGGCCAAGCGCATTCGTGAACTGTCCTTCCTCAACTCCGGTGTAGGCATCGTCCTCAAGGATGAGCGCAGCGGCAAGGAAGAGCTGTTCAAGTACGAAGGCGGACTGCGTGCGTTCGTTGAATACCTGAACACCAACAAGACTGCGGTCAACCAGGTGTTCCACTTCAACATCCAGCGTGAAGACGGCATCGGCGTGGAAATCGCCCTGCAGTGGAACGACAGCTTCAACGAGAACCTGTTGTGCTTCACCAACAACATTCCGCAGCGCGATGGCGGTACCCACCTGGTGGGCTTCCGTTCCGCACTGACGCGTAACCTGAACAACTACATCGAGCAGGAAGGTCTGGCGAAGAAGCACAAAGTCGCCACCACTGGTGATGATGCCCGTGAAGGCCTGACCGCGATCATCTCGGTGAAGGTGCCGGATCCGAAGTTCAGCTCCCAGACCAAAGACAAGCTTGTTTCTTCCGAAGTGAAGACCGCGGTCGAACAGGAAATGGGCAAGTACTTCTCCGACTTCCTGCTGGAAAACCCGAACGAAGCCAAACTGGTCGTCGGCAAGATGATCGACGCTGCCCGTGCCCGTGAAGCGGCGCGCAAGGCCCGTGAGATGACCCGCCGCAAAGGCGCGCTGGACATCGCCGGCCTGCCAGGCAAGCTCGCTGACTGCCAGGAAAAAGACCCGGCGCTGTCCGAACTGTACCTCGTGGAAGGTGACTCCGCGGGCGGCTCTGCCAAGCAGGGACGTAACCGCAAGACCCAGGCCATCCTGCCGCTTAAGGGCAAGATCCTCAACGTCGAGAAAGCCCGTTTCGACAAGATGATCTCGTCCCAGGAAGTGGGCACCCTGATCACCGCGCTGGGCTGCGGTATCGGTCGCGAAGAGTACAACATCGACAAGTTGCGCTATCACAACATCATCATCATGACCGATGCTGACGTCGACGGCTCGCACATCCGTACCCTGCTGCTGACCTTCTTCTTCCGTCAGTTGCCTGAGCTGATCGAGCGCGGCTACATCTACATCGCCCAGCCGCCGCTGTACAAGGTCAAGAAAGGCAAGCAAGAGCAATACATCAAAGACGACGACGCCATGGAAGAGTACATGACGCAGTCGGCCCTGGAAGATGCGAGCCTGCACCTGAACGAAGACGCCCCAGGTATTTCCGGTGAAGCGCTGGAACGTCTGGTGAATGATTTCCGCATGGTGATGAAAACCCTCAAGCGTCTGTCGCGCCTGTACCCGCAGGAACTGACCGAGCACTTCATCTACCTGCCGGCCGTCAGCCTGGAAATGCTCGGCGACCACGCCAAGATGCAGGACTGGCTGGCCCAGTACGAAGTCCGTCTGCGCACCGTCGAGAAGTCGGGTCTGGTCTACAAGGCCAGCCTGCGTGAAGACCGCGAACGTGGCGTATGGCTGCCAGAGGTCGAACTGATCTCCCACGGCTTGTCGAACTACGTCACCTTCAACCGCGACTTCTTCGGCAGCAACGACTACAAGACCGTCGTCACCCTCGGCGCTCAGTTGAGCACCCTGCTCGACGAAGGCGCGTACATCCAGCGTGGCGAGCGCAAGAAAGCGGTCACCGAGTTCAAGGAAGCCCTGGACTGGCTGATGGCCGAAAGCACCAAGCGCCACACCATCCAGCGATACAAAGGTCTGGGTGAAATGAACCCGGATCAGCTGTGGGAAACAACCATGGACCCAAGCGTGCGCCGCATGCTGAAAGTCACCATCGAAGACGCCATTGGCGCAGACCAGATCTTCAACACCCTGATGGGTGATGCGGTCGAACCTCGCCGTGACTTCATCGAGAGCAATGCTCTGGCGGTGTCCAACCTGGACTTCTGATCCCGGTCGGCACCAACGAAAAGGCCAACGCACAAGCGTTGGCCTTTTTTATTGCCTGCGGTTTACTCCCCTGCCGCAACACTCTCCAACCGATACCCATACCCGTAAATCGTCAACAACTGCCAACCCCGATCCGCCGTCAGCCCAAGCTTGTTGCGCAGGCGATAGATATGGGTGTCCAGCGGTCGTGACGTGGACATCTCTTCATGGGGCCAGAATCGTTCGTACAGATAATCCCGTGACAGTGGCCGCCCAAGGTTGCTGAACAGGCAATGAGCGAGACGATATTCGCGCTCGGTCATGACGATCGGTTTTCCGTCACGGGTGACGGTCAGTTCGGCGTCGTCGAACACCAGGTCATTGAAACGCAGAACCTCGGCCGGGGCGCTACGTTGCTGGCTGTGCCGACGCAGTACCGCTGCAACCCTGGCTTTCAATTCATTGGGCCGAAACGGCTTGCTGACGTAATCGTCGGCCCCGGCATTCAGGGCCTGGACAATATCGCTCTCGCCATCGCGGCTGGTGAGCATGATGGCCGCCGGCGGTGCTTCCATGTGTTGGCGGGTCCAGCGCAGCAGTGCCAGGCCGGTGAGGTCGGGCAATTGCCAGTCGAGGATCAGCAGGTCGAAAGTTTCCCGGCGCAACTGTCGCAGCAGGTCTTCACCGCTTTCGAAGCTGTGCAGTGACCAGGGCTGCCCTCCGGCTTCGGCCATTTGTTGCAGGGTCTGCTCGACCCGGCGCAGCTCGGCGGGTTCATCGTCCAGTATCGCAACGCGCATACGCGGTGGTTCCTTGTCGCTCGGGCAATGGGGGCCGACCGGATCGGCTCACTCCATGCAGTGAAAGTAAGCGGCACGCCGTGGGGGGAGCCGCTATGATTCTTCGGGTCTACGTCCTCAGACCGGCCGTCTATGAAACCATTCAACCCGCCCTGCCCTGTTTCCCATGAATAACCACCGCCGACACGAAAGCCGCGTACCCAGCCAGGTTCAGCGTTTGTTCCGGCAACTGGTGCGCGAGTGGGTGTGGATAAGTCTAGTGCTGTTGCCGTTGACTGCACTGCTTTCCTGGCGTGCGCAGATCAATTTGCATGACCCGGCGCCGTTGATGGGCGCGGGACTCTCGGTAGCCATGGTCGCGTGCGTACTCGGGTTGCTGCTGTGGCGCCCGCGCCTGGCGCTCTGGCTGACATTGGGCGGGATGGCCTGCGTGCTGCTGACCAGTGCAGGCCTGGCGGAGATGCGGCGTTGGTGGTCGCCGACGCCGGCAGTGCTGGGCATGTTGTTCGGTTATCTGATCTGGAACTGGCGGCGCCTGAGTGTGGTGCTGACCTACTTCGGCTGGGAGCTGGCGCGGCTGGACAGTGAACCGAAAGTCTTTCCCGAACGACGCCGGGCACAGTTCCCCAGCGCCGACCGCTTGCAGGGGCAGATCATGGCGCTTGAGCAAGCCATGAGCCGCACCCGCGATACCCGCCGATTCATTGCCGACGGGTTGGAATATCTGCCGGTCGCGACCCTGATCAGCGATCCGCGGGGGCAAGTCTTGTTGGGCAACCGCAAGGCCCGGAGCCTGTTCGATCACAATCTGGTAGGCGAGGATGTACTCGATCAACTGGCGAGCCTGGGCTATCCGGAGTTGTCCACAGATCCGCGCCCGCCGCTCTCCGAGCTGCCTCTGCTGGAATTTCGTGACCACAAGGAACGTAGCCTGCGCCTGGAGCGTGCCGCGTTGTTGCCGGTTGATGGTGACCTGCCGATCGGCTGGCTCCTGAGTCTCACCGACCTGAGCGCCGAACGCGCCGCCGAGGAACAGCGCGGTGTGTTGCTGCGCTTCCTGTCCCATGACCTGCGCGCGCCGCATTCGGCGATTCTCGCTCTGCTCGATGTACACCAGCATCAGGCAGGAACGGATTCGCCACTGTTCGAACAGATCGAGCGCCAGGTTCGTCGGGCGCTGGAACTCACCGACGGCTTCGTTCTGTTGGCCAGGGCCGAATCCGAGGCGTATCAGTTTCAGCCGAGCCTCTTCGGAATGCTGGTCATGGATGTGTTGGATCAGGCGTTGCCCATCGCCCAGCAAAAGCGCATCGAGCTCTTGAGCGACATGGACGAACAATCCCAGGAGCGTCTGATCCTGGCCGACCAGGGTTTACTGACCCGAGCACTGTTCAACCTGCTGGAAAATGCGATCAAGTACAGCCCGGCCGGATCCACGGTCGACATGCGTGTCAGCTGCCAAGATGACTGGCTGAGTTGTGAACTGACCGATCAAGGCAAAGGCATTGCTGCAGAGGAGCTGCCCGATCTGTTCAGTCAATACCGACGCTTTTCTTCTGCACAAGGTATCGACGGCGTGGGGTTGGGGCTGTCGATGGTCAAAGCCGTGGTGGATCACCATGGCGGCCGGATCGAATGCCTGAGTGTGGTCGATCAAGGCACGACGTTCCGTGTGGAACTGCCGCTGATCGTCGAAGAGCAGGCATAAAAAAACCGGCTATATCAGCCGGTTTCCTTACTTCCGAAAAAACTTATGCACCTTTTACGGTGTTTTATCAGCTTCGGAAATATATAAATAAATCAGTCACTTAATTTGATAATTCGGGACTTTGCGAACAAACCGTACACAGGTTATCCACAAATCTCAGACAGCGATCTGATCGTTCGCAGCCGGTGCCTCAGGTGCGGGAGGCAGCGAGCCCATTTCCCGCTGGGTCTTCTCGTTCCATGCCTGCACCCGGTCATTGAGATCGGCGATGGCGCGAGGGCCGCTGCCCTCGGCGTACATCGGCTCACCAATCACCACAGTGATCACGCCGGACTTTTTGCCCCAACCGATTTTCGGCCAGAACTTGCCGGCATTGTGCGCAATCGGCAGCACCGGAAGCGCCGCATTCACGGCCAATGCGCTGCCACTGCGGGAGAACTTGCCGATGGTGCCATGAGGAACGCGAGTGCCTTCAGGGAAGATCAGCACCCAGACATTGTCCTTCAGCAGCTCGTCACCTTTCGCCGCAACCTGCTTGAGGGCGGCTTTCGGGTTGTCGCGGTCAATGGCGATCGGCCGCAACATGGCCATCGCCCAGCCGAAGAACGGCACATACAGCAATTCGCGCTTGAGCACCTGGCTCAAGGGCGAGAAATAAGCGGAGAGAAAGAACGTCTCCCAGGTGCTCTGGTGGTTCGATTGAATCACGCAGGGCCGGTCAGGCACGTTTTCCGCACCTTTGATTTCGTAACGGATACCGAGAAACACCTTGGTCAACCACAAGGCGCAGCGGCACCAGTACACGTTGATGAAACGATAGCGCGCCTTGAACGGCAGAAAGGGCGCGATAAAAAAGCTCAGGCTGCACCACAGCAGAGCGGTGGTGCCCAGCAGCAGGTAAAAGAGGAAGATTCTGATGGCCTGCAGTATCGACATGGCGACGTTTACCGTTACGGGCAATGCCCGACTGTTCAAGCGCACTCCCGATCAATCCCTGGTCAGGAACTTCAGAAGTACTCTAGTTGTGGATAAGTTCTGCGGCAATCGCCGCGAGATCGTCAAAAATCAGGGTGCCCACCGGCAAGGTCTTGGCCTGAGTCTTTTCGCCTTTCCCGGTCTTTACCAAAACGGGCTGTGAATCGACGGCTTTGGCGGCCTCCAGGTCACCAAGGCTGTCGCCGACGAACCAGACATTCGTCAGCGCGACGTTGTAATGCTGCGCGATGGTTTTCAACATCCCCGGTTTCGGCTTGCGGCAATCGCAACCTTCGTCCGGCCCATGCGGGCAATACACAATCAGCCCGACTTCACCGCCCTGCTCCGCCACCAGTTCGCGCAGGCGCGCGTGCATGGCATCGAGGGTGGCGAGGTCGTAGTAGCCGCGAGCAATGCCCGACTGGTTGGTAGCGACCGCCACCGTCCAGCCGGCCTTGCTCAACTGCGCAATCGCTTCGATCGAGCCGGGCAGCGGAATCCACTCCTCCACCGACTTGATGTAAGCGTCGGAGTCGTAATTGATCACTCCGTCCCGATCGAGAATCAGCAGTTTCAACAGCAATCCCTCAACCCAGCAGCGAAATGTCGGCAACGCCCAGGAACAAGCCACGCAGACGCGCCAGCAGCGCGTAACGGTTGGCCCGCACATTGGCGTCTTCGGCATTGACCATCACCGCGTCGAAGAACGCGTCCACCGGCTCGCGCAGGGCGGCCAGGCGTGCCAGCGATTCGTTGTACTGACGCGCTGCGGCCATTGGCTGTACAGCCTGGTCCGCTTGCTGGATCGCCGAGTACAGCGAGAACTCGTTGGCATTGTCGAAGTACTTGGCCTGGACTTCGGTCGGCACCGAGCCTTCCACCTTGCTCAGCAGGTTCGACACACGCTTGTTCACCGCCGCCAGCGCTGCCGCTTCCGGCAGTTTGCGGAAGGCCTGAACCGCTTGCACACGCTGGTCGAAGTCCAGCGCCGAACCCGGCTTCAGGGCACGTACCGACAGGTAGGTGGCCACATCCACGCCTTCGTCTTCGTAACGCGCACGCAGACGGTCGAAGATGAACTCCAGCACCGCTTCGTTCAGGCCGGCAGCCTTGACCTTGGCACCGAACGCATTCACGGCGAAAGCCACGGCGTCGTTCAGGTCCAGATCCAGTTGTTTCTCGATCAGGATCCGCAGCACGCCCAGTGCCGCACGGCGCAGGGCATACGGGTCTTTGCTGCCGGTCGGCAGCATGCCGATGCCGAAGATGCCGACCAGGGTGTCGAGCTTGTCGGCGATGGCCACGGCCGCACCGGTCAGGGTGGCAGGCAGTTCAGCGCCGGCACCGCGCGGCATGTACTGCTCGTTCAGCGCCAGGGCAACGTCTTCCGGCTCGCCGTCGTTGAGGGCGTAGTAGTAACCGGCGACACCTTGCATCTCCGGGAACTCGCCGACCATTTCGGTGGCCAGGTCGCACTTCGACAGCAAACCTGCACGGGCAGCCCACGAAGCGTTGCCGCCAATGCGTGCGGCGATGTACGCGGCCAGTTTCGACACGCGCTCGGCCTTGTCGTAGACGCTGCCGAGTTTTTCCTGGAACACCACGTTCTGCAGGCGATCGTTGAACGCTTCGAGCTTCTGCTTCTTGTCCTGCTTGAAGAAGAACTCGGCGTCGGTCAGACGTGGGCGAACCACCTTCTCGTTACCGGCGATGATCTGCTGCGGGTCTTTGGATTCGATGTTGGCCACAGTGATGAAACGCGGCAGCAACTTGCCGTCGGCATCCAGCAGGCAGAAGTACTTCTGGTTGTCCTGCATGGTGGTGATCAGTGCTTCCTGCGGCACGTCGAGGAAACGTTCCTCGAACGAGCACACCAGCGGCACCGGCCATTCGACCAGCGCGGTCACTTCGTCGAGCAGCGGCGGTGGCACGATCGCGGTGCCTTCCTGACGGGTTGCCAGCTCTTCGGTGCGCTTGCTGATGATCTCGCGCCGCTCGTTGGCGTCGGCCAGCACGTAGGCGGCACGCAGGTCGGCCAGGTAGCTCGACGGCGAGCCGATGCGCACGCTTTCCGGGTGGTGGAAACGGTGGCCACGGGATTCACGGCCAGCCTTCTGCGCGAGGATCGTGCAGTCGATGACCTGGTCGCCGAGCAGCATCACCAGCCACTGGGTCGGACGCACGAACTCTTCCTTGCGCGCACCCCAACGCATGCGTTTCGGGATCGGCAGGTCGTTCAGCGAGTCTTCGACGATGGTCGGCAGCAGGCTGGCGGTCGGCTTGCCGGCGATGTTCTGGCTGTAGCGCAGTTTCGGACCGCTCTGGTCGATTTCGCTCAGCTCGACGCCGCACTTCTTGGCAAAGCCCAGTGCCGCTTGAGTCGGGTTGCCTTCAGCGTCGAATGCAGCCTGACGTGGCGGGCCGTCGAGGTTGATGCTGCGATCCGGCTGCTGGGTGGCCAGCGCGGTGATCAGCACAGCCAGACGACGCGGTGCGGCGTAGACGGTTTTGGTTTCGTAGTTCAGGCCGGCAGCCTGCAGGCCCTTGTCGATACCGGCCAGGAACGCTTCGGCCAGGGTATTCAGGGCTTTGGGTGGCAGTTCTTCGGTGCCCAGTTCAACCAGAAAATCTTGAGCACTCATTGTGCAGCCTCCAGCTTGGCCAGTACTTCGTCACGCAGGTCCGGGGTTGCCATCGGGAAGCCCAGCTTGGCGCGGGCCAGCAGGTAGGCTTGGGCGACGGAACGCGCCAGGGTGCGAACGCGCAGAATGTATTGCTGACGTGCGGTCACCGAGATCGCCCGGCGCGCATCCAGCAGGTTGAAGGTGTGCGAAGCCTTCAGGACCATTTCGTAGCTTGGCAACGGCAGCGGCTGGTCGAGTTCGATCAGGCGCTTGGCTTCGCTTTCATAGAAGTCGAACAGTTCGAAAAGCTTGTCGACGTTGGCGTGTTCGAAGTTGTAGGTGGACTGCTCCACTTCGTTCTGGTGGAACACGTCGCCGTAGGTCACTTTGCCGAACGGACCGTCAGCCCAGACCAGGTCGTAGACCGAATCCACGCCCTGCAGGTACATGGCCAGACGTTCGAGACCGTAGGTGATCTCGCCGGTCACCGGGTAGCACTCGATGCCGCCCGCCTGCTGGAAGTAAGTGAACTGGGTCACTTCCATGCCGTTCAGCCAGACTTCCCAGCCCAGACCCCAGGCGCCGAGGGTCGGCGATTCCCAGTTGTCTTCGACGAAGCGGATGTCGTGGACCAGCGGGTCCAGGCCGACATGCTTGAGGGAGCCCAGGTACAGTTCCTGGAAGTTGTCCGGGTTCGGCTTCAGGACTACCTGGAACTGGTAGTAGTGCTGCAGACGGTTCGGGTTTTCGCCGTAACGGCCGTCAGTCGGGCGGCGGCTTGGCTGTACGTAAGCGGCGTTCCAGGTTTCCGGGCCGATGGCACGCAGGAATGTCGCGGTGTGGAAAGTGCCGGCGCCTACTTCCATATCGTAGGGCTGAAGTACCACACAACCTTGCTCGGCCCAGTATTGCTGGAGCGCGAGGATCAAGTCTTGGAAGGTACGCACGGCTGGCGTAGGCTGGCTCACGAAATTCACCTGTTTCTTGGGCTGCGATTTAAAGAGCGGGAGTATACCCGATTCAGTCGCACCTCCACCCCCTGGAGCCTTATGCCACGCTGCTTTTGGTGCAACGAAGATCCGCTGTACATGGCTTACCACGATCAGGAGTGGGGCACGCCGCTACGCGATGCGCAGGGATTGTTCGAGTTGCTTTTGCTCGAAGGGTTCCAGGCCGGGCTTTCGTGGATCACCGTGCTGCGCAAGCGCGAGCGATATCGCGAGGTGTTGTACGGCTTCGACGTACAACGCGTGGCGCAGATGAGCGACGCGGAAATCGATGACTTGATGCTCGATCCGGGGATCATCCGCAACCGCCTCAAGCTCAACGCCGCCCGACGCAACGCCCAGGCGTGGCTGGCGCTGGAAGACCCGGTGGCTTTCCTCTGGTCGTTTGTGGATAACCGGCCGGTGATCAATCATTTCAAGGATCGCAGCGAAGTCCCGGCCATCACCCCGCAGGCCGTGGCCATGAGCAAAGGCCTGAAAAAGGCCGGGTTCACCTTCGTCGGCCCGACCATTTGCTATGCGCTGATGCAGGCCTCGGGCATGGTCATGGACCACACTCAGGACTGCGACCGCTACGCGCAGCTGGTCAACGCCGGTTAGAATGGCCGCCTCGCGCACAGCACAAGATCAGGAGTGACCTGTGGAAAAGTTTAAAGGCGCCATGCTGGTTGGCGCTCTGCGGCTGTTTGCCCTGCTTCCATGGCGGGCCGTGCAGGCCGTGGGTTCGGCGATCGGCTGGATCATGTGGAAAACCCCCAACCGTTCCCTCGATGTGGTGCGGATCAACCTCGCCAAATGTTTTCCACAGATGGACCCGGCCGAACGTGAGCGTCTGGTCGGCCAGAGCCTGAAAGACATTGGCAAGTCCCTGACCGAAAGCGCCTGCGCATGGATCTGGCCGGCCCAGCGTTCCATCGACCTGGTGCGTGAAGTCGAAGGTCTTGAGGTGCTGAAAGAAGCGCTGGCCTCGGGCAAGGGCGTGGTTGGTATCACCAGCCACCTGGGCAATTGGGAAGTGCTCAACCACTTCTATTGCAGCCAGTGCAAACCGATCATTTTCTACCGGCCACCGAAGCTCAAGGCTGTGGATGAATTGCTGCGCAAACAACGCGTGCAACTGGGCAACAAAGTCGCGGCGTCGACCAAGGAAGGCATCCTCAGTGTCATCAAGGAAGTGCGCAAGGGCGGTCAGGTGGGGATTCCCGCAGACCCGGAGCCTGCCGAATCCGCCGGGATCTTCGTGCCGTTCTTCGCCACTCAGGCCCTGACCAGCAAGTTCGTGCCGAACATGCTCGCCGGTGGCAAAGCCGTCGGGGTGTTTCTGCATGCCCTGCGTCTGCCGGACGGTTCCGGCTACAAGGTGATCCTGGAAGCCGCGCCGGAAGCCATGTACAGCACCGACACCGAAACTTCCTGCGCGGCGATGAGCCAAGTGGTCGAGCGTTATGTGGCGGCTTATCCGAGCCAGTACATGTGGAGCATGAAACGCTTCAAGAAGCGTCCGCCGGGCGAGGCGCGCTGGTACTGATCAGCGATGTGCAATTGTGGATAACCTGACAAAACGGGTTATCCACAGCCGTCACGGCTTCTGCCGATCGAGCTTCTTCAGAAACACCGTCATTTCCTTCTCGGCCTGCTTGTCGCCATGGGCCCGGGCCGCCTCCAGCCCCTGCTCCCACGCCTGCCGTGCGGACGCCAGATCACCCAGCGCCAAATGCGCCTTGCCCAACAATTTCCACGCCGCCGAATACTTCGGATCGAAGCCGACACAGCACTGCAAATGTTCTGCCGCCTTCGCGCTCTCCCCCAGATCCAGATAACCCTTGCCAAGGCCAAAGCGCAGCAGCGAGTTATCCACACCCTTGGCGAGCATTTTTTCCAGGGATTCGATCATCGGTCTCGCCTCTTGGTCGGTCAGAAGAAACTCAGGCCCACGTGGAACAGCTTCTCCACATCGCGAATATGCTTTTTATCCACAAGGAACAGAATCACATGGTCGCCGGCGGCGATCACCGTATCGTCGTGGGCGATGATCACTTCTTCATCGCGGATGATCGCGCCGATGGTGGTGCCCGGAGGCAGTGCGATGTTTTCGATCGCCTTGCCGATGACCTTGCTCGACTTCGAATCACCATGGGCCACCGCTTCGATGGCTTCGGCCGCGCCCCGGCGCAACGAGTGCACGCTGACGATATCGCCGCGCCGCACGTGGGCCAGCAAGGTGCCGATGGTCGCCAGTTGCGGGCTGATGGCGATGTCGATGTCGCCGCCCTGGATCAGGTCGACGTAGGCCGGGTTGTTGATGATCGTCATCACCTTCTTCGCGCCCAGACGCTTGGCCAGCAGCGACGACATGATGTTGGCTTCGTCATCGTTGGTCAGGGCGAGGAAGATGTCCGCGTCGGCGATGTTCTCTTCCAGCAGCAGATCGCGATCCGACGCGCTGCCCTGTAGCACCACGGTGCTGTCGAGGGTGTCGGAGAGATAGCGGCAGCGCGCCGGGTTCATCTCGATGATCTTCACCTGGTAGCGGCTTTCGATGGCCTCGGCCAGCCGCTCGCCGATCTGCCCGCCGCCGGCGATGACGATGCGCTTGTAGCTTTCGTCGAGCCGGCGCATTTCGCTCATCACTGCGCGAATGTTCGCACGGGCAGCGATGAAGAAGACTTCGTCGTCTGCCTCGATCACCGTATCGCCCTGAGGAAGAATCGGTCGGTCACGACGGAAAATCGCCGCCACTCGGGTTTCCACATTCGGCATGTGTTCGCGCAACTGGCGCAGCTGCTGACCCACCAATGGCCCGCCGTAGTAGGCGCGAACCGCGACCAGTTGCGCCTGGCCTTCGGCGAAATCGATCACCTGCAAGGCGCCGGGGTGCTGGATCAGACGCTTGATGTAATTAGTGACCACCTGCTCGGGACTGATCAGCACGTCGACCGGAATCGCCTCGTTCTGAAACAGTTGCTCCTCGCGGGTCAGGTAGGACGCTTCGCGCACCCGGGCAATCTTGGTCGGGGTGTGGAACAGGGTGTGGGCGACCTGGCAGGCCACCATGTTGGTTTCGTCGCTGTTGGTCACTGCGACCAGCATGTCGGCGTCGTCGGCACCGGCCTGACGCAAAATGTTCGGCAACGAGCCACGGCCCTGCACGGTGCGGATGTCGAGGCGATCGCCAAGATCGCGCAGACGGTCGCCGTCAGTGTCGACCACCGTGATGTCGTTGGCCTCGCTGGCCAGATGTTCAGCCAGCGAACCGCCGACCTGTCCCGCACCGAGGATGATGATTTTCATCCAGTCACTCCATTGAATCCGTTTAGCCGCGCGCGGCAGCGATCTTGATCAGCTTGGCGTAGTAGAACCCGTCATGCCCGCCCTGCTGGGCCAGCAATTGGCGACCATGGGGCTGCTTGATCCCGGCGGCGGTGGCCAGGTCCAGCTCCCGTGCGCCCGGCGTACGCTCAAGAAACGCGGCGATCACTTCGGTGTTCTCGGTCGGCAAGGTCGAGCAGGTGGCGTAGAGCAGGATGCCGCCCACTTCGAGGGTTTTCCACATCGCGTCGAGCAACTCGCCTTGCAGTTGTGCGAGGGCCACGATGTCGTCGGCCTGACGGGTCAGCTTGATGTCTGGATGGCGGCGGATCACCCCGGTTGCCGAGCACGGCGCGTCGAGCAGGATGCGCTGGAACGGCTTGCCGTCCCACCAGGCTGCCGTGTCGCGGCCGTCGGCGGCGATCAGTTCGGCGTTCAGACCGAGGCGTTCGAGGTTTTCCTCCACCCGCACCAGACGCTTGGCTTCCAGGTCCACCGCCACCACGCCGGCCAGTGCCGGCTCGGCTTCGAGGATGTGGCAGGTCTTGCCACCCGGCGCGCAGCAGGCGTCCAGCACTCGCTGGCCCGGAGCGAGGTCGAGCAGGTCGGCGGCCAGTTGTGCGGCTTCGTCCTGCACGCTGATCCAGCCTTCGGCGAAGCCCGGCAGGCTGCGCACGTCGGCAGCAGCGTCGAGGACGATGCCGTCGCGGCTGAAAGTGCACGGCTGCGCGGCGATCCCGGCTTCAGTCAGCAGACCCAGGTACGTGTCACGGCTGTGATGACGACGGTTGACCCGCAAGATCATCGGCGGATGCGCGTTGTTGGCCTCGCAAATGGCTTCCCATTGTTCAGGCCAGAAGGCCTTGAGGGATTTTTGCAGCCAGCGCGGGTGGGCGGTGCGCACCACCGGATCGCGCTCCAGTTCGGCGAAGATCGCCTCATGTTCGCGCTGGGCATTGCGCAGTACGGCGTTGAGCAAGCCTTTGGCCCAAGGCTTTTTCAGCTTGTCGGCGCAACCGACGGTTTCGCCGATGGCGGCGTGCGGCGGAACGCGGGTGTAGAGCAGTTGATAGAGACCGACCAGCAGCAGCGCCTCGACATCGGCGTCGGCAGCCTTGAACGGTTTCTGCAGCAGTTTCTCCGCCAGTGCCGACAAGCGTGGCTGCCAACGGGCGGTGCCGAACGCCAGGTCCTGGGTGAATCCGCGATCGCGATCCTCGACCTTGTCCAGTTGCGTTGGCAGGGAGCTGTTGAGCGAAGCCTTGCCGCTCAGGACGGCGGCGAGTGCCTTGGCGGCGGCCAGACGCGGGTTCATTGCGCGTCCACCGCTGCGCCCAGCACGATGCCGGTGGCGAATTTCTCACGACGGCTGTTGAACAGATCGCTGAAGTTCAGCGCCTTGCCGCCGGGCAATTGCAGGCGGGTCAGGCACAGCGCCTGCTCGCCACAGGCGACAAGCAGGCCGTCCTTGCTGGCGCCGAGGATGGTGCCCGGTGCGCCTTTGCCTTCGGCGAGTGTCGCCGCCAGCACTTTCAGCGCTTCGCCGTTGAGCGTGCTGTGAGTGATCGGCCATGGATTGAAGGCGCGGACCAGACGTTCCAGCTCGACGGCCGGACGGCTCCAGTCGATGCGTGCTTCGTCCTTGTTCAGTTTGTGCGCATAGGTGGCGAGCTCATCGTTCTGCACTTCGCCTTCCAGGGTGCCGGTGGCCAGACCGGCAATCGCCTGCACCACGGCGGGCGGGCCCATTTCGGCAAGGCGATCGTGAAGGCTGCCGCCAGTGTCTTCGGCGCTGATCGGGGTCACGACCTTGAGTAGCATCGGCCCGGTATCGAGGCCGGCCTCCATGCGCATCACGGTCACGCCGCTTTCGGCATCGCCCGCTTCCACGGCGCGCTGGATCGGCGCCGCACCGCGCCAGCGTGGCAGCAGTGAGGCGTGGCTATTGATGCAGCCCAGGCGCGGAATATCCAGCACCGCTTGCGGCAGGATCAGGCCGTAGGCCACCACCACCATCAAATCCGGCTTCAGTGCTGCGAGCTCGGCCTGAGCGTCAGCGTTGCGCAGGGTCGGCGGCTGCAACACCTGGATATTGTTTTCCAGGGCGAGCTGTTTGACCGGGCTCGGCATCAGTTTTTGCCCACGACCGGCCGGACGATCCGGCTGGGTGTAGACCGCAACGATCTCGTAAGGGCTGTCCAGCAGGGCCTTGAGGTGTTCGGCGGCGAATTCCGGGGTACCGGCAAAAACGATGCGCAGTGGCTCAGTCATGGGGGAGTCTCATAAAAAGAAAAAGGCTTGCCGCAGCAAGCCTTTGGAGAGGGGCATCAAGCGTTCTGGCGGTGCTGCTTTTCCAGTTTCTTCTTGATCCGGTCGCGTTTGAGCGTGGACAGGTAATCGACGAACAACTTGCCGTTGAGGTGGTCGCATTCGTGCTGGATGCACACCGCGAGCAGGCCTTCGGCGATCAGTTCGTAAGGCTTGCCGTCGCGGTCCAGAGCCTTGATCTTGACTTTCTGCGGGCGGTCGACGTTTTCGTAGAAACCCGGTACCGAAAGGCAGCCTTCCTGGTATTGCTCCATTTCGTCGGTCAGCGATTCGAACTCGGGGTTGATGAACACCCGGGGTTCGGTGCGGTCTTCGGAAAGGTCCATCACGACGATACGTTTGTGCACGTTGACCTGGGTCGCGGCAAGGCCGATGCCCGGCGCTTCATACATTGTTTCAAACATGTCATCGACCAGCTGACGCACTTCGTCGTCCACTACAGCCACAGGTTTGGCGATAGTGCGCAGACGCGGGTCCGGAAATTCGAGGATGTTCAAAATGGCCATAAGCTTGATTGCTGCACGTGTGAGGTAAAGTCGGGCGATGGCCTGGCGGGTCCGAAGATGCAGGCTACCGTTGTGAAACGTAGCTCCTTGCTTTTCAGCATAGAGCAGGGAGCGAGCCACGGGGGCTCTGGCGTTTCACGCGAACGCACATAATAAAGGGATTCACCGCATGAGGAAATCACTACTCGCCCTGCTGTTTCTGGCCTCGGCCGGCACCGCGCACGGGCAAGTGCAACTCAAGGAAGGTTTTCCACAGCAATACACGGTGGTTTCGGGGGATACGCTCTGGGACATCTCCGGTAAATATTTGCGCGAACCCTGGCAGTGGCCGCAGCTGTGGCGGGCCAATCCGCAGATCGAAAACCCCAACCTGATCTATCCGGGCGACACGCTGACGCTCAGTTACGTCAACGGCCAGCCGCGCCTGACCGTCAATCGCGGCGAGTCGCGCGGCACCATCAAGTTGTCGCCGCGTATCCGTACCAGTCCGGTGGCCGAGGCGATTCCGAGCATTCCACTCAAATCCATCAACAGCTTTCTGCTGAGCAACCGCATCGTCGACAAGGTCGAGGACTTCGACAAGGCGCCGTACATCGTCGCCGGCGATGCCGAACGGGTGCTCAGCGGCACCGGCGACCGGATCTTCGCTCGTGGTCATTTCGACCCGAACCAGCCGGTCTACGGCATCTTCCGCCAGGGCAAGGTCTACACCGATCCGCAGAGCAAGGAGTTTCTGGGGATCAATGCCGACGACATCGGCGGTGGTGAAATCGTCGCCACTGAAGGCGACGTCGCCACCCTCGCCCTGCAACGCACGACCCAGGAAGTGCGCCTCGGCGACCGCTTGTTCAGTGGCGAAGAGCGTTCGATCAACTCGACCTTCATGCCCAGCGCTCCCACTACCGACATCAACGGCCTGATCATCGATGTGCCCCGAGGCGTCACGCAGATCGGCGCGATGGACGTGGTAACGCTGAACAAGGGCAAACGCGACGGTCTGACCGAAGGCAACGTGCTGGTGGTGATGAAAACCGGGGAAACCGTACGTGACCGGATCACCGGTCAGCCGCTGAAAATCCCCGATGAACGCGCCGGATTGCTGATGGTGTTCCGCACCTACGACAAACTCAGTTACGGCCTCGTGCTGAACGCATCGCGCTCGCTCGCGGTGCTGGACAAGGTGCGAAATCCTTAGCTGGCTTCACAAGTTACCAACAAAGTTATCCACAGCTTGTTCCGAAAGGTTCGGGCCTTATAACGATCAAGGACGATCCATGATGATGCCTGACTCTTCGCCGGTTTCCCCGGCGGAAATGGAAGCGCGCCTGCGCCTGCACCGCTTGCCGGAGATCGGTCCCAAGCGTTTCACCAAACTGCTCGAAGCCTTCGGCTCGGCCTCGAAGGCGATCAGCGCACCCGCCAGCGCCTGGCGCTCGCTGGGTTTGCCGGCGACTTGCGCCGAGGCCCGACGCTGCCCTGAAGTTCGCGACGGCGCCAGCCATGCATTGCGCTGGCTAGAGCGTCCGAATCAACATTTGCTGATGTGGGATCAGCCGGATTACCCGGCCTTGCTGGCGCAGATTCCCGACCCGCCGCCCTTGCTGTTCGTCGCTGGCGACCCACGGATTCTGGAAAAACCGCAACTGGCGATGGTCGGCAGTCGCCGTGCCTCCCGCCCCGGCATGGACACTGCCGCTGCGTTTTCCCGCAGCCTCGCGGGGGCCGGATTTGTCATCACCAGCGGACTGGCGCTGGGCATTGATGCGGCGGCGCATCAAGCCGCTGTCGACGTCGGCGGGCAAACGGTCGGTGTGCTCGGTACTGGTCTGGAAAACTTTTATCCACAGCGCAACCGGCGGTTGGCGGACGCGATGATTGCGTCCGGCAGTGCAGTGCTTTCGGAATTCCCTCTGGACGTCGGGCCAACGCCGAGCAACTTCCCCAGGCGCAACCGGATCATCAGCGGTTTGTCCCTCGGTGTGCTGGTGGTCGAGGCCAGTGTCGCCAGTGGTTCGTTGATCACCGCGCGGCTGGCCGCGGAACAGGGGCGTGAGGTGTACGCCATTCCGGGTTCGATCCACCACCCCGGCGCCCGGGGCTGTCATCAACTGATCCGTGATGGGGCGGTGCTGGTGGAAACCATCGAGCACATTCTCGAAGCCTTGCGCGGTTGGCAGCATCTACCGGTATCCACCGCCGCCGCGAATCCGGATAACCCGTTGCTGCGTCTGCTGCACGCCGCGCCGCACACCAGCGAGGGCCTGGCGGACAGCAGTGGCTGGGCGCTGCCCAAAGTGCTGGCGGCGTTGACCGAACTGGAGATGGATGGCCGTGCGGTGTGCGAAAACGGCCGCTGGTTTGCGCGTGTGAGCTAGGTTTTACATTGAAGATCGGTAAACTGCGCGAAACCTGTTTGCGGAGAGTTTTTCATGGTCAACAGTTGGCGTGTGCAACAAGCCGCACGAGAGATTCGCGCCGGGGCGGTGATTGCCTATCCAACCGAAGCCGTCTGGGGGCTGGGGTGCGATCCTTGGAATGAAGAAGCGGTGGATCGCCTGTTGGCGATCAAGAACCGTTCGGTGGACAAAGGGTTGATCCTGGTCGCCGACAACATTCGTCAGTTCGATTTTCTGTTCGAGGATTTCCCCCAGGACTGGATCGACCGCATGGCCAGCACCTGGCCGGGCCCGAATACCTGGCTGGTGCCGCATCAGAACCTGTTGCCGGAGTGGGTGACCGGGGTGCATGACACCGTGGCACTGCGGGTCAGCGATCATCCGCAGGTGCGGGATCTGTGCTCGCTGGTGGGGCCGTTGATTTCCACGTCGGCGAATCCGCAGGGGCGGCCGGCGGCGAAAAGTCGCTTGCGGGTCGAGCAGTATTTCCGCGGCCAGGTCGATCTGGTGCTCGGCGGAGCGCTGGGCGGTCGCAAGAACCCGAGCCTGATTCGGGATCTGGCCACCGGCAATATCGTGCGCCCGGCCTGATACCACCCCTGGTTAATTTCGTGAGTACTCCTCGGCTTTCATGGCGAGGGGTACTACGCATGCCTCCGACTTTTCCTTCATGTGGCTGAAGTTATAGTTCGTTTTTTTGGTTCGATTTTTTCCTTTCTACGTCAGATGAATCCGTAAGTATTCAATTGTTGTAATTTTTCCGACGTTATTCTCAGAAGCCACACAGTGGCGATTTTTCTAAAACCATTCATTATTTCAATGCGCTCAGAAAACTTCGAAAAGTTAACGGCTGCGGAGAAGAAATGGATATCAGGGATTCGCAATTAACGGATTATTTTCAGGAGATTCAGGCGACCTTTAAAAGGCGTCATGAAAACTATCGCATCGTTATTCTTGAAGCAGGATCAGATACACGAGAGTTTGAACGGTTTGTTTCCCGTCATTTCAGGCTGCGATTGCAACACTACATGTTGACACCCAAAGCCAGATTACTTGAAACACATCTGGCGATTATCTCGCGCAGTACCCACTTTTTGTTGTATCAGCACGACAGGCCCACGGCGGTATTGCGAGTGACCCCCGGGCCGTTCGAATGGGCTTCACTGGCGCAACAGCAACTGTCTCCTGCCACGACGTTGTCGCGCCATGTCGAGTTCAGCCGCTTGATCAGCCACTCGCAAACGCAGTTTCCCGTGTCGATCAACGGCCTGCTGGCGGCTGCCACGGAATGGGCGATCAAGCGGGGATATGAAGGGGTTACCGCGCTCTGCCGATCACCACAACGGCGATTGTTCCAGCGTTTCGGCCTGACGCCCATCACCACCGATGCTCTACGCATCGAACAGCGCCAGCGCGGCGATTACTGGCTGCTCTCGGCTCAATGGCAGCAAATCCTCACAGCACTTCAACAGTCTGCCCACCTGCTTGCCAACCCATTGGAGAACCCGCTTGATGAACTCGCCTCTCAGTTTTGAACAACAATTAAGCCTGCTTGATGAGCGAATCGAAAAGGCATGGGCCGATATTCTGGAAAGTTCGCGGTTGGTGAATGCCATCCGCGAAGGTAGCGTTTCAAAAGCCTTATATGCGATCTACATGATCCAGACTTTTCACTACACGGCACACAATGCGCGAAATCAAGGATTGGTCGGAGTCCGACATGCGGATAATCCGGTGTATGCCAAGTTTTGCTTTGAACATGCGGCACAAGAAGTCGGCCATGAAAAAATGGCACTGCATGATGTCCTGAGTCTTGGTCTGAAAAATGAAGTTTTTGATATTCCACCTGCACTTCCGGCAACAGATGTATTGATCGCCTACTTATACTGGATTTCCTTTACCGGTAATCCGCTACAACGGCTTGGTTATAGTTATTGGGCAGAGAACGCTTACCAGTTCATTAATCCGTTGATTAACAATCTGAGTGAGGTTCTGGAGCTCAAACCCGCTCAACTGACGTTCTTTATTGCGCATTCCGACATTGATATCGAGCACTTCAATGAAATCAAACTCATGCTGCAGCGCACCTGCAAGCGACAGGAAGACTGGGATGCGATCAGCACTGTCATGGAAACCAGCCTGCGTCTGACCGGCAACATGCTCGAGGCGGTTTACGAGCAGTTCGAGGCCTGGAAAAACGGGTTGGCGCCCCGATACGACTTCCTCCACGCCCTGGACAACCAATGAAGGCCGCCCGCCGATGTTCAGATCAGATGGCTGGAGGCAGACATGGCTGACTATTTCGACCGGCTCAACTACACGCTGGGGGATGAAGACACTGCGCTCGAGTACGCGATCCTGCCCAGACATGCCGGGCACGTGCTGGGTATTGCCGGTTGCGGCGGCCGGTTGTTGCCGTTGCTGGCCGCCGCTCCGTCACGCATGACCTGTACCGATATAAGCGCGCCGCAACTGGCGTTTACCCGATTGCGTTTTGCCCTGCTGGAACAGACCGATCACGAGTCGTTCATGGCGTTCATGGGCTATCGAATGGAAAGCCTGAGGTCGCAACGCCAATCCATTTTCCAGCAACTGGTTTTACCGCCGGCGGATCGTCGCTGGTTGTCCGCGCTGTTCCAGTCCCGGCACTGGGAGGCGCCGATTTACATGGGCGCATTCGAGCAGACCCTGAAGCGGTTGGCGAAGATCACCGGACTGCTTACCGGCAAGGCTGGCCGGGGAATTTTTCAGTTCGGCCTGCTTGAGGAGCAAACGGAGTATTACCGAAACCGCTTTCCGCTCAAGCGCTGGAAAGCCGTGATCGCTTTGCTGGGAAACGCAGCAGTGCTCAATTCGCTGCTGTACAAGGGCGCGTTTCCACCCAACAACCTGGGGATCAGTTCCCGCGCGGCGTATCTGGAAATTTTTCATACGTTGTTCACCACTCAGGTGGTCCGGGAGAGCTTTTTCCTGCAAATGCTGTTTTTCGGTGAGCTGCGTTATCCACAAGGCTTTCCGCTGGAGTGCGATCCGGCAATTTTCCGGCGTGCCCGCGAGGGGCTTCAGCAGTGCGAGTTACGCGTGGTGCAGGCCGACATCCTCGACTGTGCTGCCGGGGAAACAGCCATCGATTTCGTATCGCTGTCGGACGTGCCGTCCTTCATGCCCGAAGCGGCCGGCAAGAACGTTTTGCAGCGCCTGGCACCGGCCCTGTCGGAAAACGCACAGGTGGTCATGCGGGGGCATTTGCATGTGGTGCGACCCGATTGCGCAGGCTTCCGCGATATCACCCATCAGTTCCAGGCAGACATAGCGCGAGAAAGAACCCAGCTCTGGCATGTCCAGGTCTATCGCCGCACACCCTCTTTGCAGGTATCCCGATGAACACTTTTCAACCAACCGTCAATTGGGTCAGAAACCGTGTCCGGCAGGCGCGTGACGATCAGCAACAGCTATTCGATGCGGGGCTGAATGGCCTGAAACTGGCAAAACGTGAAGGGAAAGAGATCGAACTCGACAGTGGCGAACGGCTGACCGAGTTTCTTTCCTGCTCTTATCTGGGACTGGAGTGTGATCCCCGCTTGATTCAAGGAGCGGTCAGCGCCTCGAAGTCCTTCGGTGTGCAGTTCGCCGCCGCACGAACCCGAGCGCTGTTGCCGCCCATGTGTGAACTGGATGAACTGCTGAACCGGATATTTCAGGGACATACGGTCACCTTCAACTCGGTGGGCAGTGCGCACCTTGGCTGTCTGCCGCTACTCGGCTCCGGCGAGATGCCCTCGTATCCCATGCGTCGTGGCCCCTGCTGGATTGTCGACCGTTCCGCTCATGCTTCGATGCAAGTGCTACAAGGTATTCTCTGGCAATTCGGCCCGATCCAGCGCCGTGATTGCAGCGATATAGAACAGGTGGAGGAAGCGTGTTCAACGGCCGTCGCAGCGGGTAATACACCCATCATTCTGACGGACAGCATTGGCTCGATGCGCGGTGTGTACCCGGTCAATCGCCTGCTGCAACTGGCGGAGCGTTTCGACGGTTATCTCTATGCGGATGACGCCCACGGTACCTCGATCCATGGTTTCGCCGGAGGTGGTTACGCGCTGGATGCGGCGGGTGAACGATATCGTGGCCGGTTGATTCTCCTGTCGTCGCTGTCCAAGGCGTTCGGTGCAACCGGCGGGGCAATCACTGTGCGCACCGAAGCCGATGCCGAAATGATTCGCCGCCATGCTTCGACCTATACGTTCGGCGGGCCACTGTCTGTTGCCGGGGTGGGCGCGGCAGTTGCCTCGGGGAAAATTCATTTGTCGCCTGAGCTTGGGCAATTGCAGGTGGCGCTGTGGAAAAATATCGCCACGATCGACCGGTTGCTGGGGCCAGTAATGGGCAATCACCATGTCGCGTCCCCCATTCGATTCGTCCGCGTCGGGGCCGAGAGAGATGCGATCAGCCTGGCGCAGCATTTGCGCCGGCATGGCATGGCGGTCACTACCGCGCTGTTTCCGGTGGTCGCCAAGGGCGAGGCGATTTTGCGTCTGGCCATCAGCGCGAGCCACAGTCAGCGCCAGCTGGAATCTCTGGCGAACGCCGTCCGTAGCGGATTCGATGAACTGGGCATTCGTCAGGGAGGGCGCGGCCATGAGCAATGAATCGGTAACGGATGTATCGGCCGACGCCTTTGCTCGTAAATTGGCTCACGCGCGTTCTCTGCCGTGGTTCCGTGCACTGTATCCGCGAATCCTGGAAGTACAGAACTTGTCCGATCTGCATCGACTGCCGGTTCTGGCGGTGGAAGACGAGTTCGGCGGCGGGCTGTTTTCCGCGCTCGGTGACGCTTCTCATCGAGCACCGGGCGGTGGACTGACCCTGACCTCGGGAGGCAGCACCGGCAGTTGCAAACAGATCACCCATTCCTGGGCGTTCAACGCTGCAATCGTGCACTTGGGGGCACGGATGTTTGGTCCGGCGGACGAACGCCCTGAGGTGGTCATCAACTGCCTGACTGCCGGGGAAATGCAGGGAGCCTTTCAATACGCGTCAGCCATCGTCCAGCACGTTGGCGCACGCTTGTTGCCTGCCGGTTCACAAATGGGCGTGCAACGCATTGCCGAACTGATTGAGGCACACAAGGCCGATGCGTTGATATGTACTCCCTCCTTCGCTGCCGCGTTGTTCAACCATGTCAAAGTCGGTGTAGCCCGGCCGGGCAGCCTGAAGTGGCTTTATTACATCGGAGAACCCTGCAGTGAAACGCTGCGCGACCAGTTGGCCCGGGATTGGCCGATGCTCAATATTCGCTCGTTGGGTTACAGCTCGACGGAGACCGGCCCCATCGGTTTTCAGTGTGCCTATCTGAAGCACGGTTTTTATCATCTGCATGCCGACGCCATGCTGCTCGAAGTGGTTGATCCTCTGACCCTGAACGCTGTGGCTGAAGAGCAAACCGGTGAGTTTCTGCTGACGCCACTGCTGCCTGATCACGTGCCGCTGTTGCGCTACCGGATCGGGGATCGTGGGCAAATCCTGCGCACAGAAACCAAGTGTGCCTGTGGCAGTTTCCTGCCGGTGCTGGCGCTGGAGGGGCGGATCGAGACTTCGATCAAACTGGGTGGCGCGCTCATCACTCAGTCACAGGTATTGCACGTACTCCGGCAGCTTTTACCGCAGTTGCAGGCCACCGATGTCCAGGTGCAGATTGATCGACAGTCGGAGGGTGCACGCATGCGTCTGGTCCTCGCTGAGGACACACTGACAGCCGACACACGAAGCGTCATTGAAGATGCGTTGCAGGTCGAAGGACAGGCTAGCGCACTGCTCAGGTTGCCCGGTGTGCTGGGGCTGGAGGTGAAACGTCTTGCCCGTCAGGAATTCGAAACCACCCTGGCCGACAAGACGCCGTTTTTTGTGACGCTGGAACAGACCCCTGCACTGTCATGAAGATGTGCAGAGGTCATCGGCGGTCAGGGCAACAGGACAGTGGAGCCCGTGGTGCGCCGTGCCGACAGTTCTGTTTGCGCTTTCGCCGCTTCAGCCAGTGGATAACGCTGGCTGATATCCACTTTCAGCTTGCCGCTGGCGATCATCCCGAACAGCTCGTCGGCCATGCGCTGCAGGTTCTCGGCGTTGTTGGCGTAGGTCGCCAGGGTCGGCCGGGTAACGTACAGCGAACCTTTCGCCGCCAGAATCCCCAGGTTCACGCCGTCCACCGCGCCCGACGCATTGCCGAAGCTCACCAACAGGCCACGGGGCGCCACGCTGTCCAGCGAAGCCGGCCAGGTGTCCTTGCCGACGCCGTCGTAGACCACCGGGACTTTTTTCCCGTCGGTCAGCTCCAGCACACGTTGGGCGACGTTTTCGTGGCTGTAGTCGATGGTTTCCCAGGCGCCGTGGGCCTTGGCCAGATCGGCTTTCGCTTGCGAGCTGACGGTGCCGATCAGCTTCACGCCCAGGGCCTTGGCCCATTGGCAGGCGAGCAAGCCAACGCCGCCGGCCGCGGCGTGGAACAGAATGGTTTCGCCACCCTTGAGCTCGTAGGTCTGGCGCAGCAGGTACTGCACGGTCAGGCCCTTGAGCATCACGCCGGCGGCGGTTTCGAAGCTGATGGCGTCCGGCAGGTGCACCAGATTCGCTTCCGGCAGGACGTGGACGTCGCTGTATGCGCCCAGCGGGCCGCTGCCATAAGCCACGCGGTCACCGACCTTGAACCGGGTGACCTCGCTGCCCACGGCCTCGACGATACCGGCGCCTTCCGCCCCCACGCCCGACGGCAAGGCCGGTGGCGCGTACAGACCGCTGCGGTAGTAGGTGTCGATGAAATTCAGGCCGATGGCCTTGTTGCTCACGCGAACCTGCTGCGGACCAGGTTCGGCGGGTTGATAGTCAACATACTCGAGCACTTCGGGGCCGCCGTGGGCGCGGAACTGGATTCGCTTGGCCATCTGCCTACTCCTTGGGTCATTCGGGAAGGTCCCTATCGAACGCTCATGCTTGATCTTCGTCAACTGCGGCGTGCCGGTTTGCGATGGTATGCTACGCGCCCATTTGCGCGGGGCGCCGCGCAGTTCCGCCCGATCCAAGGTGAAGCCATGACGACCCGCACCGACGCCGTAAAGGCCTATCTGCTCGACCTGCAAGACCGCATCTGCGCCGCGCTGGAAATTGAAGACGGCGGCACGCGCTTCGTCGAAGACGCCTGGACCCGTCCGGCCGGCGGTGGCGGTCGGACCCGGGTGATCGAGAACGGCTCGGTGATCGAAAAGGGCGGCGTCAACTTTTCCCACGTCTTCGGCAGTGGCCTGCCACCGTCTGCCAGTGCCCATCGGCCGGAGCTGGCCGGACGTGGTTTCGAGGCCCTCGGCGTGTCGCTGGTGATTCACCCGCACAACCCGCATGTGCCGACGTCCCATGCCAACGTGCGCTTTTTCATCGCCGAGAAGGAAGGTGAAGAGCCGGTCTGGTGGTTCGGCGGTGGCTTCGACCTGACCCCTTACTACGGCAACGAAGAAGACTGCATCCACTGGCACCGCGTCGCCGAACAGGCTTGCGCGCCGTTCGGCCCGGACGTCTACCCGCGCTACAAGGCCTGGTGCGACACCTATTTCCACATCAAGCATCGCCACGAGCCGCGTGGCATCGGCGGCCTGTTCTTCGATGACCTGAACGAGTGGGACTTCGACACCAGCTTCGCCTTCATGCGCGCCATCGGCGATGCATATATCGACGCTTACCTGCCGATCGTGCAGCGCCGCAAGAACGATGCGTTCACCGCCAAGCAGCGCGAGTTCCAGGAATTCCGCCGTGGTCGTTACGTCGAGTTCAACCTGGTTTACGACCGTGGGACCCTGTTCGGCCTGCAATCGGGCGGGCGCACCGAGTCGATCCTGATGTCGCTGCCGCCGCAAGTGCGCTGGGCCTACGACTGGAAAGCCGAGCCGGGCAGCGAAGAAGCGCGCCTGACCGAGTACTTCCTGCAAGACCGCGACTGGCTGGCCCAGGCCTGAGGATTTCTGATGGATCGTTACGTCGTTTTCGGTAACCCGATCGGCCACAGCAAGTCGCCGATGATTCATAAACTGTTCGCCGAACAGACCGGACAGAGTCTCGACTACAGCACGCTGCTTGCGCCGCTCGACGATTTTTCCGGCTGCGCCACTGCGTTTTTCCAGGAAGGTCGCGGCGCCAACGTGACTGTGCCGTTCAAGGAAGACGCCTATCGCCTGGCCAACAGCCTGACCGCCCGCGCCGAGCGCGCGGGTGCGGTGAACACCTTGAGCAAACTCGCCGACGGTAGCCTGCTCGGTGATAACACCGACGGCGCCGGGCTGGTACGGGACCTGACGGTCAACGCCGGGTTCAGCCTCACCGGCAAACGCATTCTGCTGCTCGGCGCCGGTGGCGCGGTGCGCGGTGCGCTGGAGCCGTTGCTGGCGGAGAAACCGGCCTCGGTGATCATCGCCAATCGCACGGTGGACAAGGCCGAGCTACTGGCCGAACTGTTTTGTGATCTGGGGCCGGTGTCGGCCAGTGGTTACGACTGGTTGCGCGAACCGGTGGACGTGATCATCAACGCTACGTCTGCCAGCCTCACTGGTGAGGTGCCGCCAATTGCCCCAAGCCTGATCGAGCCCGGCAAGACCCTGTGCTACGACATGATGTACGGCAAGGAACCGACCGCGTTCTGCCGCTGGGCCAGCGAGCATGGCGCGGGCGTGGTGATGGACGGCTTGGGCATGCTGGCCGAGCAGGCGGCCGAAGCTTTCTTCCTGTGGCGCGGTGTGCGTCCGGACACTGCGCCGGTTCTGGCGGAATTGCGTCGACAGTTGGCGCTGTAAGGCGCCCTCAGTCCTCGAAGCGGATCGGGCATTTCTCCGGCCCTTCGAGTTTGCGCAATTCCTCCACCACCTGCGGTCGCGCCTGACGCAAGGTCAGGCTGCGTTCCTGGCGCAGCAGACGCCGGGCTTCCTGATGGAGCATTTCCACGCCTGAATAGTCGATGAAGTTGATCTGCTGCGCCTCGATCACCACCCGCGCGCCGTGCATCCGTTGCAGGCGCACTTGCAGGTAGTGGCTGGCGCCGAAAAAGATCGACCCGCCGACCCGCAATACATCGTCTTCGCCATCGCGCCAATGCTGCACCCTCGGCTGTGAAGTGCGTTTGAGGTAGAAAAACAGCGAGGCCAGCACGCCGGCATAGATCGCCGTCTGCAACTCCAGCAGCAACGTGGCGACGCAGGTCAGGCTCATCACCACGAATTCCGCCCGGCTGACCCGCAGCAGCGCGCGAATGGCGCGATGATCCACCAGTCCCCAGGCGATCAACAGAATGCTGCCGGCCATCGCCGGAATCGGAATGTGCGCGATCAGCCCGGCACCGAAAATCGCGAACAACGCCACCCACAACGCCGAGAACACCCCGGCCAGCGGCGAGCAGGCCCCGGCCTCATAGCTCAGACCGGAGCGGGTGAACGAGCCGGCGGACAACGATCCCGAAAAGAACGCCCCGACAATGTTCGAAAGACCCTGCGCGCGGACTTCCTGGTTGGCGTCGAGCAGCTGTTGCGAGCGTGCAGAAATCGAACGGGCAATCGAAAGACTGGTGACCAGCCCGAGCATACCCACCGCCACGGCACTGGGCAGCAGGCGCAGGATCAGGTCCATATCCAGCGGCAACCCACTGAACGGCGGCAAGCGTCCGACAAATGCGCTGACCAATTGAACATGGCCGAACATCGCCGGCCACAGCCACACCACCAGACTGCCGAGCACCAAGGTCATCAACAGCGTCGGCCAGCGCGGCAACCATTGTTTGAGCAGCGCACCGACCATCACCGTCGCCACACCGAGGATCAACGACGGTTTATCCACAGCCCCGAGATGGCGCAGCAGATCCATCAGGCTGGCCAGTGCCGTGGCCTTGGCCGGAAGATCCAGCCCCAGCAGATTCGGCAATTGACCGATGGCAATCACCACCGCCGCGCCGAGGGTGAAACCCAGCACTACGGAGTGCGAGACGAAATTCACCAGTGCGCCGAAGCGCAGCAGTCCAAGCAAATACTGGAAAATCCCGGCGAGGAAGGTCAGCAGCAGGATCAGAGTGATGTAGTCCTGCGACGCAGGCACGGCCAGCGGACTGACACTGGCGAACAGCACAATCGAAATCGCCGCCGTCGGGCCGCAGATCAGATGCCACGACGAGCCCCACAGGCAGGCGATCAACACCGGAACGATGGCGGCGTAGAGGCCGTATTCCGGTGGGAGACCGGCGATCAGCGCGTAGGCAATCGACTGGGGCAACGCGAGAATCGCCCCGCTGAGACCGACGACCAGGTCCCGCCCGACGCTGGCGCGGGTCTGCCGGGGCAGCCAGGTCAGGAAGGGGAACAGTGAGCGACGACTGGGGAGGGCCATGGATCCTCTCGGTTTTTGGGAATGGTGCAAGGGTAACAGGGTGGTTTCGGATGTCGTTGTGTGTCAGTTGAATCCTTCCCCCTCACCCTAGCCCTCCCGAAACGTCGGACCGCCCGGAGGGAGAGGGAACTGACCGAGGTGTCTGTTCGAGATTCATCGACCTGAAAGTCTTCAGTCGAACTCAGGTTTTGAACAATACGAAGATCGGCTCCCTTTCCCCCTCGCCCCCCTTGGGGGGAGAGGGTTGGGGTGAGGGGGGAAAAGATCTAAAGCGAACTCAGACCTTCAGCACACCGCAATCAAAGCTTGGCTTTTACGGCCGGCAAAGCATCTTTGCCATCCACCGTCTTCACCCCATCAAGCCACTTGTCCAACACCGCCGGATTCGCCTTGATCCACGCCTTCACCGCCTCCGCATTGCTGACCTTCTTGTTCACCACCTCGGCCATGATGCTGTTCTCCATCTCCTGAGTGAACGAAAGATTGGTCAGCAATTTACCCACATTCGGACAGGCCTCGGCGTAGCCCTTGCGGGTCAGGGTGTAGACGCTGCCCGTGTCGCCGAAGTACTTCTCGCCGCCCTTGAGGTAATGCATTTTCAGCTGCACGTTCATCGGGTGCGGGGTCCAGCCGAGGAAGGTGACGAATTTCTGTTTCTTCACCGCCCGCGAGACTTCGGCCAGCATCGCCTGTTCGCTGGACTCGATCAGCTTCCACTGGCCCATGTCGAAGTCGTTTTTCTTGATGATCTCTTGCAGCGAGATATTCGCCGGCGCGCCGGAGCCGATGCCGTAGATCTTGCGCTCGAACTTGTCCGCGTATTTGTTCAGGTCGGCAAAGTTATGCACACCCGCATCCCACACGTAATCCGGTACGGCCAGGGTGAATTCGGTGCCGTCGAGATTCTTCGCCAGTTGGGTGACATCGCCGGTGGCGACGAACTTGTCGTAGAAGCCCTGCTGCGCCGGCATCCAGTTGCCGAGGAACACATCGACCTGCCCGTCCTTCAAGCCGCCGAAGGTGATCGGCACCGCGAGGGTGTCGACCTTGGCCTTGTAGCCCATGCCATCCAGCAGAAACCCGGTGATGGCGTTGGTCGCGGCGATGTCGCTCCAGCCGGGATCGGCCATTTTCACCGTGTCGCAGCTCTCGGCGAACGCGGATGCGCTGCCCAGTGCCAGCAGACTGACCGTCACGACTGTGGATAACTTGACCATGGACTTCCCCTTAGCATTATTGGTTTTGGCAGGGTTGTGGATAACGGGCCTTGCGCTCCAGGTCATCGAGGTCGATGTGGTTGCGCATGTACTGCTGACTGGCGTCCACCAGCGGCTGGTGATCCCAGCTCTTCAGCTTGCCGATCGTCAGCGCCTCGGCGACGAAGCGCCGGCGGCGCTGGCTTTCGAGGACTTCGCGGTGGATTGCCGGTATGTCCCACTTGGCCCGTGCTTCAGCAAGAAAATCGTTGAACAGTTGGCGATGTTGCGGTGATTGGCTGAGTTCTTCCTGCTCGCGTGGATCGTTATCCACATCGAAGAGTAGGCAAGGGTCGGTTTCGCTGTAGATAAATTTGAAGGCGCCACGACGGATCATCATCAGTGGGCTGACAGTGCCTTCGGCCATGTATTCGCCGAACACCTCATCGTGACCGCCCCGCCCTTGCAGGTGTGGAACCAGCGAACGGCCGTCCAGCGGCAGATTCGGTTCCAGGCTACCGCCGGCCAGCTCGACGAAGGTCGGCAACAGGTCGGCGGTGGAGACGGCAGAGCTGACACGGCCGGATTTGAACTGACCGGGTGCACTTATCAACAGAGGTACGCGAGCGGCCATTTCGTACCAGTGCATTTTGTACCAGAGGCCTTTCTCTCCCAGCATGTCGCCATGGTCACCGGAGAACACGATGACGGTGTCGTCCATTAGCCCACAATCTTCGATGGTTTGCAGGAGTTTGCCGACGTTGGCGTCAATATAGCTGCAAGCACCGAAATAGGCGCGACGCGCATCTCGGATTTTATCCACAGGCAGCGGCTTGTCCCACAGGTCGTATACCTTGAGCAAACGCTGGGAGTGCGGATCGAGAGAATGCTGATCCGGCGTCGTCGGAAGCGGGATATCCGCATCGTCGTACAAATCCCAGAACGCCTTGGGAATCGTGTACGGGTCGTGGGGGTGAGTCATCGACACGGTCAGGCAGAACGGCTGGTCGCCGTCCTCGCGAATATGGTCGAACAGGTATTGCTGAGCCTTGAACACCACCTCTTCGTCGAAATCGAGCTGGTTGGTGCGCACGCACGGGCCGGCCTGCAACACCGAAGACATGTTGTGATACCAGCTCGGCCGCACATCGGGTTCATCCCAGTTCACCGCCCAGCCATAGTCGGCCGGGTAGATGTCGCTGGTCAGGCGCTCTTCGTAACCGTGCAGTTGATCGGGGCCGCAGAAATGCATCTTGCCCGAGAGTGCGGTGCGGTAGCCGAGACGGCGCAGGTAATGGGCGTAGGTGGGAATGTCGGCGGGGAAATCGGCGGCGTTGTCGTAGGCGCCGATCTTGCTCGGCAACTGGCCGCTGACCAGGGTGAAACGCGACGGTGCGCACAGCGGGCTGTTGCAGTACGCGGCATCGAACACCACGCCTTGTTCGGCGAGGCGGCTGAGATTCGGCAGTTTCATCGGCGACGAGCCGTAGAACGGCAACATTGGCGCGGCCATTTGATCGGCCATGATGAAAAGAATGTTCTTGCGCTTCATGTGATCGCGGCATTCCATAGTGAATATTTATGCGACATTGCTGCGATCGAGCATGGATTCCACGCAATATCCGGTAAAGCCCGCGCCGGACAATGACTAGGATAAGCACAGCTTATGTATGAAGCCCTCGGTGATTTGTCGCTGGACCTGCTGCGCGCCTTCGAGGCGGCGGCCCGTCATCGCAGTTTTACCGCTGCGGCGGTGGAGCTCGGCACGACGCAACCGGCCATCAGCCAGCAAATCAAACGGTTGGAGGAACAGCTCGGTACGCGGCTGTTCGATCGGATCTACCGGGGCATCGAACTGACCGAGGTCGGCTCGATCCTGTTTGAGCAAGTTACCCTCGGTTTGCAGAATATCGACGCAGGATTGAGCGCGATCAGCACGCAGCAGCAACACGAAGTGTTGCAGGTCGCCACCGATTTCGCCTTTGCCGCGTATTGGCTGATGCCGCGTCTGCACCGCTTCCATGAAGCTTATCCACAGGTGGACGTGAGCCTGGTCACCAGCGAGCGCAATCACAACATGCTGCGCCCGGATATCGACGTTGCCGTGCTGTTCGGCGACGGTCGCTTCAAACAGGGTGAAAGTCACTGGTTGTTCAGCGAAGAAGTGTTTCCGGTGTGCAGCCCGCAGTTGCTCAAGGATCGCTCTCTGCCCCTGCCTGCTCAGGCATTGCTGGAATTTCCGTTGCTGCACCTGCGCGGGGAAAACAGCAGCAACTGGTTCGACTGGAGCGGTCTGTTCCGCGAGTTGAACATCAGCACGCCGCCAGCCCCGGGCCAATTGCGCTTCGACAATTACACCTTGTTGATTCAAGCGGCGATTGGCGGTCAGGGCGTGGCCATTGGCTGGCGTCACCTTGTGGATAACTTATTAACCCAAGGGCTGTTGTGCCGGCCCATCGCCGAAACCACCTTGTCGCGCCTTGGTTATTACGTGGTGTTGCCGCAGCGCAAACGCCGGGGCGCGTTGATTCAGACCTTCGTGGATTGGCTGATGGCCGAACAGGCCAGCAGCGCCGAGTCCCTGGCCGGGCTGCCGTTGCCGTCGATTGCGGTGTAACGGATCAGGAAGCCGCAACAAAATCCACGTGCTGACGCAGATGCAGATTCAGCCGCAGCTCGTCGGCAATCCCTACCGCCACCCGGTTCAAACGCTCCAGCGGTTCGGCCAACCCAGGTTCAAGCGTGCGGCCGACCTGACTGAAGTGCTCGATCGTCAGCCCGGCGACACTGCGCGGCGCATTGACCAGCGTCCAGTGCAGCGGGCTGCTTTGCAGGGCTTCGCGTATTTCCTCGGCGGCGTGGCGTTGCAGCGGGTCGGCGTTTTCCGGATCGTCCAGTGCTTCGAAGTCACCGATGACAAACAGGCGCGAGACGTTCGCCGCTTGCAATCCATCGATCAACGCATCCACCGCCAGCACCTGTTCCACTGGCCCCAGCACCACGGATTTCTCGACATGATCGCTGCTGAGCGGCAAGCCCGGCGCATTCAACAGGCAGATCACCGCCGTGCTGCCGGCCACGCTCTGATTGACCCGCTCGGCATCGAGCAGGTCGCCGCTTTTGGTGCGCAGCCCCGGCCGTGGCGCGAGTGCTGTCAGATCGTCGAGGATGGCGATGACTTCGTGCTGGCGGTGCAGCAGTTCAGCCATCAGCGCACTGCCCAGGCTACTCATGGCACCATAGAGCACCACTTTTACCGCCGGGGTTTCGGCATTTTTCATGGCTGAGGTCCCTTTTGTTTTCCCTTGTATGGCGTGTGACATACGGCCAACGCCGAGGGTTCGAACCGATTCAGAGGGTTTGCGATGCAGACGATCAAGGGTTATCACGCCCACGTTTATTACGACGCCAGCACGATCGAACAGGCGCGGGCGCTGTGTGAACAGGCGGCGTCGCTGTTTCCATTGAAGATGGGCCGCGTACATGAACGCCCCGTCGGTCCGCACCCGGACTGGAGCTGCCAGCTGGCCTTCGGCCCGGAGTTGATCGGCGACGTGCTGCCGTGGCTGGCGCTCAATCGCAAAGGGTTGGTGGTGTTCCTGCACCCGGACACCGGCGATGACTTGCTGGACCACACCGAACACGCCATCTGGATGGGCGCGATGCGGCCGCTGGATCTGTCTATTTTTTAATCAGATGGTTTCTTCGGGCTCGCCGGGCAAATGCTCGTCCAGGTGCAGCCATGGCAACTGGCTGTCGGTCCAGATGTGCCGCTCGGCGGCGGCCAGCTCTGGATGATCCAGTGTGGCAATCGTCAGATCGATGCTCTCGGGGCTGAGCAGCGTCACCAGCGCCAGTTGTGCGCCGCAGTTCGGACAGAAGAACCGAGCGCAACTGGTCGACGAGTCATAGCGCGAAGGTTTCCCCGCCAGCCACTGGAAGTTCGCCGCCGGCAGCGTGATCCAGGTGATGACGATGCCGCCGCTGACCTTTCGACAGATCGAGCAATGACAGTGGGCGATGTCGTGCAACGCTCCGCTGAACTGATAGCGGATATGTCCGCAATGGCAGCCACCGCTGTGCAAATCAGTCATCGCCCTGCCCTCCGCTCCCCGTGTTCATTGACTCTAGCCCGCATCCGACCGCCGGTTAGCCGTTCGCCCAAAGCTTTTTTGCGCGAAAGGTAGCTGAAAGGTTCCCCGATTAGGATCGCCCCCACTGCCGGCAACAGACCGGTTGGCCAACGCGTGTGATTGCTCGCACGACAGGCCCAATTAACAACAACAATGGTGATTCTGATGTCCTCTGCAACCCGCCTCCTCCCACGCCTTTTTTCTGACACTCCGCTCGTACGCCTTGTGCTTCCCGTTCTGCGCTGATCCACCCGATCCGCTCACCTACCTAGCCGCGCTACGCCTGGAGTATTCCCATGCTGACTTTCCTTGGCTTCGCCATGGTCATCACGTTCATGTTCCTGATCATGACCAAGCGCCTGTCTGCGCTGATCGCTCTGATCATCATCCCGATCCTGTTCGCTCTGTTCGGTGGTTTCGCCCCGAAGATCGGCCCGATGATGCTCGAAGGTATTACCAAGCTTGCGCCGACCGGCGTGATGCTGATGTTCGCGATTCTGTATTTTGCCCTGATGATCGACTCCGGCCTGTTCGACCCGGCCGTGCGCAAGATCCTCAAACTGGTCAAGGGCGACCCGCTGAAAGTTTCGGTCGGCACCGCCGTACTGGCGCTCGTCGTTTCCCTCGATGGTGACGGCGCGACCACTTACATGATCTGCGTGGCCGCCATGCTGCCGCTGTACAGCCGCATCGGCATGAGCCCGCGGATCATGGCCGGCCTGATCATCCTCGCCGGCGGCGTGATGAACATGACCCCATGGGGTGGCCCGACTGCCCGTGCCGCGAGTGCGCTGCACGTGGACCCGTCGGACATCTTCGTACCGATGATCCCGGCGATGGCTGCCGGTGTGGTGGCGATCCTGATCATTGCCTACTTCTACGGCAAACGTGAGCGTGCGCGTCTGGGTGAGTTGCACCTGATCGGCGACGAAATCGATCACAGCGAAATCAGCGTCTCGCAATTCCCGGATGCCCGCCGTCCGAAGCTGATCTGGTTCAACGGCTTGCTGACCCTGGCCCTGATGTGCACCCTGATCGCCGGCCTGCTGCCGCTGCCGGTGCTGTTCATGGTGGCGTTCAGTATTGCCATGATCGTCAACTATCCTTGCCTGCAAATGCAGAAGGACCGCGTTGCGGCCCACGCCGGCAGCGTGCTGTCGGTGGTCAGTCTGATCTTCGCGGCGGGCATTTTCACCGGTATCCTGTCGGGCACCGGCATGGTCGATGCCATGTCGAAAAGCCTGCTGGCAGTGATCCCTGATTTCCTCGGCCCATACCTGGCAGTGATCACGGCGCTGGTGAGCATGCCGTTCACGTTCTTCATGTCGAACGACGCGTTCTACTACGGTGTGTTGCCGGTGTTGTCCGAAGCGGCCAGCCATTACGGCATCACCGCAGTGGAAATGGCCCGTGCCTCGATCGTCGGTCAGCCGGTTCACCTGCTGAGCCCACTGGTGCCGTCGACATACCTGCTGGTCGCACTGGCGGGCATCGAGTTCGGCGATCACCAGCGTTTCACCCTGAAATGGGCAGTGCTGGTCTGCCTGTGCATACTGGTCGCAGCCTTGCTGTTGGGGACTTTCCCGCTGTTCAGCACGTTGTAACGGCACCAAACTCACCCGGACGCCAGCTGATTGCTGGCGTCCTGGTTTAACACTCGCTCAAAGGAATACACATGGAATGGCTGACCAACCCTGAGATCTGGGTTGCCTTCTTCACCCTGACCGCCCTGGAAATCGTTCTGGGCATCGATAACATCATCATGATTTCGATCCTGGTCAGCCGCATGCCCAAACACATGCAGCAGCGCACCCGGATCTTCGGTCTTGGCCTGGCCATGATCACGCGGATCCTGTTGCTGCTGTCGATCACCTGGGTCATGCGCCTCACCGCTGACCTGTTCGAAGTGTTCGGTCAGGGCATTTCCGGTCGCGACCTGATCCTGTTCTTCGGTGGCCTGTTCCTGCTGTGGAAAAGCTCCCAGGAGATGTACCACGCGCTGGAAGGTGAGGACGAAGCAGGCGACGAGCCTTCGGGCAAGGGCGGCAACTTCCTCTACACCATCATCCAGATCGCGATTATCGACATCGTCTTCTCGCTGGACTCGGTGATCACCGCCGTCGGCATGGTGTCCCATGTGCCTGTGATGGTCGCGGCGATCATCGTGGCCGTGCTGGTGATGATGCTGGCTTCGGGCAAGATCAGCGAGTTCATCGACAAGCACCCGTCGCTGAAAATGCTCGCGCTGTCGTTCCTGCTGGTGGTCGGCACCGTGCTGATTGCCGAATCGTTCGACGTGCACGTACCGAAAGGCTACGTCTACTTCGCCATGGCGTTCTCGCTGGCGGTCGAAGCGATCAACATCAAGATGCGCGGCGCGATTGCCCGCAAGAAGAAACAGCAGGATCCGGTGAAGCTGCGCAAGGATATTCCGGGTCAGTAACCCGAACGCAGTGAGCATGACAAAGGGGCCTTCGGGCCCCTTTTTCCTGCCCGGCCGAAACGCGCGGGAGCCGTTGAAGGTTGACGCACCGGGCTGCGCTGGTTAGCGTCCCCCCTCGCTTCGACAATGACAAGGAATGCACATGTCTGGAAAGCCAGCTGCACGCGTCACGGATCCGACCACCTGCCCGCTTCCTGGCCACGGCACCAACCCGATTGCCAGCGGCTCGCCCGATGTCTTCTTCAATGGCCTCGCCGCCGCTCGCCTGGGTGACGCATGCACCTGTGGGCAAGCCCTTAGTGGTGCCTTCTCCGCGACCGTGTTCATCAACGGCAAGAACGCCATGACCCTCGACAGCACCGCCAGCCATGGCGGCGTGGTGGTCGGCGGTTCAGGGGACGTCATCATTGGCAGCAGCCATACGCCCGCGCCATTCATCCCGCCGTTGCCGATCATTGGCAAGCCACTGGTCGAGTTCAAAGCGGTCAGCGCCGGCAATGGTGAACCCATCGCCGAACAAGGCTACGAAATCGAAACCGCCGAAGGCCGTATCGTCAAAGGCCAGACCAACGCACAAGGCATGACCCAAAGCGTCGCGACCCTCCAGCCTGATCTGGCGGTCGTGCGCTGGACAGTGTGAGCCTCAAGGAAGAACCCATGACCGGACAATGCATCGCCCCCGACGACCTGGACATGAAAAAGCTCTGGGACAGCACCTGCGAGCTGCCCGCCTGCAAACGCGAAACCACCAAGACCGGCCCCAACCCGAAAACCCGCGTTGAAGTCCCGCTGCTGACCTGCAACTGCCTGTGGCGCCGCTTCCAGAAAGAAGCCGAAGAATGGGTCGCCCCGGGCGGCGTTCTGATTGCCGACCCACAGGCGCGCAACCGCAAGATCAACGCGGCGTACGCGCAGTTGTGGCTGGCGGATAACCGGTTTCAGTGGGCGGGGCTGGCGGCGTTTGCTTCGAAGCAGGTGGGGTGTGGGTTGATCCATGCGACCAAACTGCAAACCGCGATAGCCGCGCAGAAAGCCGCGCAGGAGAAACTTCGTACCGCCAAATCGGAAACGATTTTTGAAGGCTTCGGTTTCAAGCTCAGCAAGACCAATCCTGAGGCGGAGCGCGAACTGGAGAAAGCCCGGGCTGCCAACCCGTTGCCGACTGAAGACATCACCTTCGGCGATAACCCGCGATCAGTGGTTCAGCAGCAGTTGGACTATGTGTATGAGATGTTGGCGCTGGGTAATACATCGTTGTTTCTGGACGTTTATCCGCTGCACCGGTTTTTTATGGTGCGGGGGTACAAGGAAATGGAGAAATGCCTGAAGAGCCGGGGCGAGATCGTGAAAGATGTGATGTGGCCAATCTCCGATAAGGTGGATTTTGGCGCCGATACTCAAGAAATCTATTCGACATTCAAAGCCATTGATCAAGGAAACATCGCAGGTAGCGTTGAGAAAATGGCGCTCCACGAACAGGTCAATATTCTGCAGCCGGCGATGTACGACGAGACCCATTTCGCCCTCCTGATGCGGGGCACACATGGCGGCGACGTGATTTCTGTTGTAACTGGTTTATTGCCGGGGGCTGCCGAAGAAATACAGCTCACTCTCGCTAGCCAATGCAAAGCTCCAGACAATCGAAAGGTCGCTTTTGGCAGCAATCCGCTAGCCAACCTTGCAGATAAAGATCAACGAATGAAGTTTGTGCTGCGCGCCGCCACTCAATTTGATGAGTTACTTAAACAACCAGCCTCTCGCGCAAAACTTGAGCAGTCCATCCGTGAAATTGCGGCTGGCGGGGGCGTCAAATGATGCGAAAGCGCAATGTATACGTTATGGCTGCAGTCGCCCTGGGGGCTATTGCGCTGACGCTCTATCTCGGCCGCGGCCCGGACCAAATCAACTTTCACATTGGAAAAACGTATGACGATGTGGTGCAGGATTCGTCTTTTCCCGTGAAGGATAAAACTGCCATTTATCCCAGTACGCCACCGCACCCAAGTTCTACATGGATCACTAGTCCTGTAATCATTACCTTCGATGACAAGCAGCACGGATTCACGCTGCCAGTGACAAAATTTGGTGCGATTGGCTGGTCCGATTTCAAAGCGACCACTTTTACTACTTCACCAATGCTGGAAACCTTGCCCTTTGAGAAAGCGGTGAAACTTCTTGGTGATCTTCAACAGATGTTCAAGAAGGCTGGTTGGTCGCCAGATGCTGTTGAAGGGAATGATTGGTTCAAAACTGAAACTCAGGAAGACAGATCTCGCCTCCAAGCCAAGCTTTTCGATCAACTGGATGGCGTCATTTTGTTGGTTCCACACAAGTACAGTCTGATTCTCCATATCAAATGCTATGCGCGATGCGACGAAAGAAATCCCGACACGGCCAGGTATCTGATTGATGTCGGGCTGGGCGAAGATCATTTCAGCGATTGATCCTGTGAAATTAGAAATACTGTGGGACCTGAAGCGATGGCCCTCAAGTCAGTTCCCATAAGGTTTTTGTGCGATGTTCGATGAAGCGCATGAAGCCCTTTTCATGACACTTTTGTTTCAATCCCCGCTTTAGCTGTGCAATGCTGGCGCCCAGACCGTTAGCCAACTACAGCTTAAGTATCAGAACGTAGAAATTGCGCGGTACCGTCAACTTGCCCCTCTGGGGCGCTGCTATTACAGGGGGTCTGCATGCTAACCCTGCTCAATCTGCTCTCTGCCGTGGCCCTGCTGATCTGGGGCACGCACATCGTCCGAACCGGCATCCTGCGGGTGTACGGCACCAATCTGCGCCACGTGATCGGCCAGAACATGTCCAGACGCTGGCTGGCCTTTGTTGCCGGCATCCTCGTGACCGCGATGGTGCAGAGCAGCAACGCCACCGCCATGCTTGTGACGTCCTTCGTCGGCCAAGGCCTGATGGCGTTGACCCCGGCCCTGGCCACCATGCTTGGCGCCGACGTTGGTACGGCGCTGATGGCGCGGGTGCTGACGTTCGACCTGTCGTGGCTGTCGCCGCTGCTGATTTTTCTCGGGGTGATTTTCTTTCTGTCGCGCAAGCAGACGCGGCTCGGGCAGATGGGCCGCGTGGCCATCGGGCTGGGGCTGATCATTCTGGCGCTGCAACTGATCGTCGAGGCCGCTGCGCCGATCACCCATGCCCAAGGGGTGAAGGTGATTTTCGCCTCGCTGACCGGCGATATCCTGCTCGACGCCCTGGTCGGTGCGCTGTTCGCGATGATTTCCTACTCCAGTCTGGCGGCCGTGCTGCTGACTGCCACGCTCGCCGGCGCTGCGGTGATCAGTCTGCCGGTGGCGATCGGTCTGGTGATCGGCGCCAACATCGGCAGCGGCGTGCTGGCATTCATGAGCACCAGCATGCAGAACGCCGCGGGCCGGCAGGTGGCGCTGGGCAGTCTGCTCTACAAGCTGATCGGGCTGTTGCTGATCATTCCGGTGCTCGACCCGCTGGTGCACTGGATCGACAGCCTGGATTTCAGCCCGCAGGAAATGGTCATCGGCTTCCACCTGCTCTACAACACCGCGCGCTGCCTGATCCTGCTGCCGAGCGTCGGGCCGATGGCGCGGCTTTGCGCCTGGCTGCTGCCGGAGCGCCCGGAGGTCAACGGCACCGCCAAGCCGCGTCACCTCGACGCCACCGCGCTGGTCACGCCGAGCCTTGCACTGGCCAACGCCGCCCGGGAAACCCTGCGCATGGGCGACCTGATCGACAACATGCTCGACGCGACCCTCGACGTGCTGCGGGGCAAACAGACCGCCGTCACCCAGGAAATGCGCAAGCTGACCGATGACGTCGAAGCGCTTTACAGCGCGATCAAGCTGTACCTGGCGCAGATGCCCCGCGAAGATCTCGGCGAGCAGGACAGTCGGCGCTGGGCGGAGATCATCGAACTGGCGATCAACCTCAAACTGGCCAGCGACCTGATCGAACGCATGCTGCGCAAAGTGCAGCAGCAGAAGACTTCGCAACGCCGGTCGTTTTCCGAAGACGGGCTGGAAGAACTGGCCGGCCTGCACCAGCAATTGATCGCCAACCTGCGGCTGGGGCTGTCGGTGTTCCTCAGCGGCGACAAGGAAAGCGCCCGCCAGCTGCTGCGCGAGAAACGTCGCTTTCGCGCACAGGAACGGCGTCTGGCCCATGCCCACGTCAGCCGGTTGCAACGTAAGATCGTGCAGAGTATCGAGACCAGTTCGTTGCACCTGGAGTTGATTGCCGACATGAAACGCCTGAACTCGTTGTTCTGCAGCAGCGCCTACGTGGTGCTGGAAACTTCCGATACCGGCGCGCTGGCGGCGGACGATATGGCGGACATCACGCATTCGCCTTGAACGTCTGGGGTTGTGGTCAGTCAGTAACTCAAGGTTCGGCCTCGCGGCCGGACTGACGACACGGATCTCCAATTCAGCCGTATGGAAGCTCGTTATGCGTTGCCTGTTGTTCGCCTGTCTGCTGCTCGGTTCCCTGCCCGCCTTCGCCCTGGATCGTTTTCAGGTCGAAGGCTATGCGCTGCCCAACGGTTTGCAACTGCTGCTCAAGCCCGGCACCGAGCGTGGGCACGTGGCGATCCGCTTGGTGATCGGCGTCGGTCTCGACGATTTCGACTGCAATGAAAAGGAGCTGCCGCACCTGCTCGAGCACCTGCTGTTCAGCGGCATCGACGCCACCGGCGAAGGTGGCCTCGAAGAACGCATGCAGGCCCTAGGCGGTGACTGGAACGCCTTCACCAGCAACGCCGACACCACCTTCGTCATCGAAGCCCCGGCGAAAAACCAGCGCAAGGTCCTCGACCTGCTGCTGGATCTGCTGACCCAGACCCGCTTCGACGACAACGCGATCAACGCCGCCAAACGCGTGGTCGAGCGTGAGGACGGCGGCCATTACACCCGACTGCAACGCTTTCTCGACCGGCAGGATCTCGGCCACACCGCGAGCAATCAACTGGCAGTCGAGCTGGGCCTGAAATGCCCGCAGCGGGCCGAGGTCGATGGTCTGACCCGCGAGCAGCTGGAGAAGGTGCGCAAGGCCTGGTACGCGCCGAACAACATGACCCTGATCGTCGTCGGTGACCTCGACAAACTGCTGCCGGCCTATCTGGAGCGGGCGTGGGGTGCGCTGGAAGCGGTCGATCCGAGCGAACACCGTCCGTTGCCGGACATCCGCTCCAGCGCCGCACACGAACGCACGATCACTCGCGGCTTCATTGGCAACAGCGCCAAGCTGCACTGGCTGGTGCCGGAGCCGGTGCTGGACGATCAGTACGACGAAACCTTCGACTTGCTCAAGGAATACCTGGAGTGGGCGCTGTATCGCCAATTGCGCCTGAACCACGGTTTGTCCTACGGGCCGTGGGCCGAGCGCGAGGTGTTCGGCGGTGTCGGCTTCATGAGCCTCAACGCCGATCTGGATCGCGGCGACATTGCTGAAGCCGAACAAGTGCTGGAAGACCTCAAGGCCGATCTGCTGAAAAACGGCCTCGACGCCGACACCTTCAACCGCTTGAAACAAGCCGCCATCGCCCATCAGGCCTGGGCCGTGCAAGGCAACAGCGCCATGGCCGACTATTACTGGAGCGCCCTGGGCGACTACGAGGATGGGCGGTTTGCCAATCCTGCGCGGGAGCTGCAAGGCGTGACGCTGGAGGCGGCGAACAAGGCCATGCGCGAGTTGTTGCTGCAACCGGGGTATCTGCGAATCGAGAAACCGTTGCTCAGCGACGATCAGGTGTTGTGGATGCTGGCGGGCGGGCTCGGTGTTCTGCTGCTGATCCTGCTGGGCTGGCGCCTGCATCGGAGAAAATCCGTGCATCCGGACTGACCGGCAGCCTCGCCACGCGGCCCGGCGGGCGGTAATCTGTCGAGGTTTTTTTCCTCGACTGTCGTGAACCGCCCAAATGTCTAAATTGACCCTTCTGATCCAGCGCATTCTCGAACTGATGAAGCGCTACCCCGGGGTCATTGCGCTCGGCGGTTTCATCTCCGGGGTCGGCAGCTTCATTCTGGTCGACCGGCAACAGGGGCTGGCGAGCTGGATCACCACGATCATGCTGCTGAGCTGGATCTGGCTGATGCTGGAAAACAGCCTCACCCAGCTCTTCACGCGGATCTTCAAACGGGAAATCCCTCAGCCGCTGCTGCGTTACGCGACGCAGATGATCCACCAGGAAAGCCTGTTTTTCGTCCTGCCGTTCTTCTTTATCACCACCACCTGGAACAGCGGCCAGCTGTTTTTCACCGGGTTGTTGTGCATCGCGGCGCTGATCTCGATCATCGACCCGCTCTACTACAAGTGGCTGGCGCCACGGCGCTGGGCGTTCCTCGCGCTGCACACCCTGACCCTGTTCGCCGCCCTGCTCACGGCGCTGCCGGTGATCATGCATCTGACCACCTCGCAGAGCTTCAAATGGGCGCTGGGGATTGCGGTGGTGTTGTCGTTTCCGAGCCTGGCGTCGATCTTCCCGATCCGTACCGTGCGCAACGCGCTGGCGATCCTCAGCATCACCATCGGGATCGGCGGTGTGGGCTGGGTTCTGCGTTCGTGGGTGCCGCCGGCAACGCTGTGGATGACCGACGTGGCGATCAGCACTCAGGTGCAGGACCGGGTTCCGGGCGCCAGCCTCAAGGAAGTCAGCGCCGAGCAGATCCGTGGCGGCGGGCTCTATGCCTACACCGCGATCAACGCGCCGCGCGGGCTCGATGAGCGGATTTATCACGTCTGGCAGTTCAACGGTAAAGAAGTCGACCGCATCGCCCTCGACATCCACGGCGGGCGCAAGGAAGGCTACCGGGCCTGGACCCACAAGCAGAACTTCCCCGGCAACCCGGCGGGCAAGTGGCAGGTTAGGGTGTTGACCGAGGACGGTCAGGTGATTGGCGTGCTGCGCTTCGAGGTCACGGACAGCACACCGACCAAAGAAAAGTAATCGGGTTCGTGCTATTACGTATGCCAGCGTATTTAGCCGAACAAGCACGGAGCTTATGACCAGCAGCCCAATGACCGGCAGTGCCCGCCTGGACACCTCGATCACCCCTGCCCGCCTGCGGATTACCGGGGACTGGACGCTTGCCCATTACGCCGACCTCAAGCAACTGAGCGAAACGCTCCACGGCCAGTACGACGCCAACACCCCCATCGATCTAAACGGCCTCGGCGCCCTCGACACCGCCGGTGCGTCGCTGCTCGTCGAATTGCTCGGCTCCGAGCGGCTGGGCAAATCCGCCGAACACCCTGACTGCACGATTTCCAGCGCCGACCGCGCGTTGCTGCAAACCGTGTATCGCTCGCTGACCGATTTCTGTGTGCCGATCAAGGAACCGGAAATCAGCGTCAGCGTGCAACTGCTGACCCGAATCGGCCGCGCCGTCGACACCGTCTGGCAAGACACCCTGCAACTGCTCGGCTTCGTCGGCCTGATCCTCGAAACCATCGCCCGCAGCCTGTTCCGCCCCAAGCGCTGGCGGATCACGCCGATGATCGCGCACATCGAACAGACCGGCCTCGATGCTGCGCCCATCGTCGCTTTGCTGACCTTTCTGGTGGGCGCGGTGGTGGCGTTCCTCGGGGCGACAGTGCTGGCCAGTTTCGGTGCCAGCGTGTTCACCGTGGATCTGGTGGGCTTCGCCTTCCTGCGCGAATTCGGCGTGTTGCTCACGGCGATCCTGATGGCCGGCCGCACCGCCAGTGCCTTTACCGCACAGATCGGTTCGATGAAGGCCAACGAGGAAATCGACGCAATCCGCACCCTCGGCCTCGACCCCATGGAATTGCTGGTGGTGCCGCGGGTACTGGCCTTGCTTGTGGCCCTGCCGATGCTGACCTTCCTCGCGATGATCTGCGGGATCATCGGTGGCGCCGTGGTCTGCGCCGTGTCGCTGGATATTTCGCCGGCGATGTTCCTGTCGCTGCTGCAAAGCGACATAGGGATTCAACATTTCCTGGTGGGTCTGGTCAAAGCCCCGATCTTCGCGTTCCTGATTGCCGCCATCGGTTGTCTGGAAGGCTTCAAGGTCAGTGGCAGCGCCGAATCGGTCGGCGCCCACACCACCTCGAGCGTGGTGCAATCGATCTTCGTGGTGATCGTGCTCGATGCGGTCGCCGCGCTGTTCTTCATGGAGATGGGCTGGTGAGTCGTCTACCCCGTGTGCCGTCCGAGGCGGTGATCGAAGTCCGTGGCCTGTGCAATCGCTTCGGCAGCCAGAGCGTGCACGAGAACCTCGACCTGGACTTGTACAAAGGCGAAATCCTCGCCGTGGTCGGCGGTTCCGGCAGCGGTAAGTCGGTGCTGTTGCGCAGCATCGTCGGTCTGCGCCGGCCCAGCGAAGGCAACGTGAAAGTGTTCGGCCAGAACCTGCCGAGCCTGTCCGAGCACGAACGGTCGCTGGTCGAGCGGCGCTTTGGCGTGCTGTTCCAGAAAGGCGCGCTGTTCTCGTCGCTGACGGTGACCGAGAACGTCGCCCTGCCCCTGATCGAACACGCCGGCCTGAGCCGTGACGACGCCGAGCATCTGGCGGCGGTGAAGCTGGCGCTGGCCGGGCTGCCGCTGTCGGCGGCGGACAAGTACCCTGCCTCGCTCTCTGGCGGCATGATCAAGCGCGCGGCACTGGCCCGGGCGCTGGCGCTGGACCCGGACATCCTGTTTCTCGACGAACCCACCGCCGGCCTCGATCCGATTGGCGCGGCGCAGTTCGACCAATTGATCCTGACCCTGCGCGACGCGCTGGGCCTGAGCGTGTTTCTGGTGACCCACGACCTCGACACGCTCTACACCATCACCGACCGCGTCGCGGTACTGGCGCAGAAGAAGGTGCTGGTGGCCGGTCCCATCGACGTGGTCTCGGAAACCGACGACGCGTGGATTCACGAATATTTCCACGGCCCTCGCGGCCGCTCGGCGCTGGACGCCGCCAAACAGCTCAACGAGGTCTGACATGGAAACCCGAGCCCATCATGTATTGATCGGCCTGTTCACGGTGATTGTGGTGGCGGGCGCCCTGCTCTTCGGTCTGTGGCTGGCCAAGTCCAGCGTCGACACCGAGTTCAAGGATTACGAAATCGTCTTCAACGAAGCGGTCAGCGGCCTGTCCCGGGGCAGCCCGGTGCAGTACAGCGGGATCAAGGTCGGCGATGTGGTCAGCCTGCGCCTCGACCCGAAGGACCCGCGCCGGGTGCTGGCGCGGATTCGTCTGGCAGGTGATACGCCGGTCAAGGAAGACACCCAGGCCAAACTGGCCCTGGCCGGGATCACCGGCACCTCGATCATCCAGCTCAGCGGCGGCACGCCAGAGAGCCCGAAACTCAAGGGCCATGACGGAAATCTGCCGACCATCGTCGCCTCGCCCTCACCCATCTCGCGGTTGCTCAATGACAGCAACGACCTGATGAGCGGGGTCAGCACGCTGCTGAACAACGCCAATCAGATGTTCTCCGCCGACAACATCGAGCGCGTGAGCAAAACCCTGGAGCATCTGGAGCAGACCACCGGTTCGATCAACGATCAGCGCGGTGATTTGCGTCAGGCCATGCAGCAACTGGCGACGGTCGGCAAACAGGCCGGCAACATGCTCGAACAGACTTCGGCGCTGATGCGCAACGCCAATGGCTTGCTCAACGATCAGGGCAAGCAGGCCCTGGGCAGTGCCGAACAGGCGATGAAATCCCTGGAGCAAAGCAGCGCCACCATCAACGGCCTGTTGAGCAAGAACCAGAACTCCCTCGACAGCGGCATGCAGGGCCTCAACGGTCTGGCACCGGCGATCCGCGAACTGCGTGAAACCCTGAACTCGCTGCGCGCCATTTCCCAACGCCTGGAGGCCAACCCCAGCGGTTACCTGCTGGGCAGTGACAAGAACAAGGAGTTCACGCCATGAAGCTGACTCGCCTCGCCCTCCTCGCCGGCTTCACGCTGATCAGTGCGTGCTCGATCCTGCCCAAGTCCGAGCCGCTGGACGTCTACCGCTTGCCGGCGGCACAGGCGCCCGCCTCGGCCGGTTCGGCGGCGGCTCAGCACTGGTCGCTGCGTCTGAACAAACTGCAGGCCAGCGAAGCGCTCAACCGGCCGGGCATCGCGGTAATTCCTCAGGGTGACGTGATCAGCACCTATAAGGCTTCGCGCTGGAGCGATCCGGCGCCGGTGCTGGTGCGTAATCGGTTGCTGGATGGTTTTGCGCGTGATGGTCGGGTGACGTTGCTCAGTACCGATGACAGCAATTTTGCTGCGGATCTGGAGCTGGGCGGCAGCTTGCAGGCGTTTCAGACCGAGTACCAGGGCAATCAGGCCAGCGTCGTGGTGCGGGTCGATGCATTGCTGGTGCGCGGATACGACCAGAAGATTCTCGCCAGCCGCCGCTTCGAAGAGCGTCAGCCGTTGAGTGATGTGCAGGTGCCGGCGGTGGTGGTCGGGTTTGGACAGGCCAGTGATCGGCTCACCGCGAAGGTTGTGGCGTGGGCCGTCGAACAGGGCCAGAAATTTGCCCCCGCAAAACGCTGATTCACCGTAGCCCCTGTGGGAGCGGGCTTGCCCGCGATGGCGGTGTGTCAGTCACCAGAAATTCTGGATGTGCGGCCCTCTTCGCGGGCAAGCCCGCTCCCACAGGGTTTTCAATCAGCCGAAGAACCAGTAGCAGACGCCGATAGCGCCGAGCACGCCCGCGAGTTCGGCCAGCAGCGCGCAACCCACGGCGTGCCGGGCGCGCTGGATGCCCACCGCGCCGAAGTACACCGCCAATACGTAGAACGTGGTTTCGGTACTGCCTTGCACCGTCGCCGCCACCAGCGCCGGGAAGCTGTCCACGCCCGAGGTCTTCATCGTTTCGATCAGCATCGCCCGGGCGGCGCTGCCGGAGAACGGTTTGACCATCGCGGTCGGCAGCGCATCGACGAAACGCGTGTCCCACCCTGCCCACTCCACCAGATGGCGAATGCCGTCGAGGCCGAAATCCAGCGCGCCCGACGCGCGCAATACGCCGATCGCGCAAAGCATCGCCACCAGATACGGCAGCAGGTTCTTGGCAACGTCGAAACCTTCCTTCGCCCCTTCGACGAACGCCTCGTAAACCTTCACCTTGCGCAACGCGCCGATCACCAGGAACAGCATGATCAGGCCGAACAGCGTCAGGTTGCCGAGGATCGACGACAAGCCCGCCAGCGCAGTGGCCGACATCGTCGCGAGCAACGCCATGAAGCCGCCGAGGATCAGCGCGCCGGGGATCAGGTAAGCCAGCACCACCGGGTCCCACACACGCAGACGCTGCATGAACGCCACCGACAGGAAACCGACGATGGTCGAGCAACTGGTGGCCAGCAGGATCGGCAGGAACACCAGCGTCGGGTCGGGCGCGCCTTGCTGGGCGCGGTACATGAAGATCGTCACCGGCAGCAGGGTCAGGGACGAGGCGTTGAGCACCAGAAACAGGATCTGCGCGTTGCTGGCGATGGTCGAGCTGGGGTTGAGCTCTTGCAGCGCCTTCATGGCCTTGAGGCCGATTGGTGTGGCGGCGTTATCCAGGCCCAGGCCGTTGGCCGCGAAGTTCAGGGTGATCAGGCCCAGCGCCGGGTGCCCTGCCGGCACCTCCGGCATCAGCCGCAGGAACAGTGGCCCGAGCACTTTGGCCAGCCACTCGACGATCCCGGCTTTCTCGGCGATCCGCAGAAAGCCCAGCCACAGGGTCAGCGTGCCGAACAGCAGCACCATGACTTCGACCGACAGCTTGGCCATGGCAAAAATGCTTTCCACCATCGCCGCGAAGATCCCGGCGTTGCCGCCGATCAGCCATTGCCCCAGTGCCGAAACGGCTGCCACGATGAAGAAGCCAAGCCACAGGCCATTAAGCATCAGTCAAATCCCCCGGAAGATGCGGCGAATGATAGCGGGGTCGCCAGAAACGACAAACCCCGGATTTCTCCGGGGTTTGGCAGCGTGCCTTGCGGGCGGGGATCAGTTTTTCGAAACGTCACCGGCCGGCAGTTTTTCCTTGCTGCGCCAGTGCGGCAGCGAGTTCCAGTAGCGCTGGCCCTTGGCGTCGTCGTACATGCCTTCCCAACGAGCGATGACCAGTACGGCGAGGGCGTTACCGATCACGTTCAGAGCGGTACGGGCCATGTCCATCACACGGTCGACACCGGCGATGAAGGCCAGGCCTTCCAGCGGAATGCCGACGCTGCCCAGAGTGGCCAGCAGCACCACGAAGGACACGCCCGGTACACCGGCGATGCCTTTGGAGGTGACCATCAGGGTCAGAACCAGCAGCAGTTGCTGGCTGATCGACAGGTCGATGCCGTACAGCTGGGCAATGAAGATCGCCGCGATGGACTGGTACAGGGTCGAACCGTCGAGGTTGAACGAGTAGCCGGTCGGTACCACGAAGCTGCAGATGGCTTTCGGTGCGCCATAGGCTTCCATCTTCTCGATCACGCGTGGCAGCACGGTTTCCGAGGAAGCGGTGGAGTAAGCCAGCACCAGTTCATCCTTGAAGATGCGCATCAGCTTGATCACCGAGAAACCGAACATCTTGGCGATCAGGCCCAGCACCACGAAGGCGAAGAAGGCGATGGCGACGTAAACCAGGATCACCAGTTTTGCCAGCGGCAGCAGCGAGGCAAAACCGAAGTTGGCCACGGTCACCGCGATCAGGGCGAACACACCGATTGGCGCGTAGTTCATGATCATGTGGGTGACTTTGAACATGCTTTCCGACACGCCCTGGAACATCTTTACCAGCGGCTCGCGCAGATCCGACTGCAGGCTCGACAGACCGAGGCCGAACAGCACGGAGAAGAAGATGATCGGCAGCATCTCGCCGCGGGCCATGGCCGCGAAGATGTTCGACGGGATCAGGTTGAGGATGGTCTCGATGAACGCGTGTTCATGCTGCACTTCGGCGGCGGTCGCCTGGTACTTGGAGATGTCCACAGTGCCCAGAGTGCTCATGTCGATGCCGGCACCCGGATGGAACAGGTTGGCCAGCAGCAGGCCGACGACGATGGCAATGGTGGTGACGATTTCGAAGTAGATGATGGTCTTCAGGCCGATACGCCCGAGCTTCTTGGCGTCGCCCACGCCGGCGATGCCGACGATCAGGGAAGAGATGACGATCGGGATCACGATCATCTTGATCAGACGGATAAAGATATCGCCTGCCGGTTGCAGGACGTTGCTGATCCACCAGGCCTTCTCGGCACTGAAATGGTTGAGCAACGCACCGATTGCAATCCCCAACACCAGACCGATGAGGATCTGCCAGGCGAGGCTAAGCTTTGCCTTCTTCATTATCTTTACCCTTACTTGCGTTTGACTCAGGCACATGCAGGAACTGGAACGCTCATCAGCGGAAAAGTCTGTGCATCTGCCTCCGTATAAGGTGCCCCGAAGCGCGTGTTTACGGCTCTCCGGCAGGCGAAAAAAGGCGCAACTATTCCGATGCAAGGTTGCGCCGTCTAATGCCGTAAACGCCTACCCTATGCCGAATCGGCATGAGCTTTTTTAAATGAAACTGGCGTCCCAACCGGTTCGAATACGACATTTCGGCAGGCATAAGTGCCGTGAACCGGCCATTACAGCGTAGGTTGGTTATTTTTTGAACGAGTGATTTCGACAAAAAATTTAGGAAAAAGCCTACGTTCGGAATCTAAATGTCCGACTTACTTGATTGACTCTTTCTCGATATACGGTCGCGACGAAACACCGCGAAATGCTTTCGCACGCAGTGTGAGCGATAAAAAAGACGAGCAGAACGCTCTGGATCAACGCTTTGTCACGTTGAAAGCCCAGCGCAAGTCCGTCGAACCGCTCCGATTGGCGAACTTGCGTCGCAGCTTTTACCCTGACCCGGCCCTCATCGCAGGCACTCCCTGTACCCGTAGGTCACTCCGACCCTGCAACAGTCAAAACGTCCCGGCCCCTTGGTCATGCACCGGCCTTCCTCGGGCGGGTGCAATAGAGGACAGCCTCTCGGCTGCCCTCATGTTCAATACCAGTTCGGATCTTTCTTCAGCGTTTCCATCAACAGATCCTGCATGCCCTGGTCGGGCTTGCCGAGGAAGCGGTAGGTGGCATGTCGCGTTGGCGACTTGTCGGCCGGCAGTCCTTCGGGCACATCGACCAGCATGGCGTAAGCGTGTTTCTTGTCGAAGCTGAAAGCGACTATCAGGCGGTGGTTGAGGCATTTGTCCTGCGACTCGCAGAGCGGCCCCACCAGATACTGATCGCCATCTTCAGTCACGGCGTTCATCTGCTGATCCGGCGCGCCGGAGAGGTTCATCACCCATTCCGGCAGGCGTTCTTCCTTCTTCACCACGCCTTCCCAGGTTTCCCTGTATTGCGGGTCGGAACTCAACAGCTCGTTGACCCGCGCCTGGCCGTCATTGGCCGCCATCGCCATGGCACTACCGCCCAGAAGCAGGGCGGCTGCCAGTGTCTTTAAACCCTTCATGTTCAACCTCGACCGCGACGGCCAAAGAAGAAGGAAGCGATGAACATCACCAGGAAAACGACAAAGAGAATCTTGGCGATACCCGTGGCGGTGCCCGCGATACCACCGAAGCCCAGTACTGCAGCGATGATGGCAATGATCAGGAATGTGATTGCCCAGCTCAACATGGTGATTCTCCTTGTTTCTATTTAGGGGTGTTGCCGGTCTCGGCGCGGGGGCGCCCAGATTCGTTGATCAGAAAACCCAGCGTTCTTCACGGGGCATGTCACCCAGTGGCTGTGGTTGGTCGACGTCCATCATGCGCATCGCGCCGTTGTCCGCCTGGCTGCTGCTGACGGCGCTGAAGTGCGTTTGCGTCGCGTGTTGCATCGAGATCAGTGGCTCAGGTTGCTGACTCTGCTCCCAGTGCAGGTACTGCTGGCAGGCGATCAGCGTGATCAACAGCGCAAGTGCGCCAAATAGGGCCTGCTGCAAGTGCAGTGGCGAGATACGCATTTGGGCGGCACGTGGGCGAGTCATCCTGGGTTCCTCACTCTTATTCGGTTGGGGCAGTGCATTTCTGCCCGGGCTGTGAAAGGTATTGCAGCCTGCATGCCAGCTTTTTTGTTTAAAAAAAATCAATAAAATCAAATATTTACAGATGTAGCGAAAATTCCTTACGACGCATCCTGCACGATGAGCCGCGCAGGGTCGTGCGTAATGCACGATTATTTCGTAGGAGAAATCATTCTTTTTGAATTGAGAGCAGGGTGCGGATGTCAGAAAAGGAGGCAGGAAACCGTCTGGAAACTGTGCGATGTTTAAAAGATCAACAAAATCAGTGAATTAGCCGTGAGGGCAGGAGAGAGCTACCCTGCTATGACTGGAATCGATCAGAATCAACCATGCAACTTGCCCGATTTTTCCGGGACTAACCCAAGACATTTACTTATGGAGCGTAGGAAAAATGGAATCAGCCACTGAGCACCAAGGCCGCATTCTGCTGGTGGACGATGAATCCGCCATCCTGCGAACCTTCCGTTATTGCCTCGAAGACGAAGGTTATACCGTCGCCACCGCCAACAGCGCGGCTCAGGCTGACGCGCTGTTGCAACGTCAGGTGTTCGACCTGTGCTTCCTCGATTTGCGTCTGGGCGAAGACAACGGCCTGGATGTATTGGCGCAGATGCGCATTCAGGCGCCATGGATGCGGGTGGTGATCGTCACCGCCCATTCGGCTGTCGATACGGCGGTCGATGCCATTCAGGCCGGCGCTGCCGATTATCTGGTCAAACCGTGCAGCCCGGATCAATTGCGCCTGGCGACCGCCAAGCAGCTCGAAGTACGTCAGCTTTCGGCGCGTCTGGAAGCCCTCGAAGGCGAGATCCGCAAACCCAAGGACGGTCTCGATTCCCACAGCCCGGCGATGAAAGTCGTACTGGAAACTGCGCGGCAGGTGGCGAGCACCGACGCCAACATCCTGATCCTCGGTGAGTCCGGCACCGGTAAAGGTGAGCTGGCCCGAGCCATTCACGGCTGGAGCAAGCGCGAGAAGAAATCCTGCGTCACCATCAATTGCCCGTCGCTGACCGCTGAACTGATGGAGAGCGAGCTGTTCGGTCACAGTCGCGGCGCATTCACCGGGGCTAGCGAAAGTACTCTGGGCCGCGTCAATCAGGCCGATGGTGGCACGCTTTTTCTCGACGAGATCGGCGATTTTCCCCTGACATTGCAACCAAAGTTGCTGCGGTTCATTCAGGACAAGGAATACGAGCGGGTAGGGGATCCGGTTACCCGCCGCGCCGATGTACGCATTCTCGCTGCCACCAACCTCAATCTCGAAGACATGGTGCGCGACGGACGTTTCCGTGAAGACTTGCTCTATCGCCTGAACGTCATCACCCTGCATTTGCCCCCGCTGCGCGAACGAGCCGAAGACATCCTGACCCTGGCCGACCGTTTCCTCGCACGCTTTGTGAAGGAATACGCGCGCCCGGCCCGGGGCTTCAGTGACGAGGCCCGCGAAGCACTGCTGGGTTATCGCTGGCCCGGCAATATTCGCGAGCTGCGCAACGTGGTCGAGCGGGCGAGCATCATTTGCCCGCAGGAGCGCGTGGAGATCAGCCACCTCGGCATGGCCGAACAACCGGCGAACAACGCGCCACGGGTCGGGGCCGCGTTGAGCCTCGATGAGTTGGAGAAAGCCCACATCGGCGCAGTACTGGCGACTGCCGGAACCCTCGATCAGGCCGCCAAGACCCTGGGGATCGACGCCTCGACCCTGTATCGCAAGCGCAAGCAGTACAACCTGTGAGCATCCGCCGATGAAACTGGCGATGAAGTTGCGGACCCGCTTGTTCCTGAGTATTTCCGCGCTGATCACCGTAGCCTTGCTCGGGCTGATGCTCGGGCTGGTCAGCGTGATGCAGATGGCGGGGACCCAAGAGGCGTTGATCCGCAACAACTTCGTCACCCTCGACCTCGGGCTCAAATTGCGCCAGACCCTCGGCGATCAACTGATCATGATGCTCGCCGAAAAGCCCGACCCCGTGGCGTTCGAAGCATCCAAGCAACGTTATTTTGAATTGCTCGACGAGGGCATCGCCCAAGAGCAGAAAAATGACAATCGCCAATATGGCTTCAGCCAGGCAAAGAGCGATTACCTGACCTTCCTGGAAGCGTTCGACATGTCCCGTGATCCGGGCGCCGCCCTGAGTGGGGGTGGCGACTTGCGCGAGCGATTCAACACGCTGCGCAATGGATTGATCTCCGAGCACAAACACGCGCTGGATAACATCAACGCTGTCCAGCACGCTGCCCGTGACCGGGCGCTGCTGATTTCCGGTTTGCTCGGGCTGGTGGGGCTGGCGGTGCTGATCATCGGTTTCATTACAGCCCAAGGCATTGCCCGGCGCTTTGGTGCGCCGATCGAGGCACTGGCCAAAGCGGCGGACAACATCGGCCAGGGCAATTTCGAAGTGACCCTGCCGGTGTCCTCGGCGATGGAGATCAACCTGCTGACCCGCCGCTTCGGGCTGATGGCTGAAGCGCTGCGCGAACATCAGGCGACCAACGTCGACGAATTGCTTGCCGGCCAACAACGCCTGCAAGCGGTACTCGACAGCATCGATGACGGCTTGCTGATGATCGACCGTCAGGGGCGTCTGGAGCACTTGAACCCGGTTGCCCAGCGACAACTGGGCTGGGACAGCGACCGTTTCGGCGAGGGCCTGGGCACGGCGCTTCAGCGCCCGGAACTGGATGCACAACTGCAACTGGTGTTGCGCGGTGGCACGCTAGAGCGGGCGCCGGAAGATTTGAGCATCGAAGTCGATGGCGAATCGCGCCTGCTGACCTACAGCCTGACGCCAGTCAGCCATACCCAGGGGCATATCCTCGGCGCGGTGATGGTCTTGCATGACGTCACCGAGCAGCGCGCCTTCGAGCGGGTGCGTAGCGAGTTCGTGCTGCGTGCGTCCCACGAATTGCGCACGCCGGTCACGGGCATGCACATGGCGTTCGGGCTGTTTCGCGAGCGGGCGAAGTTCCCTCCGGAGTCTCGCGAGTCCGACCTGCTCGACACGGTTAATGAAGAAATGCAGCGCCTGATGCAGTTGATCAACGATCTGCTGAATTTTTCGCGCTATCAGAGTGGTTTGCAGAAACTCACGCTGGCGCCGTGCTCCATCGAGGATCTGCTGGAACAGGCGCGTTTGCGTTTCGCCGATTCGGCGGCCCGGAAGGGCGTTACCCTGCAGGTCGAAGCGCAAGGCCCGCTGCCACGCTTGCAGGCGGATCAGGCGCAGCTCGATCGAGTCCTCGACAATTTGATCGACAACGCCTTGCGCCATACGGCGCGCGACGGGCTGATCCGCTTGCAGGCCCGGCGCCATGGCGAGCGGGTGATCATCAGCGTCGAAGACAACGGCGAAGGGATTGCCTACGGTCAGCAAGGGCGAATCTTCGAACCTTTCGTTCAGGTCGGCAGGAAGAAGGGCGGGGCCGGGCTGGGGCTGGCGCTGTGCAAGGAAATCGTCCAGCTGCACGGCGGGCGGATGGGCGTTTACTCGCGGCCGGGGCAGGGCACGCAGTTCTACATGGCGCTAGCGGTCTAGGCTTCGTCGTCGAGTCGACGCCCGGCGAGCCGCCGTCCACGGGTAATCAGCTCGATGAACTGCACCGCGCTCAAGGCGTGGGCGAACAGCCAGCCCTGACCGAACTTCACCCCTTCGCTGCTCAGCAGCTCGGCCTGGGATTCGTATTCGATCCCTTCGGCGATCACTTTAAGATCCAGCGCCTGAGCCATGTGAATGATGTGCGGCGCGACACCGCTGCTGGCGGCGTCATGGCCGAGGGCGTCGATGAAGGCCTTGTCGATCTTCAGGCAGTCCACTGGCAAGGTTTGCAGGTAGGCGAGGCTGCAATAGCCGGTGCCGAAGTCGTCGATCAGCACCTGATGGCCGACATCCCGCAGCGCTTGCAGGTTTTCTCGGGCCACCACCACATCGATCAGGCCGCGTTCGGTCACCTCGAAAGCAATCTGCCGCGCCGCCACCCGATGCAGGGTCAGCAGCCGCGCCATGACCTGGCCGATGCGCGGCACCATCACGTCGCAGGCGGCCAGGTTCACCGAGATGTACAGCTGCGGGTTGGCTCGCAGCAACTGGCCCAACTGCTCGAGCAAACGTTGCAGGACGAAGTCGGTCATCTGGCGAATCTGCCCGGTGTTTTCGGCCATCGGGATGAATAGGTCGGGACTGGTCAGTGTGCCGTCCGGTCGGCGCCAGCGCAGCAGCGCTTCGGCGCCGACGCAGTTGCGGCTGTCGAGATCGAAGATCGGTTGATAGAGCACCTGCAATTCGCCCCGACGAATCGCGCCGTGCAACTCGACGTCCAGCGACTGGCGCTGGCGGACGATCCAGAACACCAGGACCCCGACCAACGCACCGAGTACCAGACAGAACGGCACCATCCACCACCACAGCTCCGGAATGTGCATGCCCGTGCGGGGGCTGATCAGCACCAGTTGGTATTCCGGGTTGTCGGTGGGCATGCGGTAGATGAGGTGCGACTGGGTGACTTGCAGCGCATCCGGAGTTTTCGGCGGCCAAGGCTCGGTGGGCGGCCAGGCCTGTGGAACGCCGAGCACCGGAATTGCGCGGGACCCGTGATCCAGCACCACCAACAGACTGCTGCCGGGCGACAGGTCGACCATGTCGGTCAGGTGCCCGCGTGAGGTGGCCACGCGAAAGTTTCCGCGCCCGAGCATCAGCGCTGCGCGGTTTTCATCGGGTTCGGTGGTGGTGTTCAGCCAGTAGCTGTAGGTCGGACCTTTGATGTCCGGAGGACGGATCACCGACAGGCCTTCCTGGCGCGGACGGTTGGAGCAGATCCGCGAGGCGTCCATGTAGGCGGCTTCGTAGACGAAGCGATAGTTGAACGTCACTTGCTGCAACGTGGCGATCATCTCGTCGTCGCAGCTGCGCAAGGGTTGGGCTTCGAGGTCGTCGAGGCTTTCGCGCAACTGGCCGAACAGTTGTTCCAGACGCGCCAGGAACCTCTCGCCCTGAGCATTCATTTCCTGGCTTTCGCTTTGCTCGACCTGGCGCATGGCCACGAACAGTCCACCGGTGATCAGCAGGCTCGCACTGAGGACAGCCGCGATCATCGCCAGAAACCAGGGGCGATAAAACCAGCTACGCAGCGTCTCTCGGGTAGCAACCATCATGGATATCCGAAGAATTACCAATGAGTTATAGCTGCTGATTTCGTTTCCGCCCTGACCGTCGGGCGGGCGTCATTATTTTGTCTGATTCAACACCAGCAGCAACGCTGCCGTTTGCGCATCCGGCGTGCCGTCAAAGCGCGTCGGGCGGTAGTGCATCTGGAAGGCCGCGAGCACATGACGGGTCGCCACATCCAGCTCGCCGGTCTGTGGCGTCGAGTAGCCCAGGCGCGCCAGTTGGCTCTGGAACCAGGTGATGCTCGGCAGCTCGGCGTCGAACTGCGCCTGCTGGCGTGCCACGGCTTGCTCGTTGGGCCAGAGCCCCAGCCCTTCGGCCGCCAAACGCTTCCAGGGGAACAACGGCCCCGGGTCGAGCTTGCGCAGCGGAGCGATGTCGCTGTGGCCGATGATATGGCGCGGGCTGATGCCCTGGCGTTTGCTGATGTCCTTGAGCAGGACGATCAGCGATTGCACCTGAGCTTCGCTGTAGGGATACCAGAGGCGACCGGTCGGTGTGTCCTTGAAACCCGGATTGACGATTTCGATGCCGATCGAGCTGGAGTTGAGCCAGGTACGGCCTTGCCATTCGCTTTCGCCGGCGTGCCAGGCGCGAAGGTTCTCGTCCATCAGCTTGTAGATGGTGGCGTTCTTGTCGTCGCCGATCAGGTAATGGCTGCTGACTTCGCCGTGGGTCAGCAATTGCAGTGAACGCTCGAGCGAGGCGGAGGTGTAGTGCACGATCACAAACTGCACGCGACTGTCGTGATTGACCGAAGGATGGCTGGTGTCAAAACGCGGGCCGCTGGCACAACCGGCCAGTAAGAGTAGCGACGCGAGGAGGGTAAAAAATTTCATGGCAGAGGTCAGTACACGCAAGACGATAATGCAACAGTGTAACGTATCGCCTTGCGCTTCGATGCTTAAAGGGCTGATTTAAACAATATGGGACATTTGCCTCAGCCCAGCTCCACCCGGTTGCGTCCTGCGTTTTTCGCCCGGTAAAGCGCCTGATCGGCTCTTTTGAGCACCAGATCGCTGTGTTCTCCCGGCCGGAACGCAGCCAGTCCCATGGACACCGTGATCGTGACGCGCTCGCCCTTGAAGTGAAACGGACAGGCTTCGATGGAGGCGCGCAGGGTTTCCAGGAGTTTGGCGCCGACCGCTGATGGGGTCGCCGGAAGCAGCAAGACAAACTCTTCACCGCCGAAACGCGCGATGAAATCGCTGCCACGCAGGCGTTTGCGCAGCACGGTCGCGATGATCTTCAACACCTTGTCGCCGGCCAGGTGGCCGTAGTTGTCGTTGATTCGTTTGAAGTGGTCGAGGTCGAGCATGGCCAGGCTCAGGGTGTTGCCGTGCTGCTGCCATTGGGCAATTTCATGTTCGAGCCGTTCGGTCCAGGCGGCGCGGTTGGGCAGGCCGGTTAGCGGATCGATCAGGGCTTTCTGGCGCTGCTCTTCAAGGTGTTCGCGATAGCCTAGCGCTTCCTGCTCCATGTGCGCCACGCGCTCGGCCAGGCTTTTCAGGCGTCCGGCGACTTCCTGTTCCCGGGCGTCACGTTGCTTCTGGTGCTGATCCATGGTGCCGAGCAGGCCTTCGAGGTGGTTTTCCAGCACTTGCTTGAGATCATCCAGATCGGCCGCTTCCTGCACGCTGTTCTGCAAGCCGTCGACTTGCTCGCGGATCTGCGTGTCCATCGCCCGCGCCGCGGAGCTGTTGTCGGCGTGGCCTTCGCTGGCGGCCTGCAGGTTGCTCTGAAATGCTTCGAGGCGTTCATTGAGTTGCTGCAGGTAGGCTTCGAATTCGTGCTGGCCGCTGTCGGTAATAGCCAGCATCAAAGTCGCAAGATCGTCGAGGATCGGCAACAGTTCGTACCAGTTCAGACCATTTTTCAGCCGGTCGCGCATGGCTTCGGCTTGCGGGCGGTGGCGCTCCGGCAAGGTCAGGTCGTCCAGCAACCCGATCAGCGTGTCTTCGATGTGTTTGGCGACCGAGCTGTAGGACGGTTCCGGCGAGTCCGGCAGGGCGTAGAGAATGTCGTGTTCGGATTGCTCGGGATCGATTGCAGCCAATGCCTGAGCGATGGGTTCGGGCAGGGGCAGGCTGTCGAGGATCACGGGCGGCGGGGTATCGCCGGGGTGGATCAGTTCGTCCGGGTTGATGGCTGCCGGCACTGCGGGCGCGAAAACCGGTGGAGGCGTGAAAGCCTCCGGCTCCGGCTCTGGCTCGATGGGTTTTGGATCGCTGGGGGCTGAGGGGGATTCGGTGAGGATTCTGGCCGGCTCAAAGGCCACCACCTCCGGCTCAGAATGGTACTCGGGCGCTGGCTCTGGAGTTTTCGCTGGTTCGGCCACGGGGGCGGCGATAGGTGCTTGGCTGACGGGCGCAGGGGCGACCGGTTCGGTGGTCGTTACAGACGTTTCCTGCAAGGGCGCAGTTTCATGCGTGACGGGCGGTTGCTCTGGCTGGGCTGGTGGTGTGGCCACGGCAGGCTGGGGCGCCGTGGCAAGCGTTTCCTCGTTGTCGCGGCTGCCGAACAGACGCTGCAACAATCCTGGGCGTCCCGGTTCTGCCGGCGTCTCCAGTTGGCTCAAGGCCTTACCCTGCAGACCGCTGAGTTCGCTGAGCAGCAGCGGCATTTCCCTTGCCTGACTCACCCGGCCGTCCAGCTGCTTGGCGAATTTCTTCAGCGGCTGGGCCACATCGCGGGGCAGGGGCAGGGATTGCAGTTGAGTGACCAGCGCAGTCAGTGCGGTGCTGACCTGTTCGATCCGGGTTTCCCGGCGCTGCTCGGAATCGAGCACGGCTTTTTCCAGGCGCGGCAGCAGGGCGGCGAGGCCGGCGTCCATGTCATCGGTGCGCACCACGTCGCGCATCTCTTTCATGCACTGATCGACCACGCGATCAGTGCCTTCCGCCGCCAGGGTGCTGCGCACCAGACCACGACGCAGCAGGTCGAGCCGGGCGTCCCATCGACGTTCAAGCTTTTCCTGTTGTTCGATGCTTTTGAGGTATTTCTCTTTCCAGCGCTGGGCTTCGTCGCTCATTCAGGGGTTCCGCGAAGGGCAGTGCTCAACGCGGGCAATGCATCGGCCGTAAGCGAACCCGGCAGACGAATCTCTACCGCGACCGGCAGGTGATCGGAAATCGGTTGTGCCAGCACTTCGACCTTTTCCAGGGTCAGGGTCGGGCTGAGCAGGATATGGTCCAGGCAGCGCTGGGGGCGCCAGCTGGGGAATGTCGCTTCGAGTTGCGGGGCCAGCAGGCCGAGGTCGCGCAACGGCGAATGTTGCAGCAGATCGCTGGCGTGGGTGTTCATGTCGCCCATCAGCACCTGATGCTTGTAGCCGCCGATCAGCTCGCGGATATAAGCCAGTTGCATGCTGCGGACCCGGGCGCCGAGCGCCAGGTGCATCATCACCACTACCAGTGCTTCCGGGCCTTCGCCGAAACGCACCAGAATTGCCCCGCGTCCTTTCGGACCCGGCAGCGGGTGGTCTTCGATCGCCCACGGCCGCAGGCGACTGAGCACGCCATTGCTGTGCTGGGCCAGTCGGCCAAGGTTGCGATTGAGTTGTTGATACCAGTAGGGGAAGGCGCCTAGCTGGGCCAGGTGCTCGACCTGGTTTACGTAGCCCGAACGCAGGCTGCCGCCATCGGCTTCCTGCAGGGCGACCAGATCGAAGTCGCCGAGCAGATTGCCGATCTTTTGCAGATTGCTGGAGCGCCCGGGGTGCGGCAGCAGATGCTGCCAGCTGCGGGTCAGATAGTGCCGATAGCGCTCGGTGCTGATGCCGACCTGAATATTGAAGCTGAGCAAGCGCAGACGGCTGTCTGCGGGCAGGCCCGTCGATTCCAAGTGATGCTCGTTGACCTGCGGATCATGCAGGCCAACGACGCGTTCGGTTCCCCAGCGGCGCATGGCGATTGCCGCGCTTAGTTGGCGGCTGCCTTGTTGGTCGCTCGCTCTTTGGCCACCAGTTGGTCAGCCAGTTTCAGCGCTTGTTCGGCGCCGCCGGCAGAGCCGATGTCGAAGCGGTACTTGCCGTTGACGATCATGGTTGGAACGCCGGAGATTTCATACTTCTTGGCCAGTTCGCGGGCTTTCACGATCTGCCCCTTGATGGCGAACGAATCGAAGGTCGCCAGGAACTTGTCCTTGTCCACGCCTTGAGTGGCGAGGAAGTCGGCCATGTCGTTCTTGTCGGTCAGTTTCTTGTGTTCTTTCTGGATCGCGTTGAATACGGCAGCGTGCACGTTGTGCTCGACGCCCATGGCTTCCAGGGTCAGGAACATCTGACCGTGAGCGTCCCACGGGCCACCGAACATTGCAGGGATGCGCACGAAGTTGACGTCGGACGGCAGTTTTTCAACCCATGGATTGATCACCGGCTCGAACGCGTAGCAGTGCGGGCAGCCATACCAGAACAGTTCGACCACTTCGATCTTGCCAGGCACGGCGACCGGCACCGGGTTGCTCAGCTCGACGTAAGGGGCAGCAGGGGCTTCGGCGGCCTGGGCGGTCACGCCGAACAGGCTGGCAGCGACGAGGGCGGCGCTGATGATCAGATTACGCATGCTTTACTCCTGGACAATTTTGGTCGCCTCGCGCGACCTGTTTTCAGACAGATCCTGGCGGGCATGAGTTCTGTAGTGTAACGGCAGCGGCCACAAAAAAGGGCGGCCAAAGCCACCCTTTTTATACTTGCTGCGCCGGATTAATCGAGCGTTAACGTGGCAGGCGTTGGCCATTGCACGCAACGCTCGAATCGCGCGTCTTAGTGCAGGCCCTGAATGTAGCTGGAGACTGCTGCGATGTCTTCATCGCTCAGCTTGCGAGCGATGGTGCGCATGGTCATCGCGTCGCCGTCGTTGTTGCGACCGGCTTCTTCCTTGCGGAAATCGGTCAGCTGCTTGGCGATGTACTGAGCGTGTTGGCCACCCAGGTGCGGGAAGCCGGCGGCTGCGTTGCCGGCGCCGTTGGGCGAGTGGCAACCGGTGCAGGCTGGCAGGCCTTTCTCGAGGTTGCCGCCACGGAACAGGGCTTCACCGCGAGCGACGATCTTCGGATCGGCGGCGCCGACGCTGCCTTTCTGGCTGGCGAAGTAGGCGGCGATGTCGGCCAGGTCCTGATCGCTCAGGTTGGTCAGCAGGCCGGTCATTTCCAGAACGGTGCGCTTGCCCGACTTGATGTCATGCAATTGCTTGGTCAGGTAGCGTTCACCCTGTCCGGCCAGCTTTGGAAAGTTTGGCGCCATGCTGTTGCCATCCGGGCCATGGCAGGCGCCGCATACGGCGGCTTTCGCCTGGCCTGCGGCTGCATCACCGGCAGCATGGGCGAAGCCTGAGATTCCCACGGTCAACAGCAGACTCACGATCAGTTTGTTCATCAGCTAATCCAACTACGGCTAAGGGTTAAGAGTTATGGACCGGGCTTACTCTCGCTCATCCAGAGGATGAGGGCCTGGTAATCCTCGGCACTGCAGTCCATGCACAAACCACGCGGCGGCATCGCCTTGAAACCCTGGGTCACGTGTTGCACCAGCGTCTCCATACCTTTCGCCAACCTCGGCGTCCAAGCTTCCTGATCGCCTCTTTCGGGCGCCATGGGTAGTTGGCCGGAATGACAGGCTCCACAAACACGGTTGTACACGGCTTCCGGATCCTGTGTAGCCTGTGCGCTGTAAAGCGGCATCAAGACTCCGGCAGCCAGCAGCCATTTCGTCATAAAACGACCTTTTCAGGGTTGAGAGCGTTCTGCGTTCTAATGCGCAATCAAGGTCTGTCGCTCTCGTGAACTTCATCCTTCGCTGGGACAAAGCACACACAAAATCTGCGGCATTATATACTGGCGTCACTGAAACGGAAGCGACACCGCGTTCCGCGCCTAATCCCGGCGCCGCCCACATCGGAAATCCCATGCAACTCAAGAATCCCATCCTCGGCCTGTGCCAACAGTCCACGTTCATGCTCAGTGCCGCCAAAGTCGATCAGTGTCCCGACGACGAAGGCTTCGAAGTGGCGTTCGCCGGTCGATCCAACGCCGGTAAATCCAGCGCGCTGAACACTCTGACTCACGCCAGCCTGGCGCGCACCTCGAAAACCCCGGGTCGCACACAGCTGTTGAACTTCTTCAAGCTAGACGATGAACGGCGTCTGGTCGACCTCCCGGGCTACGGTTATGCAAAAGTACCGATCCCGCTCAAGCAACACTGGCAGCGTCACCTTGAGGCTTACCTCGGTGGCCGCGAGAGTTTGAAGGGTTTGATTCTGATGATGGACATCCGTCATCCAATGACCGACTTCGACCTGCTGATGCTCGACTGGGCCGTTGCGGCCGGCATGCCGATGCACATCCTGCTGACCAAGGCCGACAAACTGACCTACGGCGCAGCCAAGAACACGCTGCTCAAGGTGCAGTCGGAAATCCGTAAAGGGTGGGGCGATCAGGTAACGATCCAGCTGTTCTCAGCCCCGAAACGCATGGGCCTGGAAGAGGCCTACACTGTGTTGGCGGGCTGGATGGAACTGGCAGATAAAGGCGCGGAAGCGGCGGCCGAGGCAGAATAAGGAGATTTCAAAACTGTCTGTGGTGCTGCCAGGCAAGGCAAAAGCGGGGCTAAAAAGCGGAGTTTAGTGGACCTAAATGAGCATTTTTAGCCCCGCTTTTAACGCAGTCTGGCGGCGCCACAGGCAGTTTTGGGGCAAAAAAAAGCCCCGGACTTCATATGGGGAGGGAGAAGTTCCGGGGTTTAAGTTCCGAACCGCTAGGGCGGGGTTCAGATATCTGCCAACACTTAACACAACATAGGAGCATCGAAGGGCTTCACCAGCCATTCAGTATCTCTGAGTGCCCTGTCGCAAGATTAGTTCAGAATCTTTTCAAAAAACTTTGGAATAAGCTCAAGAACGATCAGGCCTAAGCGCTTTTCGATGCCTTTGCCGCGACGCTCGGTCGCGGCAAAGCCCAGTTCCAGAGGCCTCAGTGTGCCTCGTCCCAGTTGTTGCCAACCCCCACTTCCACCAGCAACGGCACATCCAGTTTTGCCGCCTCGCTCATGTGCATGCGAATTTCTTCGCGAACCTGATCCACCACGTCCTCGCGAACCTCCAGCACCAGTTCGTCGTGCACCTGCAGGATGACTTTGGCGTCCAGCCCCGAAGCGCTCAGCCAGTTATCCACCGCCACCATGGCTTTCTTGATGATGTCCGCTGCGGTGCCCTGCATCGGCGCGTTGATTGCCGTGCGCTCGGCGGCAGCGCGTTCCTGAGGCTTGTTTGAGTTGATGTCCGGCAGATACAGGCGACGACCGAAGATCGTTTCCACGAAACCCTGATCCGCTGCCTGGGCGCGGGTGCGATCCATGTATTCACGAACGCCCGGATAACGCGCGAAGTAGGTGTCGATGTAGGCCTTGGCGGTCTTGGTGTCGACGCCGATGTCCTTGCCCAGCTTCTGCGCGCCCATGCCGTAGATCAGACCGAAGTTGATCGCCTTGGCGCCACGGCGCTGGTCGGACGACACCTCATTGAGCTCGACCTTGAACACTTCGGCCGCGGTGGCGGTGTGCACGTCCAGGTTGTTGCGGAAGGCGTTCATCAGGCCTTCGTCGCGGGACAGGTGGGCCATGATCCGCAGTTCGATCTGCGAGTAGTCCGCCGCCAGCAGTTTGTAGCCTTCCGGCGCAACGAAGGCCTGACGGATGCGCCGGCCTTCAGCGGTGCGCACCGGGATGTTCTGCAGATTCGGATCGCTCGACGACAGGCGACCGGTCGACGCAACGGCCTGATGGTACGAAGTGTGGATACGCCCGGTACGCGGGTTGATCTGCTCCGGCAGGCGATCGGTATAGGTGCTCTTCAGCTTGCTCATGGAACGGTGTTCCATCAACACTTTCGGCAAGCGGTGATCGTCCTCGGCCAGTTTCGCCAGCACTTCTTCGGCGGTGGACGGCTGGCCTTTGGCGGTCTTCTTCAGCACTGGCAGGCCGAGTTTTTCGTAGAGGATCACGCCCAGTTGCTTCGGCGAACCGAGGTTGAATTCTTCACCGGCGATCTCGAAGGCTTCACGCTCCAGCGCGACCATTTTGTTGCCCAGCTCAATGCTCTGGATGCCGAGCAGTTCAGCGTCGACGAACGCGCCCTGGCGCTCGATGCGAGCGAGCACCGGCACCAGCGGGATTTCGATGTCGGTCAGCACGCTGGCCAGACTCGGGATGGCGCTCAACTTCTCGAACAGCGTCTGGTGCAGGCGCAGGGTCACGTCGGCATCTTCGGCGGCGTAAGGCCCGGCCTGTTCCAGGGCGATCTGGTCGAAGGTCAGTTGTTTGGCGCCTTTGCCGGCGATGTCCTGGAAACTCACGGTGGTGTGATCCAGGTACTTCTGCGCCAGGCTGTCCATGTCGTGGCGGGTGGCGGTGGAGTTGAGCACGTAGGACTCAAGCATCGTGTCGAAGGCAATTCCGCGCACGGTGATGCCTTCATTCTGATCACCACCGATGGCGCAATTGGCCAGGATGTTCATATCGAACTTGGCGTGCTGGCCGACCTTGAGCTTGTTCGGGTCTTCGAGGATCGGCTTGAGCGCGCGCAACACAGTGTCGCGATCCATCTGTTCCGGCACGCCGATGTAGGAGTGAGTCAGCGGGATGTAGGCCGCTTCGTTGGCCTGCACTGCGAAAGACAAGCCGACCAGTTGCGCCTGCTGGGCGTCGATGCCGGTGGTTTCGGTGTCGAAGGCAAACAGCTTGGCGTTCTTCAGCTTTTCCAGCCAGACGTCGAATCGCGCCTGATCGAGGATGGTTTCGTACGCGGCTTCAGCCGAAGCGGCAGGCACTTCTTCTTCGGCAGGCGCGCTGAACAGATCGCCGGCCGGCGCAGGCTCGGTGGCAGCGCTCAGCTCCAGACGCTTGGCGTCCCGCTCCAGATCGTTGATCCAGCTCTTGAACTCCAGCAGGGTGTAGAGCTCAAGCAGTCTGGCCGAATCTTCCGGGCCCATTTGCAGGTCGTCGAGGCCGATATCCAGCGGCACGTCGACCTTGATGGTCGCCAGCTGATAGGAGAGGAAGGCCATCTCCTTGTGTTCTTCGAGCTTGGCCGGCAGCGTCTTGGCCCCGCGAATCGGCAGGGACGGCACGATGTCGAGCTGCGCATACAGCTCGGTCAGGCCGCCGTTGACACCCACCAGCAGGCCGGACGCGGTCTTTGGACCGATGCCCGGAACGCCAGGGATGTTGTCGGAAGAATCGCCCATCAGGGCCAGATAATCGATGATCTGCTCCGGAGCGACGCCGAATTTCTCCTTCACGCCCTCCACGTCCATCGAGCTACCGGACATTGTGTTGACCAAGGTAATGTGGCCGTCGACCAGTTGCGCCATGTCCTTGTCACCGGTGGAAATGATCACCGGGCGATCGGCGGCCGCGCTGCTGCGGGCCAGGGTGCCGATCACGTCATCGGCCTCGACGCCTTCGACGCACAGCAGCGGGAAACCGAGGGCGATCACGCTCTGGTGCAGCGGCTCGATCTGTACGCGCATATCGTCGGGCATGCTTGGGCGGTTGGCCTTGTATTCGGCGTACATCTCATCGCGAAATGTCCCACCCTTGGCGTCGAACACCACGGCGAACGGGCTGTCCGGATACTGCTTGCGCAGGCTCTTGAGCATGTTCAGCACGCCTTTGACCGCACCGGTCGGCAGGCCTTTGGAGGTGGTCAGCGGTGGCAGCGCGTGAAAGGCGCGGTACAGGTAAGACGAACCGTCCACCAGGACGAGGGGGGCTTGGCTCATGAGCAGAATCAACCTTTTCGGCGGGCCCGGCGCTAGAATAGCGGGACCGTTGACGACAAAGGGACAAGGTTATCATGCGTACGTTAAATCGCTTGCTGCTGGTCAGTCTGATTGCTGTCTCACCGCTGGCCGCGATCGCGGCGGATGATGCGCCATCGTCGGAGCCGGAAGTTACCATTAGCACGCACACGGAAGGCGACAAGGTCATTCAGGAATACAGCCGGAGTGGATTCGTGTATGCGATCAAGGTCACACCGAAGGGCGGCAAACCCTATTTCCTCGTGCGCGCCGATGGTACGGACGCGAACTACATCCGTTCCGACCAGCCGGATATGCTGATTCCGTCGTGGGAAATCTTTACCTGGAAGTAAGTTTCCTGACTTTTAATCGGCGCCGTCTGATAGCGGCGCCAGAACTGAGCAGTTTTTAACCATGTCTGTGTTCACCCCCCTGGCTCGGCCCGAGCTGGAAACCTTTCTCGCCCCATACGGGCTCGGCCGTCTGCTTGATTTCCAGGGGATCGCCGCCGGCAGCGAAAACACCAACTTCTTTATCAGCATGGAAAAGGGCGAGTTCGTCCTGACCCTGGTCGAGCGCGGGCCGGTGCAGGAAATGCCGTTCTTCATCGACCTGCTTGACGTCCTTCACGAAGCCGATCTGCCGGTGCCTTACGCGCTGCGCACGACTGACGGCGTGGCACTGCGCGAGCTGAAAGGCAAGCCGGCGCTGCTGCAACCGCGCCTGGCGGGCAAGCACATCAAGCAGGCCAACGCTCAGCATTGCGCGCAGGTCGGTGACTTGCAGGCGCATCTGCACCTGGCAACTCAGGGCAACAATATGATCAAGCGCAAGACCGATCGTGGCCTGGACTGGATGCTGGAAGAGGGCACGCAGTTTCTTTCGCACCTGAGCGACGAGCCGCGTGCACTGCTGCAATCCGCGCTGGACGAAATCACTCAACAGAAAGAGAAAATTCTCGCGCTGCCTCGGGCGAACATCCACGCCGACTTGTTCCGCGACAATGCGATGTTCGAAGGCACGCACCTGACCGGGCTGATCGATTTCTACAACGCCTGCTCTGGCCCGATGCTCTATGACGTGGCGATTGCCCTGAACGACTGGTGTTCGGACGATGACGGCCTGATCGACGGCCAGCGTGCTCGGGCTTTCCTGGGAGCCTACGCGGCACTGCGTCCGTTCACGGCAGCCGAAGCCGAGCTGTGGCCGACCATGCTGCGAGTGGCGTGCGTGCGGTTCTGGCTGTCGCGTCTGATTGCGGCGGAATCGTTCGCCGGGCAGGACGTGCTGATTCACGATCCGAAAGAGTTCGAGCAGCGTCTGGCGCAGCGTCAGACGGTCAGTACGCCGCTACCTTTCGCCCTGTAAAAGAAAAAACCGCAGCCTGTGCAGGCTGCGGTTTTTTTGTATCAGAGCGATTCGAGACAACCCGCCAGATCATTCCCCAGCTTCTCCAGTACTTGCTCATAACCCTGAGCCGTCGCTGGCGTGTACCCGCCCAACGCATCCAGTTCCGCCAGCTTCACCGGCAGGCCCGCCACCAGGGTTTCGGCCAGACGTGGACGCAGCGGCGGCTCACTGAATACGCAAGTCTTGCCGACTTCCTGCAAGCGCGTGCGCATTGCCGCCACATGCTGGGCGCCAGGCTGTACTTCCGCCGCGACGCTGAATACGCCTGCGTGTTTCAGGCCGTAGGCTTCTTCGAAGTAGTCGAAGGCTTCGTGGAAAACAAAGTAGGGTTTGCCTTCAATACCGGCCAGGCGTTTCTTCAAGCGCTGATCCAGTGCATCCAGACGCTCGTCGAACGCCTTGGCGTTGCTCTGATAGCGCTCGGCATTGGCCGGGTCGGCGGCGCTCAGGTCAGCAGCCATTTTGTCGGCAATAACCCGCGCGTTCACCGGCGATAGCCACAAATGCGCATCGAGGCTGCCCGGGCGATGGTCGTGATCGTGTTCGTCGGCTTCTTCGGCGTGGGAGTGGCTGTCCGCAGCGAAGCGGCGCAGTTTCATGCCCGGCAGATCCTGTACGGCAACGCTCGGCAGCGTACGACCGTTCAGCACTCGAGGCAGGAAACCTTCCATGTCCGGGCCGATCCAGTACAGCAGGTCCACCGATTGCACCTTGCGTACGTCGGACGGACGCAACGCGTAGTTATGTGGTGAAGCTCCTGGTGGCAGCAGCACTTCCGGAATCGCCACGCCGTCCTGCACCGCAGCGGCAATCAGTTGCAGGGGCTTGATGCTGGTGAGGACTCTGACCTCGGCCTGAGCCGGACCGATCAGCAGAAAACCGGTGATGAATACGACAAAAACAGAAAAAAGTCGGGACACGATGACCACTCAATGAGGCGAGAACGGGTAACATAATAACGTCTCTAACCAAACTCGTCGCCGCTCATGCCTATTACACCGATTGCCAGCCGTCCCCACGACCACTCGCACTGCGTTCACAGCGCGCTGTCCGAGGCCGATGCCCTGTGTGCACAGAAGGGCCTGCGCCTGACCGCGTTGCGCCGGCGCGTGCTGGAACTGGTCTGGCAGAGCCACAAGCCGCTGGGTGCCTACGACATTCTGGCGGTGCTCAGCGAGCAGGACGGCCGTCGCGCTGCGCCGCCGACCGTGTACCGGGCGCTGGATTTCCTGCTGGAAAACGGCCTGGTGCACCGCATCTCCTCGCTCAACGCCTTCGTCGGCTGCGTTCACCCGAAACATTCGCACCAGGGCCAGTTCCTGATCTGCCGCGAATGCCACGCCGCCATCGAACTTGAGCAAAAAACCATCAGCGACGCCATCGTCCACAGCGCCAGGGATGTCGGCTTCATCGTCGAGGCCCAGACCGTCGAAGTGGTCGGCCTCTGCTCCGGTTGCCGGGGGGCTTGATGAGCGATGCGCTGATCCGTCTGGAGCAGGTGGCGGTCCGGTTTGCCGGGCAGAACGTGCTGGACAACATTCACCTGAGCGTCGAGCCGGGGCAGATCGTCACCCTGATCGGCCCCAACGGCGCCGGCAAGACCACGCTGGTACGCGCCGTGCTCGGGCTGCTGAAGCCAGACAGCGGCAGCGTCTGGCGCAAGCCGAAACTGCGCGTCGGTTATATGCCGCAAAAACTTCACGTCGATCCGACCTTGCCGCTGTCGGTGCTGCGCTTTCTGCGGCTGGTGCCGGGCGTCGATCGTCCGCGTGCGCTGGCGGCACTCAAGGAAGTCGGCGCCGAGCACGTTATCGACAGCCCGGTGCAAAGTGTTTCCGGCGGTGAAATGCAGCGCGTTCTATTGGCTCGGGCACTGCTTCGCGAGCCGGAACTGCTGGTGCTCGACGAGCCGGTTCAGGGCGTCGATGTCGCCGGGCAAGCCGAGTTGTACAGCCTGATCACCCGACTGCGCGACCGTCACGGCTGCGGCGTGCTGATGGTGTCCCACGATCTGCATCTGGTGATGAGCACCACCGATCAGGTGGTGTGCCTCAACCGTCATGTCTGCTGCTCCGGGCATCCCGAGCAGGTCAGTGGCGACCCGGCCTTCGTCGAGTTGTTCGGCAACAACGCGCCGAGCCTGGCGATCTATCACCACCATCATGACCACGCCCACGACCTGCACGGTTCGGTAGTCAAAGGGCCCTTGTCGGCTCAACCTCACGTTCACGGAGATAGCTGCAAGCATGGCTGATTTTCTGTTCTACGCCCTGCTTGCAGGTCTGGCGCTGGCGGTGGTCGCGGGGCCGCTCGGCTCGTTCGTGGTCTGGCGGCGCATGGCCTATTTCGGCGACACCCTGTCCCATGCCGCACTGCTCGGCGTGGCCTTGGGCTTTCTGCTGGATGTCAGCCCGACTGTCGCGGTCACCGTCGGCTGCCTGCTGTTGGCGGTGCTGCTGGTGACCCTGCAACAACGCCAGCCGCTAGCGTCCGACACCCTTTTGGGAATTCTCGCACCGAGCACGCTCTCCCTCGGGCTGGTGGTACTAAGCTTCATGCATGAAGTGCGGATCGACCTGATGGCCTATCTGTTCGGTGACCTGCTGGCGATCAGCCCGACCGATCTGGCGTGGATCCTCGGCGGCAGCGCGGCGGTGCTGGTGTTGCTGGTGACCTTGTGGCGCCCGCTGCTGGCAATCACCGTGCACGAGGAACTGGCCAAAGTCGAAGGCTTGCCGGTGGCCGGTTTGCGCATGGCGCTGATGCTGTTGATCGCAGTAGTGATCGCGGTGGCGATGAAAATCGTCGGTGTGTTGCTGATTACTTCGCTGTTGATCATCCCGGCGGCTGCGGCACAACGTCACGCCCGTTCGCCGGAGCAGATGGCACTGGGCGCGAGCGTGCTGGGCATGCTCGCCGTGTGTGGCGGGCTGGCGCTGTCCTGGTTCAAGGACACCCCGGCTGGCCCGTCAATCGTTGTGACGGCGGCCGCACTGTTTCTGCTGAGTTTTGTTCTGCCCCGTCGAGGGGTGTAGACTTGCTCGTTTTTTGCGCAAATAGAGAGTCGCAGGAATGAAGCCGTTCGCCTCCCGTTATCTGCTCCTTGTGGCCTTTTCAGTGCTGCTGGGCGCCTGCCAAAGCACGCCGCCGGTGGCCGAAGTCCCCGACACGCGGGCCACGGCCATCGCACAGCTGGAGCAAAGCCTGGCCAGCAGCGAACTGGCCACTGCCGAAGACCAATTGGCAGCCTTGCAGGCCGAAACACCCAACGATCAGTCCCTTGAGCAATACCAGCGTCAGTTGGCCGAAGCTTATCTGCGCCGCAGCCAGATCGTCCTGCAGAAGGGCGATGTGAACGCGGCCGCAACCGCGCTGGCCCGTGCCCGCGTGTTGATGCCCAAGGCCCCGGCGTTGACTGGTGGCGTCAACGGCGCCATCACCGAAGCGCGCAAGGCCGAGCTGGAGAAAGCCGAAGCAGCGCTGCAGGCCGCTGAAGCCAAGCCGAAAGCCAAGGTGATCGATCCGACTGCCGAGAGCACCACGGTTGCGCTGAACATCACCGATAGCCGCAAACTTCGCCGCCAACTGGATGCGATCGCCGCCGACGTGGTGAATTACGACTGTGCGGTGAGCATTCAGGCCCCGCGCACCAATGATTACCCGTGGCTGGCGACGCTGATCACCAAACGCGTGAAGAAGCTGGATCCGGATTTCGATCTGAAGATCGAGAAACAGATTCTGCGCACGGTGCCGGCGCAGATGGTCCTGAGCCCGCGCAAACCTTGAATTAACCGCAGCCTGCTTTTCGCAGGCTGCGGTTTTTTTTCAGGCCGGAATCGCCTTGGCCTTCGCCTCACGATCCCAAACCCGATGCTGCCCGATCGCCGCAAAGAACGGCTGGGTCAGCGCCTTCACATCCTTGCCCTCGATCAACCCCGCATCCGCCTCCAGCTTCAGCACATCCAGCAACTGCTTGGCCTCGCCATGCAGCGCAATCGCCTTCAGGTGCTTGTACGCCTCCAGCAGGTAATGCAACGCCACGCCGTCACCGCTCAACGCTTTTACCGACGCCGCGCCACCCGGCACGAATACCGCATCGAACGCAATCGAAGGCAAACCTTCCATCGACGCATCCACCGCCAGGCTTTTGCCATCGGCGGTCTTCACCGGCGCCGAAGTCGGGCCAAGCAGCTTGGCGTGCGCACCTTCTGCCGCCAGCGCCTTCTTCATCGCATCAATCGCCGCACCGTCGACGCCGTTGGCCGCAAGGATCGCAACTTTTCGGGTCTTGATGTTCTCCGGCAGCAGGTTGGCCTGACTCAGCGCCGGCGAGCGATCCAGTGATGTTTTAGGCACGTCGACGGTGCCTTTGCCTGGCGCTGGCAGACCCAGGTTGGCTGCCACGCGTTTGGCCAGCTCCAGGTCGATGTTGGCGAGAATCTCGTTCACTTCCCGGGCCCGGATGAACTCACGCTCAACCTTGCCCAGTTCGAAACTGTAGGCGGCGATGATGTGCTCTTTCTCGTGCGGGCTCATGCTGTTGAAGAACAGCCGCGCTTGGGAGAAGTGGTCGCTGAACGACTCGCTGCGCTGGCGGATCTTGTTGGCATCGATGCGCTCCGGATAGCTTTCGAACCCGCCGTCCTGCGCGGCCGGTGGAGTTTCTTTCGGCCAGCCGCCATCGATGGAGTTCGGTTCGTAGGACGCCCGACCCTTGTCGATCACCGTGCGGTGCTGGGCATCGCGCTGGCCGTTGTGGAACGGTGCGACCGGGCGATTGATCGGCAGCTCATGAAAGTTCGGCCCGCCAAGTCGGCTGATCTGCGTGTCGGTGTAGGAAAACAGCCGGCCTTGCAGCAGCGGGTCATTGGAGAAGTCGATCCCCGGCACGATATGGCCGGGGCAGAACGCGACCTGCTCGGTCTCGGCGAAGAAATTGTCCGGGTTGCGATTGAGGGTCATCTTGCCCAGCGGCGTAATCGGAACGATTTCCTCGGGAATCAGTTTGGTCGGGTCGAGGATGTCGAAGTCGAAGTCGTGCTCGTTTTCCTCTTCGATGACCTGAACGCCGAGTTCCCATTCCGGGTAGTCACCCATCTCGATGGCTTCCCACAGATCGCGCCGATGGTAGTCGGTGTCTTTACCCGCGAGTTTTTGCGCCTCGTCCCATACCAGCGAACAAGTGCCGGCAGTAGGGCGCCAGTGGAATTTGACGAAGCGCGATTTGCCCTCGGCGTTGATCAGCCGGAAGGTGTGCACGCCGAAGCCCTGCATGCTGCGCAGGCTTTTCGGGATGGCCCGGTCGGACATGGCCCAGATGACCATGTGCGCGGATTCCGGCACCAGCGACACGAAGTCCCAGAAGGTGTCGTGGGCTGAGCCGCCGGTGGGGATTTCGTTGTGCGGCTCGGGTTTTACCGCGTGGACGAAGTCGGGAAACTTGATCGCGTCCTGGATGAAGAACACCGGCATGTTGTTGCCGACCAGATCGAAGTTGCCTTCGTCAGTGAAGAACTTCACGGCAAAACCACGCACGTCACGCACCGTATCGCCGGAACCGCGTGGCCCCTGTACTGTGGAAAAACGCACGAACACCGGGGTTTTCTTCCCCGGATCCTGCAGGAAGCCGGCCTTGGTCAGCGTCGAATTGTTCTCGTAGGTTTGAAAGAAACCATGGGCGCCGGTGCCGCGAGCGTGGACGATGCGCTCGGGAATCCGCTCATGGTCAAAGTGCGTGATCTTTTCACGCATGATGAAGTCTTCCAGCAGCGACGGCCCGCGAGCCCCGGCTTTGAGGGTGTTCTGGTTGTCCGCGACCTTCACGCCCTGATTGGTGCGCAGGGCCTGGCCGGTGGCGTCGGAGCGGAATTTTTCCAGGCTGTCGAGTTTGGCGTTGGTGTTGGCGCGATCCGGGGTATCGGTTCCGGCCAGCTCACTTTTGGAAGGGACAGGTTTTTTGCTGCTCATCAGACGTAAACTCCTCGTTTGACCCCGGTGCTGCCGAGGCTCTTGAGTGGTTCCCGGGCACGGCGCCCGGAGTTTCAAGTCGCTTACTTAGTGACTGATGAGGGTTTTGGCCGTTCCTTTTTTATGACCTTTGATCGCGTTATTGCCAAATGAAAGGTTGAATGCGGAATAAATGCTAATAACCTCTATACGGACAGGCTAAAATGCGCGCCCGGCTAACCGCTGATCCTTTTCCAACGCGCCCCACAAGGTTCGCTACGTGATCGAGTTTCAAAACGTCCATAAGACTTACCGCGTCGCCGGTAAGGACATCACCGCGCTGCACCCGACCAGCTTCTCCATCGAGAACGGTCAGGTGTTCGGCCTGATTGGCCATTCCGGTGCGGGAAAAAGTACCCTGCTGCGTCTGATCAATCGCCTGGAGCAATCCAGTGGCGGCAAGATCATCGTCGACGGCGAAGAAGTCACCGCGCTGGACGCCAACGGCCTGCGCCGTTTCCGTCAGCAGGTCGGGATGATCTTCCAGCACTTCAACCTGCTGGCGTCCAAGACCGTGGCCGACAACGTCGCGCTGCCGCTGACCCTGGCCGGTGAACTGTCCCGTGCCGAGATCGACCAGCGTGTGGCCGAGTTGCTGGCGCGGGTCGGTCTGTCCGATCACGCCAAAAAGTACCCGGCGCAGCTGTCCGGCGGTCAGAAGCAGCGCGTCGGCATCGCCCGCGCTCTGGCGACCAAGCCGAAAATCCTGCTGTGCGACGAAGCCACCAGCGCCCTCGACCCGCAGACCACGGCGTCGGTCCTGCAATTGCTGGCCGAGATCAACCGCGAGCTGAAGCTGACCATCGTCCTGATCACCCACGAGATGGATGTGATCCGCCGCGTGTGCGATCAGGTCGGCGTGATGGATGCCGGTGTGATCGTCGAGCAAGGTTCGGTGGCCGATGTGTTCCTGCATCCGAAGCACCTGACCACCAAGCGCTTTGTTCAGGAAAGCGAGCAGATCGACGAAAGCGAACAGCGCGATGACTTCGCTCACGTGCCGGGTCGCATCGTGCGTCTGACCTTCCAGGGCGAAGCGACCTACGCGCCGTTGCTCGGTACCGTCGCCCGGGAAACCGGTGTGGACTACAGCATCCTGGCCGGTCGTATCGACCGCATCAAAGACATTCCTTACGGGCAATTGACCCTCGCCGTCACCGGTGGCGACATGGAGGCGGCGTTCGCCCGCTTCACCGCCGCTGACGTTCACATGGAGGTGTTGCGCTAATGGAAGACCTGATGAGTTTCTTCACCAATATCGACTGGTACGAAATCTGGCTCGCCACCGGCGACACCATGATGATGCTCGGCGGTTCGCTGCTGTTCACCGTGCTGCTCGGCCTGCCGCTGGGTGTGTTGCTGTTCCTGTGCAGCCCGCGTCAGTTGCTCGAAGCCAAAGGCGTGTACGCCTTGCTGTCGCTGGTGGTGAACATTCTGCGTTCGCTGCCGTTCATTATTCTGTTGATCGTGATGATCCCGTTCACCGTGCTGATCACCGGCACCTCGCTGGGCGTGGCCGGTGCGATTCCGCCACTGGTAGTGGGCGCGACGCCGTTCTTCGCGCGTCTGGTGGAAACCGCCCTGCGTGAAGTTGATCGCGGCATCATCGAAGCAACCCAGTCGATGGGCGCGACCACTCGCCAGATCATCATGAACGCCTTGCTGCCAGAGGCCCGTCCGGGCATCTTCGCAGCGATTACGGTGACGGCGATTACACTGGTTTCCTACACGGCGATGGCCGGTGTGGTCGGCGCCGGTGGCCTGGGTGACCTGGCGATCCGTTTCGGCTATCAGCGGTTCCAGACCGACGTGATGATCGTGACCGTGGTGTTGCTGCTGATTCTGGTGCAAGTGCTGCAAATGGTAGGCGACCGACTGGTCGTGCACTTCTCGCGCAAATAACCGGTTTTGTAATGACATGAGCCGGCCATTCGCTGGCAGGCGCCAGACGGGCGCCGTAAAAAGGAGTTAGCTGAATGAAAAAACTGATCGTTGCCCTGGCTGCCGTTGCAGCGTTCTCGGCCCACGCCGAGGAAACCCTGACCGTTGCTGCCACCCCGGTACCGCATGCGGAAATCCTCGAGTTCGTGAAGCCGGTACTGGACAAAGAAGGCGTGGATCTGAAGGTCAAGGTCTTCACCGACTACGTTCAGCCGAACGTACAGGTGGCCGAGAAGCGTCTGGACGCCAACTTCTTCCAACACCAGCCGTACCTCGATGAGTTCAACAAGGCCAAGGGCACCAGCCTGGTTTCCGTGACCGGCGTGCATCTGGAACCGCTGGGCGCCTACTCCAGCAAGTTCAAGAAAATCGAAGAGCTGCCAAGCGGCGCCAACGTGGTGATCCCGAACGACGCCACCAACGGCGGCCGCGCGCTGTTGCTGCTGGCCAAGGCCGGCGTGATCACCCTGAAGGATCCGACCAACATCCTGTCGACCGTCAAGGACATCGCCCAGAACCCGAAAGACCTGAAGATCCGTGAACTGGAAGCCGCGACCATCCCGCGCGTGCTGACCCAGGTCGACCTGGCGCTGATCAACACCAACTACGCGCTGGAAGCCAAGCTCGATCCGTCCAAGGATGCGCTGGTCATCGAAGGCAGCGATTCGCCTTACGTGAACATCCTGGTGTCCCGCGCGGACAACAAGGACAGCGACGCCATGAAGAAACTGGCCGCTGCGCTGCACAGTCCGGAAGTGAAGAAATTCATTACCGAGAAGTACAAAGGCGCGGTGTTGCCGGCGTTCTGATTCAGATAGCTGTAACGAAAAAGGGGACGCCAGTGGCGTCCCCTTTTTTGTGCGTTCATTTTTACTTGCGGTTCAACATCACCGGCAACTGCGCAACCAGCTTGGCATTATTCAACGGCGCCCGAATAAACCCGCGCTGCGTACCATCCGGCCCGATCACCGCCAGGTTCCCACTGTGATCCACCGTGTAATTCGGCTTGCTGGTGTCCGCCGGAATGAACGGAATACTCACCGCGTTCGCCACCTTCTGCAGCTCGTCGATCGACTTCGGCGTCAGGCCGATGAACTGTGGATCGAAGTAACCCAGATACTGCTTCAACTGCGCAGGGTTGTCGCGGTTAGGGTCGACGCTGACCAGCACGATCTGCAATTTATCCACAGCATCCTTCGGCAGCTCGCTCTTGATCTGGCGCAGTTGGGCGAGGGTGGTCGGGCAGATGTCCGGGCAGAAGGTGTAGCCGAAGAACAGCAGGCTCCACTTGCCTTTGAGCTCGTTGACGGTGACCGGTTGGCCGTCCTGATTGGTCATCGTCACGTCCGGCAGGTTACGGGTCTGCGGCAGCAGGATGATGCCGGCGTCGATCAGCGCGGTCGGGTCGCCCTGGCCCTTGCCGCTCAGCACTTTGTTGACGGTCAGGCCGAGGATCAGCGCGATCACGGCGACGAGGATGAAGACGGTTTTCTGGGTTCGAGTCATAGGTTCAACAGTAAGTAGTGGTCTACGAGCAGGGCGATGAACAGCAGAAACAAGTACCAGATAGAGTACTTGAAGGTGTTGATCGCCGCGTGCGGCCGAGTGCCACGGTACAGCACCACGGCCCATTGCAGAAACCGCGCGCCCAAACCGAGTGCGCAGATCAGGTACAACAGGCCGCTCATGTGGATCACATACGGCAACAGGCTGACCGCCAGCAGGGCGAAGGTGTACAGCAGAATGTGCACCTTGGTGTAGTGCTCGCCGTGGGTGACCGGCAGCATCGGAATGTCGGCCTTGGCGTATTCCTCCTTGCGGTGGATGGCCAAGGCCCAGAAGTGCGGCGGAGTCCAGGCGAAGATGATCAGCACCAGCAGCAACGGTTCGGCGCTGACGTGGCCGGTGGCGGCGGTCCAGCCGAGCAGCGGCGGGGCGGCACCGGCAAGGCCGCCGATGACGATGTTCTGCGGTGTCGCGCGTTTGAGGAAACCGGTGTAGATCACCGCGTAGCCGAGCAGCGAGGCCAGGGTCAGCCATGCGGTCAGCGGATTGGTGAAAGTCAGCAGCAAGGCCTGGCCGAGCAGCGCCAGCACCAGCGCAAAGGTCAGTGCTCCTGTGGGCGAAACCCGGCCCTCGGCCAGCGGCCGTTTATGGGTGCGGGCCATGACTGCATCGATGCGCCGATCCACGACATGATTGACCGCCGCGGCGCCACCGGCACACAGCGCGATCCCCAAATTGCCGAACACCAGCACCGTCCACGGCACGCCTGCGCGGGTCGCGAGAAACATGCCCACCAGCGAGGTGATCAGCATCAACACCACGACTTTCGGTTTGGTCAGCTCCAGGTAATCACGCCACAGCGCCTGCGCCGGACGTTCGCCGATCAGAATCGCCATGGCGTCTCTCCTTTAATAGTGATGGGCGCCGCCGAGTGTTTGCGCGGGCTCAGGCGCCAGCGCGCGATCATCCGGCTGCTTGACCCGAACCAGGCTGGTCCGCGCGTGGTAGTTGACCAGCACCATCGTCAGTAGCAGTGCGGCACCGCCGGCGTTATGCGCCACGGCCACCGGCAGCGGCAGATGGAACAGCACGTTGCTGATGCCGAGGGTGATCTGCGCGGCGAGGGCGATCAGCACCAGCCCGGCCAGTCGGGTCATGCCCACCACTTTCAGTTGCCAGGCCAGACCGAGCAGGACGACCGTCACCAGCAACGCGCCGATGCGGTGGGTCAGGTGAATCGCCGTGCGTGCATCGCTGTCGAGTTGCCCGCCCAGGTAATTCGGGCCGATGTGTTGGGTCAGGTGGAAGCCGTTGGCGAAATCCGCCGGCGGCAGCCACTGGCCGTGGCAGGTCGGGAAGTCGATGCAGGCCACCGCCGCATAGTTGGAGCTGACCCAGCCGCCGAGGGCGATCTGGCCGATCACCAGCAACAGGCCGGCAGTCGCCCAATATTGCAGACGCTTGGGCACGGTCAGCGCTGGCAGCACGCCGGATAGTCGCAACGTCAGCAGAAACAGCAGGCTCAAGGTCGCGAAGCCGCCGAGCAAATGCCCGGTCACCACTTGCGGCCAGAGCTTGAGCGTCACCGTCCACATGCCGAACGCCGCTTGGGCGAACACCACCGCCAGCAGAAACAACGGCAGTTTCAGCGGTTGCCCCGGATGACGGCGGTTGACCCACGCGCGCCCGGCCAGTACCGAAATCAGCATGCCGAGGGTGCCGGCGAAGTAGCGGTGGATCATCTCGTTCCAGCCTTTGTGCGCCTCCACCGGCGAGTCGGGGTAATGCAGTTCGGCATGGGCCAGTTGGGCTTCGCTTTTCGGCACGCTGATGAAGCCGTAGCAGCCCGGCCAGTCCGGACAGCCGAGGCCGGCGTGGGTCAGGCGGGTGTAGGCGCCGAGCAGCACCACGATCAATGCCAGCAGGGTGGCAAACAGCGCGAGGCGAAATCCAGGTTTGGCCATGACGATGCCCTTATCCGATGTTCGACAGTTTCAGCAGGTGGCGCAGGTCGTTGAGCAGATCCTTTCCCTTGACGCTCGGGTCGTAGCGCAGCACGAGGTTGCCGTGGGGATCGATGATCCACAGCTGCGGCGTAGCTTTGTCGCCGGTAGCTTTGCTGAACGCGGCGCTATCTAGCGGATAACGTTGCAGCTGCGGGTATTCGCGGGTCAGCTTGGCTTCGTAGTCGGCGCCCAGTGGTTGCGCAGCGGCCAGGGCGTGGCTGGCGCGTCCGGCTTCGCGGCCCAGGCCGATCTGGATCTGCCGCGCCAGGTACACCAGTTGCTGGCAGTCCACCGCGCAATCCTTCGGCGCGGTCACCAGCATCTGCCAGCGCGTTTCGTCAGCCTGGATGCCGAGGTCGGCGCGGGTCTGGCCGTTGCCGATCAGTTCGCCGTGATAGCTGCGACCTTCCGGCACCCAGAACTGCAACTTGTACATGCCGGTGGCGAGGATCATCGGACCGACCACGCCAAGCACGATCAACAGCAGCTGGATGCGTCCGCGACGGCGACTGGCCGGGACTTTCGTTTCAGACATGCTGGGTGGATTCATGGCCGCTCCCATGGTGTTTCTCCTTTGCGTTGTGCCAGCCGAGATAGAGGTAGAGACCGAGCAGGGCGGTGGCCATGGCGAACCACTGCACGGCGTAACCGAGGTGTTTTTCCGGGCCCATCGCGACCACCGGCCAGTCGGCCTGATAGCTGGCAGGGCCGGGTTCGGCACGTAATTCGTAGGCGAAGCCGTCGCGTTCGAGGGTTTTCCACAACTTAGCGGGTTCGACGGCGGTGACGGTTTGCGGCCAGGTGCTGCTGACCGGATCGGCATGCAGCTGGAAGGTGGCGCCGGGGGCGACGTACACCCAGGCATCGATATTCACGGCGTCGGCCGGCGTGTTGAATTGCGGGGCCGTGCGCCGATCCGGCCACGGCAGCCAGCCGCGATTGACCAGCAGCCACTGGCCGCTGCGCTGATCCTGAAACGGTTGCAGCAGTTCGACGCCGACCTTGCCGTTGCGCTGACGGTTATCCAGCAACAGGCTGTGGGCGGCATCGAACTGGCCGTACAGATGCACCCGGCGAAAGGCCGGATCGGCGCTGTGCAGCAATTCGGTACTGGCCATCGGTTCGGCGGCGCGGCGTTCGGCGTAGCTGGCGAGCAGGGCGGTTTTCTCCGCGCCCCGGCCCAGTTGCCAGAAGCCCAGCGAAATCAGCAACGGCAGCAGCAGGCCGACCACCAGTGTCGGCACCACGCCCGGCCGGAAGCGCTTCATGGTCGCGCCAGAAAATCAGTGAGTGCGATCGCTATACTCAAGTGCATCGCTTGTTCCCCCGGAGTTCTTCCCATGCTCAAAGCAGCCATCGTCCTGATGCTGATTGCCACGGTGGTCAGCCTGTTCAGCGGCCTGTTTTTCCTGGTCAAGGACGACAGCAGTTCGAATCGCCTGGTGATCGCCTTGAGTGTTCGGGTGGCATTGGCCGCTTGCACCGTCGGCTTGATTGCCTGGGGTTTCTACAGCGGCCAACTGGTGTCGCACGCGCCTTGGTAGGTTGATCCTCAGAGCACGTAAACGAAGATGAACAAGCCGATCCACACCACATCGACGAAGTGCCAGTACCAGCTCGCTGCTTCAAAGCCGAACTGATGTTCGTTATCGAAGTGGCCCTTCATGATGCGCATCAGCATCACGAACAGAATGATCGTGCCGATGGTCACGTGGGCGCCGTGGAAACCGGTGAGCATGAAGAACGTCGCGCCGTAGATGCCCGAGCCGAGGGTCAGCCCCAGTTCGTGGTAGGCGTGGATATATTCTTCGGCCTGGAAGCCGAGGAACGCACAGCCCAGCAGCACGGTGATTGCCAGCCACAGTTTCAGCGCGCCGCGATGACCTTTCTTCAGCGCGTGGTGGGCGATGGTGATGGTCACGCTGGAGCTCACCAGCAGGATGGTGTTGATCAGCGGCAGGCCCCAAGGGCTGATGACTTCCTTGGGCGGCGGGAACAGTTTCGGATCCGGCGTGTGCAGCAGCGGCCAGGTGAACTGGAAGTTCGGCCAGAGCATGTGGGCGATGCCTTTGGTGCCTTCGCCGCCCAGTGCCGGGCCGGAGATGTGCCGCACATAGAACAGCGCGCCGAAGAAGGCGACGAAGAACATCACCTCGGAGAAGATGAACCAGCTCATGCCCCAGCGGAACGAGCGGTCCAGCTGCGGACTGTACAACCCCGCACGGCTTTCCTTGATCACCGCGCCGAACCAGCCGAACAGCATGTACGCCAGCAACAGTCCGCCGACGAAAAAGATCAGCGGGCCGTGGGATTCCGGACGCGCTGCCTTCAGATCGTTGAACCAGGTCGCCAGACCGTACACGGTGACGAACATCCCCACCGTGGCGACGATCGGCCACTTGCTCTGGGCCGGGACGTAATAGTGCTCATGAGTTGCCATTTATTGTTCTCCTTATCGGGCACGCTTAACCGCCAGTGTTTGCAGCCACCGGAGGATGTCGGGCGGTGATATCGAACAGCGTGTAGGACAGCGTCAGGTGCTTCACGTCCTTGGGCATGTCGCGGTCAACGATGAAACGCACCGGCATCTCGATCTGCTGACCGGGCTGCAGCACCTGCTGGGTAAAGCAAAAGCATTCGGTCTTGTGGAAATACGCCGCCGCATTGCTCGGCGCGATGCTCGGCACCGCTTGCGCGCTCATCGGTTTGTCGGTGGGGTTGCGCGCGATGAAGATCATCTCGTTCACCGCGCCGGGGTTGGCCGTCAGTTCGTCATGCTTGGGGTAGAAGTCCCACGGCATGTCGGCGGTGTTGGTCGACAGAAACTGCACCCGCACCTGCCGCGAGGCATCGACGGTCTGCTCGCCCTCGTACTGCCCGGCGGTCTTGCCGTTGATGCCGAACGCCTTGCACATCACGTCGTAGATCGGCACCAGGGCAAAACCGAAGACGAACATCGCCACCACCACGCCGAGCAGTCGGGTGACCAGTTTTTTCAGCGAAATCGAGTCAGCCATGATCTTTGCCCTCGGCCGAGAACCCTGTGGGAGCTGGCTTGCCAGCGATGCGGCCGACGCGGTGTTTCAGGCAGGCCGCCATCGCGGGCAAGCCCGCTCCCACAGGCGTTTCCACAAGGCAGAAAATGTTCATTTCACTTCCGGCGGCGTGGTGAAGGTGTGATACGGCGCCGGTGACGGCACGCTCCATTCCAGACCTTCGGCGCCATCCCACGGTTTGGCCGGTGCCGGCTCGCCGCCACGGATGGTCTTGATCACGATGAACAGGAAGAAGATCTGCGTGGCACCGAACATGAACGCGCCGATCGACGAGACCATGTTGAAGTCGGCGAACTGCAGGTTGTAGTCCGGAATCCGCCGGGGCATGCCCGCCAGGCCCACGAAGTGCATCGGGAAGAACGTCAGGTTCATGCCGACGAAGGACAGCCAGAAGTGCAGCTTGCCCAAGGTTTCGTCGTACATGTGGCCGGTCCATTTCGGCAGCCAGTAATAGGCCGACGCGAAAATCCCGAAGATCGCCCCCGGCACCAGCACGTAGTGGAAGTGCGCGACCACGAAGTAGGTGTCCTGGTACTGGAAGTCCGCCGGGGCGATGGCCAGCATCAGCCCGGAGAAACCGCCGATCGAGAACAGGATCACGAACGCCACGGCAAACAGCATCGGCGTCTCGAAGGTCATCGAGCCCTGCCACATGGTGCTCGCCCAGTTGAACACCTTCACCCCGGTCGGCACCGCGATCAGCATCGTCGCGTACATGAAGAACAACTCGCCCACCAGCGGGATGCCCACCACGAACATGTGGTGCGCCCAGACGATGAACGACAGGAACGCGATGCTCGCCGTGGCGTAGACCATCGAGGTGTAGCCGAACAGCGGCTTGCGCGAGAAGGTCGGGATGATCTGGCTGACGGCACCGAAGGCCGGCAGGATCATGATGTACACCTCGGGGTGGCCGAAGAACCAGAACACATGCTGGAACAGCACCGGGTCACCGCCGCCGGCGGCACTGAAGAAACTGGTACCGAAGTGGATGTCCATCAGCATCATCGTCACGCACCCGGCCAGCACCGGCATCACCGCGATCAGCAGGAATGCGGTGATCAGCCAGGTCCAGACGAACAGCGGCATTTTCATCAGGGTCATGCCGGGGGCGCGCAGGTTGAGGATGGTGGCGATCACGTTGATCGCGCCCATGATCGAACTGATCCCCATCAGGTGGATGGCGAAGATGAAGAACGTCACGCTTTCCGGCGCATAGGTGGTGGACAGCGGTGCGTAGAACGTCCAGCCGAAATTCGGCCCGCCTCCGGGGGTGAACAGGGTCGAGACCAGCAGCAGGAACGCCGCCGGCAACAGCCAGAAGCTGAAGTTGTTCATCCGCGGCAGGGCCATGTCCGGCGCGCCGATCATCAACGGGATCATCCAGTTGGCGAGACCGACGAACGCCGGCATCACCGCACCGAACACCATCACCAGACCATGCATGGTGGTCATCTGGTTGAAGAACGCCGGCTCGACGATCTGCAGGCCGGGCTGGAACAGCTCGGCGCGGATCACCATGGCGAACGAGCCGCCGAGCAGGAACATGCAGAACGCAAACCACAGGTACAGCGTGCCGATGTCCTTGTGGTTGGTGGTCAGCACCCAGCGCATCAGGCCTTTGGCGGGGCCGTGGGCGTGGTCGTGGTCGGCATGACCGTGGTCATCGATGACAGCGCTCATGGCCGGTCTCCTTCATGTGAGTGGACTGGGCAGGCCGGGGCGCAGGACCCCGACCGGTTCACGAAGTACGCAATAGACCGGCTCATTTGCTTTCCGCCTGTTTCAGCTCCAGCACTTCTTTTGGCGTGACCATGTCGCCCTTGTTGTTGCCCCAGGCGTTACGTTCGTAAGTCACGACCGCTGCGATATCGACTTCTGACAGCTGCTTGCCGAACGCCGCCATGGCGGTGCCCGGTTTGCCGTGGAACACCAGGCTCAGGTGTGCCTCTTTCGGACCGGTGGCGATTTTCGAGCCCTTGAGCGCAGGGAACATCGGCGGCAGGCCCTGGCCTTCAGCCTGGTGACAGGCGACGCAGGTGGTGTGGTAGATCTTGTCGCCACGTTCCTTGAGCTCGTCGAGGGTCCATTCCTTGCTGGTCAGCTCCTTGAGCTGCATCGCTTCGGCCTTGCGTTCGGCGAGCCATTTTTCGTAATCGGCCTTCTCTTTGACGTCGACCACGATCGGCATGAAGCCGTGATCCTTGCCGCACAGCTCGGCGCATTGGCCTCGGTAAATGCCGGGCTTGTCGATGCGGGTCCAGGCTTCGTTGACGAATCCCGGAATCGCATCGCGCTTGACCGCGAAGGCCGGCACCCACCAGGAGTGGATCACATCGGCGGAGGTCACCAGAAAGCGCACCTTGGCGCCGGTCGGCAGCACCAGCGGCTTGTCGACCTCGAGCAGGTAATGCTCGCCCTTGGCTTCCTTGTTGTGGATCTGCTCGGCGGGCGTGGCCAGGTTGCTGAAGAACTCGACGTCCTGGCCCAGGTATTTGTAGTGCCACTTCCACTGATACCCGGTGATCTGGATATCGATATCCGGCTCACTGGTGTCGTACATCTTGATCAGGGTCGCGGTCGCCGGAACGGCCATCGCCACCAGGATCAGCAGCGGAACGACGGTCCAGAGAATTTCGACGGTGGTGCTTTCGTGGAATTTTGCGGCGACCTGCCCGGTAGAACGGCGGTGCACCATCATCGACCAGAACATGGCGCCGAAGACGATGATCCCGATCACCACACAGATCCAGAAAATGGTCATGTGCAGGTCGAATACTGCGTGACTGATTTCAGTCGCTCCAGGCGCCATATTCACAGTCCAGGCAGCTTGCACCGGGCTGAAAATCGACCACAACAGGAGGCCCATCCAGACGTGTGGATGTCGCATCATTGCGGGTTCCCCTTATCGTTCTTGTTATCCCGCCGGCTTTCGCCTGCGGCAAGGGATCGGCTGCATCAGACTACGAACTTGAATCGCCGGGCCTTGCTGCGGGTGCAGTCGGGCGTCATCAGCTAACTCCATTCACTGGCGAGTATAGACAGCGGCTGAAAAATGCAATGTGAGGACGTAAATCGAATGAAACAGCTGGCACTTGCGTTCCAGGGCACGAATGGAGAAGGATGCAGACGAGTGGTGGCAAACCGATATAACGCCGGTGCATCAAGGATGAAATAATTATGACAAATGCGTCTTAGCATTTTTCGTAAGCCAGCTAAGTTATGTCTTCCCTATTTCATTGCCTTGTTTCCTGGAGTTTTCATGAACACCGCCGCATTGCGCGAGCAAATACATATAGCCCGACAACACGAGATTGAAACCGGAAAGCTGACCCGTCAGCTGGAAGCCCAACTGCAACACCTGCACCCGGCCATCCAGTTGCCGGAAACCGACGCCAACGGCGTGCTGACGCGTTTTGTCGCCGCCTACATCGACGAAGTGCCAGACCTGCTGGATGCAGCCAATGAAGTCGCCAGGGAAGCGGGAATCGAGTCGCAGATCAAACCGGTGCTGAAAATCGCCGAGCAGTACTTCATCCAGCCGCCCGTGGGTCTGGACAGTCTGCTGGACGAAGCCTATCTGGCGCACCGTTTTGTCGAAGAGGTCAACGACCTGTACATCAAGCATTTCGGCCAGCCACTGATCCCCTTGGACATGACGGTCGCCAATCTGATTGCTCACCAGCTGATCGGTGAGGAATTTGCCAACCAACTCGACGAAGTGGTGCATCACGCGGTGGACAGCATGCTCGACGACGACAGCTTTGCGCTGGAGTCGGTGGAAGCCTACCGCGAGAAACTCAGCAGCCCGGACACCGGTGCGGCGTGGAAACGCTGGCCGTGCATGAGCCGCCGTCTGGGCGTGGGCCTGGAGCTGGATCAGCCTGCGGCTTGATCTCTGCGCAAACGATTGGGGGAACAGATTGCTCTGTTCCCCCAAGTGTTTTCAGCCCGCCGCACCGATCCCGGTGGTGGTGCGGATTCGCCCCTCGAGCCGTCGTTTCAACCCGCGCGACTCGATCAACAGTTTCGCCCCCTTGGCCGCATTCGCCCGGCCCCACTCTTCGAGCAGTTCCAGACATGAATGGTCGATGTAGCTCAGATTGTTGAGCGGCACGTGCACTGTCGTGCCCGGCGGGATGCTGCCCAGCACCTGAGTCAGTGCCGGCACTTTGAGGAACGTTGCTGCGCCCACCAGACGCAATTCCATTTCCCCTTCCTGCGGCAGATCGATCAGGCTGATTTTCAGGCGCGAAGCCTTGAACGCCAGTTTCACCAAGGTCAGGCCGAAACCGATCAGCACGCCGGTCAACAGGTCAGTGAAGATGATCGCCAGCGCCGTGGCGGCGTAGGTGAACATCGGCATCCGGCCATACCGGCCCAGACCACGGAACGCCTTGAGATCCACCAGTTTGAAACCGGTGTAGACCAGAACACCCGCCAGACTCGCCACCGGAATGCTCTGCAACACGCTCGACAGCAACAGCACGAACGCCAGCAGCCACAGGCCATGGAAAATCGTCGAATAACGCGTGGTGGCGCCGGCCTGGACGTTGGCCGAACTGCGCACGATCACCCCGGTCATCGGCAGCGCGCCGACCAGACCACAGAGCATGTTGCCGACGCCTTGTGCCGACAGCTCACGGTCGAAGTCCGAACGCGGGCCGCTGTGCATGCGATCCACCGCGGCGGCGGATAGCAGGGTTTCGGCGCTGGCGATGAAGGCCACGGCGAACGCGGCGATCAGCAGCGTCGGGTCGGCGAGGCTGAGCAGATCCGCCGGTTTCAGCCAGTCGATGGCTTCGGCCAGATTTTCTGGTACTTCAACCCGTTTGACCTGCAACGCCAGCAGCAGGCTGGCGCCTGTCGCCAACCCGACCCCGAGCAGCGCGCCCGGAATGAAGCGCAGCGAATGCGGGCGGAATTTCTCCCACAGCCACATCACGGCGATGGTCGAAAGCCCGAGCAATCCGGCCTGCCAGCCAAAGGACGGCAAGGCCTGCACCACCGCGCCGGGGAATGCCGTCAGATTGTCCAGACCAGAAGGCTTCGGCGCGGCATCCAGCATCACATGCACTTGCGACAGCACAATCAGCACGCCAATCCCCGCGAGCATGCCGTATACCACTGCTGGCGCCGTGACCCGGAACCAGCAACCGAGCTTCAGGCGTCCCGCTACCAGTTGCAGGAAACCGGCGAGCAGCAGGATCGGCCCGAGCATTTCAATGCCGTGCTGGCGCACCAGCTCGAACACCAGCACCGCCAGACCCGCCGCCGGCCCGCTGACCTGCAACGGCGAACCCGCCAGCCATCCCACGACCAGACCGCCGATGATCCCGGTGATCAGGCCTTTGGCCGGCGGCAGCCCTGACGCAATGGCAATGCCCATGCACAGCGGCAGGGCGACCAGAAACACAACCACTGAAGCGAGCAGCTCCCGTGGCAACACAGCTTTCAATTGAGCCGCACGCATGGCGATACTCCCGAAGTTTTCTTCAGGCGTGGCGATGCCTGGCCGCTGAAACAGCGGCCGGCGTCAAACCACACAGATTTTTAGGAGGATTCAGAAGCGCGCTTTGGGCGTCGCCACCGGGATCGGATGGCTGCCGTTGAGCGGCAGGAAGCAACCCTGATCCGCGTCGTAAGCTTTGATTTCGCTGGTTTCGATGTTGTAGACCCAGCCATGGATGAACAGATGACCGTTCGCCATGCGCGAGGCTACCGAAGGATGGGTACGCAAGTGCTGCAGTTGGGCGATGACGTTCTCCTCGGTGAGGATCGGCATGCTTTCTTTTTCGTCGGTGCAGTTGCAATTGTCATGCACCATGGTTTTCGCGACTTCGGCGTGGCGCAGCCAGGCTTTGACCGTCGGCATTTTTCCCAGGCTGTCCGGGTTGAGCACCGCGCGCATGGCGCCGCAATCGGAGTGGCCGCAAATGATGATGTGCTGCACGCCAAGGGCGAGTACCGCATATTCGATGGCGGTGGAAACGCCGCCATTCATCTGGCCGTAGGGTGGCACGACGTTGCCGACGTTACGGGTCACGAACAGATCGCCGGGCGAACTCTGGGTGATCAGTTCGGGCACGATGCGCGAGTCGGCGCAGGTGATGAACATCGCCCGTGGCGACTGAGCCGTGGCGAGTTTCTTGAAGAGTTCTTCCTGCTGTGGAAAGACCTCATGATGAAAATGCAAAAAGCCGTCAACGATATGCTTCAACGCTGCATCGGCGGATTCCGCCACAGGGGCGGCTTGCGCCGACGCAGCCAACGGCTGTTTATCCTTGTCACTCATGATTCATCCTCATTGGCGGATTCGGGGAGTCGTTCCCGTGTATTCCGGTGTGAAGCCAGTGGCTGTTCAGAACATCCGGGCCATCCCGACCCGTCAGTCACTCGATGAACAAGGTAACCGCCGAAACTTAACTCAAACTGAATGAAGCGCTCTAGAACGTGTGTTCCAGGTCACAAAAAACGTGACTGGCGTAAACCGGGCCTGGCATTCCTTCCTCTCAATCAGAGGACCAATAGTTTCTAAATCAGCGCCATCTGGCGCCCCGGCGGACAGAAGGCCGTGCAATCCAGGTTGAAGCCTTCGCGATGATTGAGCCCAAGGCGTTTCAGTGCTTTGGCGAAACGCTGGGCGAGCAGGTCGGCAAACGGCCCCTCTCCGCGCATCCTGGCACCGAAACGGCTGTCGTACAGCTCGCCGCCACGGCTCTGACGGATCAGGCTCAGTACATGGGCGGCGCGCTGCGGGTAGTGCGCCTCAAGCCATTCCTCGAACAGCGGCGCCACTTCCAGCGGCAGCCGCAGCATCATGTAGGCCGCGCTCTGGGCGCCAGCGGCGTGGGCTTCGGTCAGCAGGCTTTCGATTTCGCTGTCGTTGATCATCGGAATCATCGGCGAACACAGCACACCGACCGGAATCCCCGCCTCGCGCATGACCCGGATCGCCCGCAACCGGGCCTTGGGCGCGGCGGCGCGAGGTTCGAGGATGCGTTTGAGTTCGTCGTCCAGGGTGGTCAGGCTGATCATCACCGCCACCAGCCGCTGTTGCGCCAGTTCGGTGAGCAGGTCGAGGTCGCGCAGGATCAGCGAACCCTTGGTGACGATGGTCACCGGATGCCGGTAGCGCAGCAGCACTTCGAGGGTCTGGCGGGTGATGCGGTGTTCACGTTCGATCGGCTGATAGGGATCGGTGTTGGAGCCGAGGTTGATCGGCGCACATCGATAGCCTTTTTTCCCCAGTTGCTCCTCCAGCATCTGGGCGGCATTGGTTTTGGCGATCAGTTTGGTTTCGAAATCCAGCCCCGGCGACATGTCCCAATAGGCGTGGCTGGGCCGTGCGTAGCAATAAATGCAGCCATGCTCGCAGCCGCGATAGGGATTGATCGAGCGGTCGAAGGGCAGGTCCGGCGAGGTGTTGCGGGTGATGATGGTCTTTGCGGTTTCGAAGCTGACTTCGGTGCCCTGGGTCAAAGGCACTTCCTGAAACCAGCCGTCATCCTCGGCCACCGAGCGACTCGGCGCGAAGCGGTTGTGCGGGTTGGTGGCGGTGCCGCGACCGCGCGGGGGGAGGGGGCTGGTCATCACGGGTTTCCTTGATATGTATATGCATACAGTATCTGTCGGAGGCCGGATGATCCACTACCGTTCGGCGTCGATCGATAATTGACAGGGTTAGTTGCTCGTATATTCAAATAACAAACTTTATTCAGGTGCAAATTAAAGAAACACAAGTTGGCTGGTGGTTTGCTGTTGATATCCATAGCATCGACTTCGCCTTACAACACTTCTTCAAATGAAAGACAAAGGGATTTGATAATGTCGTTTTTTAATTCGCGCGGTATTTTTCTGCAACTGATGCAACCCGGTCCTTCGGAGCCCAATACACTGGTTTCCATGCAACTGGCACGCAAGGAACTGGGCTGGGATGCCGAGGCTCGCCAGCAGACTGAAATGCTGGTGGACCCGATTTTTGTCACCGCAACCTCCAGCGACGGCGGGCATACCTTCAGCCTTGGCCGTCTGGATCACGATGTGGACCGGGATGGAGAAGTGGGCGAGCAGGATCGAGCCAAGCTGATTGCCTTGGCTAAAGCCTACGCCAGCATTACCAATCCGTAACAGCTGTTGAATATGTAACCCCTGCATGTTTATTCATGCAGGGGTTATTTTTTAGTTATGACTGGTGACTTGTCCAAGGTCGCCGGTCGATGTGGTTGTCATGTCGTCCGTGCGTAACTTTGCAACATCTTTCGCTGTGACGGCCGATGCCTTGTTACCCCAACTTCCACGAATAAAACTCACCACATCTGCCACTTCCTGATCCGACAGGCGCCAGGCGAAGCCCGGCATGGTCAAGGTCGACGGCGCCGTGTGCGTCGCAGGCAGGGTGCCGCCCTTGAGCACGATGTGGATCAGCGAGGTCGGATCCTCCGATTGCAGCACCGGGTTGCCCGCCAGCGCCGGGAACACCCGGGTATAGCCGTGGCCGTCAGTTCGGTGGCACGCCGCGCAGTTATCGATGTACACCGACGCGCCACGCTGACTGTCATCCCCGTTCCACAAGGCCTTGGCAGCTTTCTCGTCGTACTGGTGCGGCTGGTCGGCAGGGTCATTGGCCGGCAGTGATTTCAGGTAACGGGCAATCGCGGTCAGGTCGGCGTCGGTCATGTACTGCATGCTGTGGGTGACCACGTCGCTCATGCCGCCGAACACCGCGCTGCGGTCGCTACGACCGGTCTTGAGGAACTGCACCAGTTGCTCTTCGCTCCAGCTGCCGAGGCCGTCCTTGTGATCACCACGCAAACTTTTAGCAATCCAGCCTTCCAGCGGCGCACTGCCTGACAGAAAACTGCTGCCTTCGGCAGCGCTCAAGGATTTTTCCTGCATGGTCAGGGCCCGTGGCGTATGGCACGCGCCGCAATGTCCTAGGCCTTCCACCAGATACGCCCCACGGCTGACGACGGCATCGTCCGACGCGGGTTTGTAATCCTCGACCTTCGGCGCGAACAGCCAGCGCCAGCCCATCAATGGCCAGCGCATGCTCAATGGCCACGGGATGTCGCTGGCTTTGTTTTCCTGTGCCACCGGTTCAACGCCGTGCATGAAGTAGGCGTAGAGCGCCTGCATGTCAGTTGCGCTGACACGGGCGTATGACGGATACGGCATCGCCGGGTACAAGGTGCTGCCGTTTTTGGCCACGCCATGGCGCACAGCCTGGTCGAAGTCCTCGAAGCTGTAGTCACCGATGCCGGTTTTATCCGGGGTGATGTTGGTCGAGTAGATCGTGCCGATCGGGGTTTCCATCGGTAGGCCGCCGGCGAACGGCTTGCCGTCCTTGGCCGTGTGGCAGGCCACACAGTCGCCGGCGCGGGCGAGGTATTCGCCTTTTTTGATCAAGGATTGATCAACTTCGGCGCCATGAACGGCAGTGCTGCCGAGCAGTGCAAGGGTCGCGATAACGAGAGTTTTCATGGTCATCGCTCCTTAAGCCTGAACCAGCGGGCCGGGGTTTTTCAGGTATTGCTCGCGAATCGCTTTCGCCGACCAGTAGGTCAGCGCGGCGACCAGGCCGGTCGGGTTGTAACCCAAGCCCTGCGGGAATGCCGAGGCACCCGGAACGAACACGTTGTGCACGTCCCAGCTCTGCAAGTAGCGGTTCAGTGCGCTGGTCTTCGGATCCGTGCCCATGATCGCGCCACCATTGAGGTGGGTGGTCTGGTACGACGCGGTGTTGAAGTGGTCGCCGACCTTCTTGCCGATCACGGCGATGGCCTTCGGGCCCATGGCCTCGGCGATCTTGCCCATTTTCTCGACCATGAAGCGGTTCATCTTGATGTCGTTTTCCTGCCAGTCGAACGTCATCCGCAGCAGCGGCATGCCGTAGGCATCGCGGTACACCGGGTCCAGATCTAGGTAGTTGCCACGGTAGGACTGATGCGCGCCATGGGCGTCCATCGACACTTGGTGGGTGTAGTAATCGGCGGTCGCGCGTTTCCACGCACTGCCCCAGGGCGGAGTGCCCGGCGGGTTGGAGGTGCCGGCGATTGGTCGGCTGCCGGCCTGGTTGACCCACATCGGCGAGCCACCGACGAAACCATGCGGTCCGTGATCGAAGTTGTCGGCGTTGAAATCATCCACCGCCACACCGTTGCCGCCAGCCCCGATGAAGTTGTTGGTGTGGGTATCCTTGTCGAAGAACGCCTTGATGGTGGCCATGTTCTGGTAGGCGAAGTTGCGCCCGACCACACCTTCACCGCTGACCGGATCGTAAGGCTTGCCGATGCCGGAGAGCAGCATCAGGCGCACGTTGTGCAACTGGAATGCGCCGAGGATCACCAGATCCGCCGGTTGCTCGATCTCGCGACCCTGACCGTCGATGTAGGTGACGCCGGTGGCCTTGGTTTTCGTGCTGTCGAGGTTGACCCGCAGGACGTGGGCGTTAGGCCGCAGTTCGAAATTCGGCAGCGGCTTCAGCGCCGGCAGAATGTTCACGTTCGGCGATGCCTTTGAATACATGTAGCAAACGTAGCCGCTGCAAAAACCGCAGAAGTTGCACGGGCCCATCTGCGCGCCGTAAGGGTTGGTGTATGGCCCTGAAGTATTGGCGGAAGGCAGGTTGTAGGGTTTGTAGCCGACTTCGGTAGCCGCTTTGCCGAACAGCTGTGCGGAAACCGTGTTCTTCTGCGCTTCCAGCGGGAACGGGTTAGAGCGATCCGGTGCGTACGGGTTGCCGCCCTTACCCTGACCGACCAACTGGCCTTTCACGGTCCAGGCCTGGCCCGAGGTGCCGAAGACTTTCTCGGCGAAGTCGAAGAACGGTTCCAGCTCTTCATAGCTGACGCCGAAGTCCTGGATGGTCATGTCCTTGGGGATGAAGTGTTTGCCGTAGCGCTCTTCGTAGTGGCTGCGCATGCGCAACTCGATCGGGTCGACCCGAAAGTGCACGCCCGACCAGTGCAGGCCGGCACCGCCCACGCCATTGCCCGGCAGGAACGCGCCCAACTGCCGATTCGGCAGGGCGATGTCGTTGACGCTGTGGCGGATGGTGACGGTTTCCTTGGAAACGTCCTGGAAGAGTTTTTTCCGCACGCTGTAGGTGAGTTCGTCGATCACCTGCGGATAGTTGCCGTCCGGGTAGGTGTCCTGCATCGGCCCGCGTTCCAGCGCCAGCACGTTGAGCCCGGCTTCGGTCAGCTCCTTGGCCATGATCGCGCCTGTCCAGCCGAAACCGACGATCACTGCGTCGACCTTCTTCATTACCGTTGCCATGCTCACGCCCTCTCGCCGCGAATCGAAACTGCCGGGAAGGGGTACTGCTCGTTGCGTTCCACCCAATCCATGAAATCGGCGCGGGCGCCGGGGAAGCCGATCATGGTCCAGCCGACCATGCCTTTATTGCCGCCGTGGATCGGGTCGCAGAAGAACCCTTCCTTGGTGTTTTGCAGCAGCAAACTGAAGAAAATCTTCGCTGGAACCGCGTCGAATTGCGGTTTTCCGGCTTCAAGCTGCTTGAGCAGATCGTCTCGGGTAGCGCTGTCTTGCTCGGCAAATGTTTTACCGTTGATGGATTTTGCCCACTGATCCGTCGCAGCGATGCCGAGGCGATAGATCTCTTTCGGCACCAGTTTGCTCTGCCAGCCCATCTCAGGCGCGGCGTCGGCATTGAACGGGCCCTGCATATACCAAAGGGCACCGGCGGCGTACGGGGTGTTCATCTGACGGTCGATGTATTCCGGCACACCGGCTTCGAGTGCACCTGGACCCTGCGCATCGTTGGGAATCAATTGCGCGACGGCGGCATTGATGAACGCCCACTCTTCGGCAGTGAAGTAGCTCGGCTGATACGTGCCGGCTTCAACCGCGGCCGCTTTTACCGGGGCTGTGGCAGGCGCGCTTTCAGGTGCGGCTTGCAGCACCGTGCTGCCCAGACCGCTGCCAGCGAGGGTGACGACCGGAATCAGGGTCAGGGATTTGCGCAAAAACTCACGCCGCGGGTTGTCTCGATCTTCATCAGACATGGGGATGCACCTCATCAGGCATTGATGGTTGTCAGCCGTTTCTGCGAACGGCTCAAGAATGTTCTGGCTGCGACGTGGCCGGAATGACCGGGAGAAGGGGGACGCGTCTGCAACATCATGTGACAAATGGTAGCAGGCTAAGCAACGAGATGAACCGATTCAGCCAAAAAAAGAGCGCTTTTCGACCAAGTGAACCGGTGTCTTCACGATTCTTTTACAAGCGCCTCACAGGGATTTGACTGCGTGGCTCGCAAGCTGCGGTCCTCACTGACGAAACCCATACGGTCGCCAAAAAGCATGTTCCTGACGCGTTTTTCCTCTGCATTCTGTTTGTCGCTGCTGGCCCTGATCAGCTGGATTCCCGCTCAGGCCGCGCAAATTCCGGCTTCCCGTCCCGTCGAGTGGGCGCAGCCGGTAGAGGTGCAATACAACCTGTTCCAGATGTCGCCCACGCTGTACCGCAGCGCGCTCCCCGATGACGGCGCGGTACCGTTGCTGAACAACCTGAAGGTGGCCACGGTCATCAACTTCCTGCCGGAGGCGGATTCCAGCTGGCTGAAAGCACCCGGTATCCATCAGGTGCAATTGCCCTATCGCACCAATCACGTCGACGACAGTGATGTACTCAAGACCCTGCGTGCAATCCAGTCCGCCGAAGCCGACGGCCCGGTGTTGATGCACTGCAAGCACGGCTCTGATCGCACCGGCCTGATGGCGGCGATGTACCGGATCGTCGTGCAGGGCTGGAGCAAGGAAGACGCTCTGAATGAAATGACTCAGGGCGGCTTTGGCGAGAGTGGGCACTTCCGGGACAGCGTGCGCTACGTGATGCAGGCCGATGTCGACAAGTTGCGCACCGCGCTGGCCAACGGCGATTGCAGCACCAGCGCGTTTGCCACGTGCTCGATGAAGAGCTGGTTTCAGACGGTCAATCTGAAGTAGCTCGCCCGGCTTCTCCGTCAACGAGGCCGGCGACCGGTCGGCCGATGAACGCTTCCACCGCGTCCAATAACGGGCGCCCCGCCCCCGGCGCAAAGAACGTTGCACGAAACTCTCGACCGGTTTGCGCGTTGAACACCCAGTCGCGACTGAATCGCTTGAACGCTTCCTTGGCCAGCACACTCGACCAGATGTAGGCGTAAACCGAGGCGTCGTACTGGGTCACCATGTAATCGAATCCATTGGCGAACCGGTGATTGTCCGGCAGTTGCAGATGGCCGAGGCTGCGTTGCGCATCGGTGCAGACCTCCTCGACCGAGCGTCCATCGCCGTGGGTCAGGTGCAGCTCGAAATCGATCATCGCCCCCATCAGCAACAAGGCCTGTTGCCGGCTGGAATGCGCCTGACTGGCTGACAGCGCCGCATCAACCCGCGCGGCGCTCAAGCGTTCGCCGGTCTGAAAGTGTGCGCCGAGCCACAGTACAAACTCTCGCGACAGACACCATTGCTCGAACAATTGTCCGGAAAACTCCGCCGCTTCATGGCCCAGTTGCAGGATGCCGGACAGGCTGTGATGGGGCGAGCGCGTCAGCACGTGCTGGAGGCAGTGGCCAAACTCATGAAACAGCACCCGCAGATCGTCGATTTCGAGCCGGCATGGATGGGTGTCGGTGGCCGGTGTGAAGTTGCTGTAGAGCAGGGCAATCGGTAATGCCGGGCGGCCTTCGGCGTTGATCCGGCGATTGCGCAATGTGGAGGTGCCGGGGAAGTCCACCGCGTTGTCGCGGTGAAACGGGTCGAGGTAGATGTAGCCGATGACCTGCTCATGCTCGCTGACTTCCAGCAGACGCACATCGTCATGCCAGTGCCCGCCGCCGGACTGCTCGACGATGCGGATCCCGAACATCCGCTCGCAGAACAGAATGAGCCTGCGCAGGGAACCCTCGAGCGGGAAGTAATCACGCAGGTTTTCCAGTGCGCCGGGAAACTGCTGCTGGCGCCATTGTTCGGCGAGGAAATCTTCATCCCACGGCCGGACCCGATCGATCCCGCGTTGCTGCGCTAAGGCCACCAGTTGTTCTGCATCCTGCGCAAGGGCAGGTACCATTTGCGCCGCCTGACGCTGGAGAAAATCACTGACCCACGCCGTGGTCCGGGCGCTGTTTTCTGCCAGGCTCAGTTGCGCGGCGTTTTCATGGCCGAGCAAACGGGCTTTCTGCTGGCGCAAGGCAAGCAGCCTGGCCAGCACCGGGCCGTTATCAAAGCGTCCGGCCAGTGGGCCCCGATCAGAGGCACGGGTCATGTAGGCAACGTAGCATTCCTCCCGCAAGGCGCGGTTCTCGGCGTACTTGAGGATGTGCTGGCAGGTGTTCTGGTCCAGCCGGATCAACCAGCCGTCATGGCCGGCCTCGCGTGCGGCGCGCGCCAGACGATCTTTCATCGCCGGGGACAGTCCTGCGAGCAGCGCAATATCGTCGACACGTTTGCTCCACGCCTCGGCCCAGCGCTCGAGGTTTTCCAGAAACGCGAACTCCAACCCGCCGATCTCGAGGTTCAACCGCGCCAGTTCCTGTTGCTGTTGAGTCGCGAGCTCAATGCCCGACTGCTTGAATCGGCGCAGAATCCGCGCCAGAGCGATAGTGCGCGATTCATCGAAACTTCCGGCGATCGAACTTTGCGCCAGACGCTGATAGGTCTCGTACAACGGGCGATTGCGGGCTTTTTCAGCGTGATACTGATTGATCGCCAGATGCGCCTTGGCGCTTTCTACAAGCCAGACAGCATCGTCGGACCTGACCGTCGACAGCGTTTCGAGAATCGAGTGGACTTCGCCAAGGCGGGCATCGGCCTCGTCGATGCTCAGCACCAGATCGTCCCAGCCGGGGTGCTCGGCCTGACTGACGATCACCTGGGCGATGATGCGTCGATTGTCGGCAATGATGACATTGACGGCCGGCAGCAGGTGTTCGGCGCGAATCGCAGGCCAGGGTGGCAGCGTCCAGTGTTGCAGGAGGGGATTGGTGTCGGGCATGGCAGCTTCCTTCGAGGCGTGGCGCAAAAGGCCAGCCTACGAAGCAAGTGCGTGGGGCAGGTGTTAAGCCAATACCACCTTCCACCGAGATTTGGTGGAAGGTGGTGCCGGATCAGTGTTGCTCGTCGGGCTTTTTCTTCAGCTTCGGGTTCGGGAAGAACTGCACCGCCTGAACCCTTTTGTCCGGGGCAGGTTTGAGTGCGCTGGTGTTGACTCGCGTACCCAGTTCCTTCGGAACCGACAACCCTTGGGCATTGAGCGTATCGCTGTAGCCGCATGCCACGCATTCGCGGTGCGGGACATCGTCCTCGCTCCACATCATCAGTTTGTCCGGCTCGCTGCACGCCGGGCAAACCGCCCCGGCAATAAAGCGTTTCTTGGTCTTCACGGGTGCCTCACTCATGCTGCCGCGTCCTCACTCAGGCCGCTGTGGCGCAAGAGTGCGTCAATCGACGGCTCACGGCCACGGAAGTCGACGAACAGCACCATCGGCTCCTGCGAACCACCGCGGGCCAGGATCGCTTCGCGGAAGGCGCGACCGGTGTCGGCATTCAGCACGCCGTCTTCTTCGAACTTGGAAAAGGCATCTGCCGACAGCACTTCCGCCCATTTGTAGCTGTAGTAACCCGCCGCGTAACCGCCGGCGAAGATGTGCGCGAAGCTGTTCGGGAAGCGGTTGTAGGCCGGAGGACGCATCACCGAGACTTCGTTGCGCACTCCTTCAAGAACTTGCGCGACGCTGCGACCGTCACCGTGGGTGGCGTGCAGTTCGAAGTCGAACAGCGAGAACTCCAGCTGACGCACCATCATCAGGCCGGACTGGAAGTTCTTCGCCGCGAGCATTTTTTCCAGCAGATCCTGCGGCAATGGCTCGCCGGTTTCGTAGTGGCCGGAAATCAGCGCCAGGCCTTCCGGCTCCCAGCACCAGTTTTCCATGAACTGGCTCGGCAGCTCGACCGCATCCCACGCCACGCCATTGATACCGGACACGCCGGCATGCTCGACGCGGGTCAGCAGGTGATGCAGGCCGTGGCCGAATTCGTGGAACAGGGTGGTGACTTCATCGTGGGTCAGCAGCGCAGGTTTGCCGCTGTCGGCCGGGGTGAAGTTGCACACCAGGTTGGCTACCGGGCTTTGCAGCACGCCGTCGACGGTGCGGCGACGGTCGCGGGCGCCGTCCATCCAGGCACCGCCGCGCTTGTTGGCACGGGCGTAGAGGTCGAAGAAGAAGCGGCCGACGTGCTGGCCGTTTTCCTTGATTTCGAACAGGCGAACGTCCGGGTGCCAGGTGTCGAAGCCTTTCAGTTCGGCGATTTCGATGCCGTACAGACGCTGGACGATAGCGAACAGACCGCCCAGTACCTTGTCGATCGGGAAGTAGGCGCGCAGGGTTTCCTGGGCGACGCTGTAGCGTTGTTCACGGAGTTTTTCGCCGTAGAAACCGCTGTCCCAGCTTTGCAGATCGGCGCAGCCCTGCTCGGCGGCGTAAGCCTTGAGCTGTTGCAGATCCTGGGCGGCGAACGGTTTGCTGCGCTTGGCCAGGTCGCGCAGGAAGCTCAGCACCTGATCGCTGGATTCGGCCATTTTGGTCGCCAGGCTCAGCTCGGAGAAGCTGGAGAAACCGAGCAGCTTGGCCAGCTCCTGACGCAGGTCGAGGATTTCGCCCATCACCGGGCCGTTGTCGTTCTGGCCGGCGTTCGGGCCTTGATCCGACGCACGGGTGCAGTAGGCGGCGTAGACTTCTTCACGCAGCGCACGGTCCTGGGCGTAGGTCATTACCGCGTAGTAGCTCGGGAATTCCAGGGTGATCAGCCAGCCATCGAGGCCTTTGGCCTGTGCGGCGGCAGCCATTTGCGCCTTGGCCGAATCGGTCAGGCCGGCGAGGGCGGCTTCGTCGGTCAGGTGCTTGGTCCAGGCCTGAGTGGCGTCGAGCAGCTGGTTGGAGAAGCGGCTGCCCAGCTCGGACAGCTTGCTTTGCACTTCGGCGTAGCGCTTCTGCTCGGCTTCCGGCAGGTCGATACCCGACAGGCGGAAATCACGCAGGGCGTGTTCCAGAATGGTTTTCTGCGCCACGTCGAAACCGGCGGCTTCCGGGCTGTTGGCCAGGGCTTCATAGGCCTGGAACAGCTCGCGGTTCTGGCCCATTTCGGTGGAGTAGGCGCTCAATGCCGGCAGGCAGGACTCGTAGGCTTCACGCAGTTCGGCGCTGTTGCACACGGCATTGAGGTGGCTGACCGGGCTCCAGGCAGCGCCCAGGCGATCATTGAGTTCGTCCATCGCCAGCACTAGTCCGGCCCAGGTCGGGTTCTGGCCTTGGGTCTTGAGGATTTCGGCAATGGCGGCGCGGTTGTCGGCCAGGATGGTTTCGATGGCCGGCTGCACGTGTTCGGCACGGATCGCGGAGAACGGCGGCAGGTCGTAGGACTGCAGAAGAGGGTTGTTCACGCTCACGGTTGGCACCTTGGCTGGAAGAAACATGCGCCCATCTTAATTACAATCGACACCCACCGCAGCTATCGGCGACAGAGAGAGAACTAATCGTGTCCCTTCGCAAGTACCAGAATCACACCCCACGCTTGAGCCAAGGCGCTTTTGTCGACGGCTCGGCGGTGGTGATCGGCGACGTCGAAATCGGCGAAGACAGCTCCGTGTGGCCGTTGACGGTGATCCGTGGCGACATGCACCGCATCCGCATCGGCGCGCGCACCAGCGTGCAGGACGGCTGTGTGCTGCATATCACCCACGCCGGCCCGTTCAACCCGGATGGCTTCCCACTGCTGATTGGCGATGACGTAACCATTGCCCATAAGGTCATGCTGCATGGCTGCACCGTCGGCAGCCGCGTGCTGATCGGCATGGGCAGCATCGTCATGGACGGCGCGGTGGTCGAGGACGACGTGATCATCGGCGCCGGTAGCCTGGTGCCGCCGGGCAAACGTCTGGAAAGCGGTTTTCTGTATGTGGGCAGCCCGGTGAAACAGGTTCGTCCGCTGACCGACAAGGAAAACGCCTTTTTCACCTACAGCGCGGCGAACTACGTGAAGCTCAAGGACCTGCATCTGGCCGAAGGCTACGACCAGCTCTGACTTTTCTCTCTATTGCCCGGGATTTTTCATGCATTACCAGACCGTACTGTTCGACCTCGATGGCACCCTCACCGATCCGCGTGAGGGCATCACCCGCTCCATCCAGTTCGCCTTGAGCAAACTCGGCATCGATGAGCCGGACCTGACCAAGCTGGAACACTTCATCGGCCCGCCGCTGTTGCAGGCGTTCATGCAGTTCTATGGTTTTGATGAAGCCAAGGCGTGGGAGGCGGTGAATTTCTACCGCGAGCGCTTCAAGGTCACCGGCCTGTACGAGAACCGGGTGTTCGACGGCGTCACTCCGTTGCTGGAAACCCTGAGTGGTCAGGGCCGGCAGCTGTATATCGCGACGTCGAAGCCGTGGGTATTTGCCCGGGAAATCGCCCGGCACTTTGATTTCGCCAGACACTTCAAGGTGATCTACGGCAGCGAACTGGACGGCACCCGCACCAACAAGGTCGAGCTGATTGCCCACCTGATCGCCGAGGAAGGGCTGGACCCGGCCAATACGCTGATGATCGGTGATCGCAAGCACGACCTGATCGGTGCTCGCAGCAACGGACTGGATGCGGCGGCCGTGGGTTACGGTTTTGGCAGCCATGAAGAACTGAGCGCTGAAGCGCCGGCGTATCACTTCGAGACTTTGGATCAGTTGCATCAGGCATTTTTGCAGCGCTGATCAGATAGCCTTCGCGAGCAAGCCCGCTCCCACATTGGGTCTGTGTTCAACACAAAACCGATGTGGGAGCGGGCTTGCTCGCGAAGAGGCCCTTTCAGCCACTCAGACTTTCGAATCTACCAACGCTTTCAGCGCCGCTTTGCGCTCAGTCACTGGCAACTCACCCAACCTCTCCACCACCGCATAAAACCTCAGCCAATCCCCACCGACCTGCCCGAACAACGCCGCAAACGCCGGCACCCACTGGTCATAAAGCCCGAACGGCAACAACCGAGCATTGTTCAACGGCGCATTGACCCAGGCGTCATAACGCTTGTCGCCGGCCCACTGGCCATCTCGCAACGCTCGATAGTCGTGTCGAAACCGTTCGAACTCCGCCACCTTGCGCTCGCGCATCTGCGCTGTCGCCAATGGTTGTGCATAGAGTTTTTCAAGGCGTGAGCGGGTATCGAGGATCAACTGAATGAATTGATCCCGCTGCTTGAGCTTCGAGTCATTTTCCGGGGGCAAGCCACGAAACGCTCGCCACTGCCGCGTGCCCTCCTGTTCCACGAAGGTCGCGAAAGACTCGTTGAACTCAGTGTCGTCCTTCACATAGAAACGCTGGTGGGCCAGTTCGTGGAAGATCAGCGTCGCCAGACGCTCGTCGCCCCAGCCCATCATCGAATTGAGGATCGGGTCGTTGAACCAGCCCAGGGTCGAGTAGGCCTCGACGCCGCCGATCGACACGTCCATGCCTTGCAGGCGCTGAATTGCAGCTTCGCCCCGCGCCGCGCTCTGGCTGTAATAGCCGCGGTAGGCCACGCAACCGGCAATCGGGAAGCAATGATTCTGCGGGCTCAGGGAAAACTCCGGGGTGGCGAACACGTTCCACACGACAAACGGCCGACCGATATCGGCGTAGAGGCGATAGCTTTGGTTGTCCGGCAGGTGCAGGTGTTCGCTGGCGAAGGCGCGGGCTTTTTGTGACTGGGCGAGATGAGTGCGCAGTTTGGCGTCGCGGGTCGGGTCGGCGATGACCTTGGCCACCGGCTCCCGTGCCCGCAAAAGCTGCAACTGACCGCTGGCCAGCTGGCTGTAGTAGCTCAGGCTTGAGCAACCGTTGAGCAACAAAATCATCACACCCGGAAACAAAATCCGCAAAACGCGATCAAGTAACCCATGGCTTGGAAGCGGCCTGATCAAAATAAGAAATCCCCCCGGAAAGTCTGCCCAAGACTATCCCGCCCATTGGAGCTCCGCTATGCGCATGTTGATACTGACAGGAGGCGTGCTGACGCTGGCCGGTTGTGCCGGATTCGGAATGCCGACCCCTGACCCCTCGCAGGCCTGGATCGATCTGGATGCCCGGCAACAGGACACGGCGTTGCAGGCGCTGGAAGTCGACAACAAGGCTGCCGTCGATCATCGTTACTTCGAAGTGCAACCCGGCAGCCATGAACTGACGGTGCGTTATCAATTTCCGGTCGACGCGACCAACATCGGCCCGGATGCCGAACCGCTGTGGCGCGATTGCCAGTTGAACGTGAAATTCAAGGATTTCAATGCCGGCCAGCGTTATCAGTTGCAGGCGGGAAGCATCGGTTTCCGTCCTTGGGCCAAGCTCTACGATCAACAACGCAACGTAGTGGGCCAGGGCACGCCGGCAGGCTGCCAGCGAACCTGATCGGCGTTATGCTGGATGTCCGAACTCACGGACATCCATCATGCGCACGTTGATGCTGTTGCTGGCCGCAGGCGTACTCGCCGGTTGTCAGACGCCGTTGCCCCCCGTCGACCCGAACATGGCCTGGGTCGAATTCTCTACGCCAACCCCCGGCGGCAAACTGCTGATGGCCGAGCGTCTCGACAACAAGCGGCTGACTGACGGGCGTTTCTTCCAGGTCACGCCCGGCAGCCACGAGATGCGGGTGCGCTTCGACTTTGAAGTGTTCGGCGGAGGCGGCAGCCTGATGACCGGCCCCATTGAGCGGCTGTGCTATCTGACCATTCGCTACGATCATTTCGAGGCGGGCCAGCGTTACTTGCTCGAAGGCCGTTCGCTGGCGTTTACCCCGAGTGCCCGCCTGTACAACGACAAGCGGGAAATCGTCGCCGAGGACCGTGAGGTCAACTGCATCATCTGAGGCGCATCAGCGGTCGTTCTTCTGATAGATGATGGCTTTGGTGCCGTTGTCGCAGGTGCCGACGATCATGGCGACGTCGTGTTTTTCAGCCTCCTCTTTGGAGACTATCTCCAGAGTGTAGGAGGGCACGGCATTCGCCTGAATCTTGATTTCGATCTCTTGCTTGAGTTCTTCGCAGTCTTTGGGTGCTGCGAAGGCCGACGTTGCCAGCACGCCACAGATAACCGCCAAGGCAAAACGTTTCATGGTTGAAGCTCCATCGAAGCAGCGCGCACGAAGATGCGCGAAAGCTGCTGTCATTTATTCGACCACATTTTTGCCTGGCGGGTTCTGATCCGGCTCAATCCGTCAGCCAACCAGCGACGCGTCGAGACTGATCTTCGCATTCAGCACCTTGGACACCGGGCAACCTTCCTTGGCCTTGTTGCTCAGTTCTTCGAACTGCGCCTGGGTCGCTCCCGGAATTTTTGCCTTGAGGATCAGTTTCACCGCGGTGATTGCAAAGCCGCCATCCACCTGATCCAGCGTGACCTCGGCCTGGGTGTCGATGCTGTCGGCCTTGAGCCCGGCGTCACCGAGAATCATCGAGAACGCCATGGAGAAACAGCCGGCATGGGCGGCGCCGATCAGTTCTTCCGGATTGGTGCCTTTGCCGCCCTCGAAGCGCGCCTTGAAGCCGTAGGGCGCTTCACGCAGGACGCCGGTTTCGGTGGAAATCGAGCCGATGCCGGTTTTCAGGTCACCTTCCCAATGCGCGGATGCCTTCTTCACGATAGCCATGTGTGCCTCCTTCAATTCGGGCGCGAAACGCCGCGCCGTCGTGGTTTTTGCCTGCAAGGCTTCTGAGGATAGACGCCGGAACAAAGTTCAGCCCAAGTGAATCGTTGACTTTTTTAGTAGGAAATTTCGGATCGGCTATTGAAACTCGGGTATATGCCCTTATTGCACAGAACACGCTTATGAATTGGGCAGGTTTGCGTTCGCCAAGAACAAACCTGCGCCCTCAATCGGAGATGCAGGTTTATGAAGCAACTGTCCGACGTAAAGTTTTCCACCCTCGATCTGGTGCCGGTGCGCGAGAACGGCAGCCCGGCCCAGTCGCTGCGCAATTCGCTGGATCTGGCGCAGCATGTCGAGAAATTCGGCTACACGCGGTTCTGGGTCGCCGAGCACCACAACATGGACGGCATCGCCAGTTCTGCGACTTCGGTGTTGCTGGGCTATCTGGCCGGCGGCACGTCGACCATCCGTGTCGGCTCTGGTGGCGTGATGCTGCCCAATCACGCGCCGCTAGTGATCGCCGAACAGTTCGGCACCCTCGAAAGTCTGTATCCGGGGCGGATCGACCTCGGCCTGGGCCGTGCGCCGGGTTCCGATCAGATGACCGCCCGTGCCCTGCGCCGTGAGCGCTCCGGCAGTGCCGATGATTTCCCGGAAGACGTGGCAGAGCTGGTGCGTTTCCTCGGCCCGCGCACCCCGGATCAACGCGTGATCGCGATGCCGGGCACCGGCACCAATGTGCCGATCTGGCTGTTGGGTTCCAGTCTGTTCAGTGCGCAACTGGCCGGTGAGCGCGGTTTGCCCTACGCCTTCGCCTCGCATTTCGCACCGCGCTTCATGCACGAGGCGATCCGCGTCTACCGCAATCACTTCAAGCCGTCGGCGGTACTCGATAAACCGTACGTGATGCTCGGCGTGCCGCTGGTGGCGGCCGATACCGATGAGCAGGCCGATTACCTGGCAACGTCGGTGTACCAGCGAATCCTCGCGCTGATGCGTGGGCAAAGTCTGGTGCAGCGTCCGCCGGTGAAAACCATGGACGGCCTGTGGCTGCCCCATGAACGTGAGGCGGTGGGGGATTTCCTCGGTCTGGCGATGGTCGGCAGTCCGCAGAAAATCCGCGCGAAACTCGAAGTGCTGATCGAACAGACCCAGGCTGACGAACTGATCTTCACCTGCGACCTGTATGAACACGCCGATCGCCTGCATTCCTACGAGCTGCTGGCGCAGGTGATGAAGGGCTGAGCCCGATAGCCGCGCACAAAAAAGCCGACGCATTGCGTCGGCTTTTGTTTTTCAGGCTGGATCAGCCGCGGGTGTAAACGATCTCTTTGGCGCCGCCTTCGCAGGTGCCGACGACTTTGCCGCCACTGGCTGCACCCTTGTCGACAATCTCCAGCGAATACCCGGAAACGCCCTTGGCATCCAGCTTGGCCGCAATCTCAGCCTTCAGTTCTTCACAGGGCTTGCCGGCAGCAAACGCACCACCCGCAAGGCTCAACAAACCTACCGCCAACATGAACTTCTTCATCGGTCGCACTCCCTGGTCGGATTAAAAAAGGCGGGCATCGAGCCGTTCGCCCGATGCGCGTACCTTGTAGCGCTTTGCCATTCCTATGGCACTCGGCCAGCGCGCAAGTTCAGAAGCGTAGACCAAACTCAGCTGCTGGCAATCCGGAACCCGACTTTCAGGGTCACTTGAAAGTGGGCCGCCTTGCCGTCCTTGATGTGGCCACGGGTATCGACCACTTCGAACCATTCCAGATGCTTGATGCTTTTGTTGGCCTCGGCCAACGCATTGTTGATGGCGTCTTCGATGCTGCTGGTGGACGAGCCGACCAGCTCGACTTTCTTGTAGGTGTGATGGTCACTCATGGCGTTCTCCTTGAAGTGTGCAATTGAGCCTAGCAGCGATTTGCCGTGTTGATTTCGGCGATCCGGACGAGGGGAAGTTCAGATTTTCTGCACTTTCCAGAACCCGCGAAGTCCCAAACAACACACGCCACTCATCACCAATGCAGGAGAGCCACCATGGCCAACACCTCGTTACGCAAAGCCTCGTTGCAAAGCATGGAAGCGGAGATCGAGAGTCTGCTCAAGTCGTTGGAAAGCCTGAAGGACGACGCTTCGGACGAGTCGCGCAAGACCCTCAAGGCGCTCAAGGGCAATGCTGAAAGCGCGCTGAAACACTCGCGCAGCCTGCTCAGCGATGCCTACGAAGAAGTCAAAGTCAAAACCCGCGAGACCGGGATCGCCACCCGCGATTACGCGCAGGAACATCCGTGGACGACTGCCGGTGTGGCGGTCGGTGCGCTGGGTCTGCTGGCCGCTTACTTGCTGTTCAAGCGCGGCGAGTGATCCGCCTGGCGCAGCTCGTTCCTGAGCCACTGCGCCAATTGCCGGGCGCGCCCGTCTGCGGCGCGCTTGGGTAGCCACAACGCCAGTTGCGCCGGGGTTTCACTGAAACCCCACGGCGCAACCAGGCGCCCGGCCTTCAAGTCTTCGGTCACCAACGGTTCCGGCGCGATCGCCACGCCCAAACCGGCGACGGCCGCTTCCAGCAAGTAATACAAATGCTCGAAACCTTGCCCCAGCTTCAACGCCTTGGCGTCGAGGCCGCTTTGTTGCGCCCAGCTCGGCCAGGCTTGCGGGCGTGAAGTCGTGTGCAGCAAGGGTTCGTCGAGCAGGGCAATGGGTGGTGCCGATTGCAGGCGCTGGTAACCGCTGAACAGCGGGCTCATGACCGGGCCGATGCGCTCGCTCGCCAGCTCGTACACCTGCATGTCCGCTGGCCATGGCGGTTCGGCGAACAGCAGCAATGCATCCAACCCCGGGCGACGCGGGTCGAGATCGCCTTCTCCGGCCGAGAGGTGCAGACGTAAATCCGGCAGATCCGCATTCAAGCGTCCCAATCGCGGAATGAACCAGCGCGCTAGCAGGCTGCCGGAGCAACCAAGCACGAACGGCGCATCGGCGGTGTTTTGGGTCAGTTCGGCGCAGACGCTGCGCAAGCGGTCGAACGCCTCGCCGCTGGCATCGCGCAGGCGAATGCCGGCATCTGTGAGTTTCAGGCCACGACCGTCCTTGACGAAAAGACTGACGCCGAGATGCTCTTCCAGCACCTTGAGCTGGCGGCTGACCGCACCGTGAGTCACGTGCAGTTGCTCCGCAGCCTGGCTGACGCTGTTCAGGCGGGCGGTGGCTTCGAAGGCGCGCAGGGCGTTCAGCGGGGGAAGGTCATGGCTCATGATATCTGTGAGTTTTCCTGACAGGTTGTGGCGATCTTATCGGTTTTCAGCCTGGAAGGTCAGGGGTAGAGTGAACGCCATTGTCTTCTCGTGAAATCCGCTGGAGCGAACCATGACCCAGACTTCGAATACCTCCGATCTGCGTAACGGCCCTGACGCCAACGGCCTGTTTGGCTCGTTCGGCGGCCGTTACGTTGCCGAAACCCTGATGCCGTTGATCCTCGACCTGGCCCGCGAATACGAAGCGGCCAAGGAAGATCCGGCGTTCAAAGAAGAATTGGCCTACTTCCAGCGCGACTACGTCGGACGTCCGAGCCCGCTGTACTTCGCCGAGCGCCTGACCGAGTTCTGTGGTGGCGCCAAGATCTACCTCAAGCGCGAAGAGCTGAACCACACCGGCGCGCACAAGATCAACAACTGCATCGGCCAGATCCTGCTGGCGCGGCGCATGGGCAAGAAACGCATCATCGCCGAGACCGGCGCCGGCATGCACGGCGTGGCTACCGCCACCGTGGCTGCGCGTTTCGGTCTGGACTGCGTGATCTACATGGGCACCACCGACATCGAGCGTCAGCAGGCCAACGTGTTCCGCATGAAGCTGCTGGGCGCCGAGGTGATCCCGGTGGTCGCCGGCACCGGCACCCTGAAAGACGCGATGAACGAAGCGCTGCGTGACTGGGTGACCAACGTCGACAGCACGTTCTACCTGATCGGCACCGTGGCCGGCCCGCACCCTTACCCGGCAATGGTTCGCGACTTCCAGGCCGTGATCGGCAAGGAAACCCGCGATCAGCTGCAAGCTCAGGAAGGTCGTTTGCCGGACAGCCTGGTGGCGTGCATCGGTGGCGGTTCCAACGCCATGGGCCTGTTCCACCCGTTCCTTGATGACAAGAGCGTCGAGATCATCGGCGTCGAAGCCGCCGGTTACGGCATCGAGACCGGCAAACACGCGGCCAGCCTCAACGGCGGCGTACCGGGTGTGTTGCACGGCAACCGTACCTTCCTGCTGCAGGACGAAGATGGCCAGATCATCGACGCCCACTCGATTTCCGCCGGCCTCGACTATCCGGGCATCGGCCCTGAGCACGCGTGGCTGCATGACATTGGCCGCGTCCAGTACACCTCGGTGACCGACGACGAAGCCCTCGCTGCGTTCCACCAGTGCTGCCGTCTGGAAGGGATCATCCCGGCACTGGAAAGCGCCCACGCCCTGGCCGAAGTATTCAAACGCGCACCGAAACTGCCGAAGGATCACCTGATGGTGGTCAACCTTTCCGGTCGCGGCGACAAAGACATGCAGACCGTCATGCACCACATGGAAACCTCCAAGCAGGAGAAACACTGATGAGCCGCCTGCAAACCCGCTTTGCCGAACTCAAGCAACAGAACCGCGCCGCCCTGGTGACCTTCGTCACCGCTGGCGACCCGGACTACGACACTTCGCTGGCCATCCTCAAAGGTCTGCCGAAAGCTGGTGCCGACGTGATCGAATTGGGCATGCCGTTCACCGATCCGATGGCCGATGGCCCGGCGATTCAGCTGGCGAACATCCGTGCCCTGGGCGCCAAGCAGAACCTGATCAAAACCCTGCAAATGGTCCGCGAGTTCCGCAAGGAAAACAGCGACACGCCGCTGGTGCTGATGGGTTACTTCAACCCGATCCACAAGTTCGGCGTCGAGCGCTTCATCGCCGAAGCCAAAGAGGCCGGCGTCGATGGCCTGATCGTGGTCGACATGCCACCGGAGCACAACTCGGAGCTGTGCGACCCGGCCCAGGCAGCGGGCATCGACTTCATCCGCCTGACCACCCCGACCACCGATGATGCGCGTCTGCCGAAAGTGCTGAACGGCAGCTCCGGCTTCGTTTACTACGTGTCGGTCGCCGGCGTGACCGGTGCCGGTGCGGCGACGCTGGAACACGTCGAGGAAGCGGTGGCGCGTCTGCGTCGTCATACCGATCTGCCGATCAGCATCGGTTTTGGTATCCGCACGCCGGAGCAGGCCGCGTCCATCGCGCGTCTGGCCGACGGTGTGGTGGTGGGCTCGGCGCTGATCGATCACATTGCCAACGCGACCACGCCGGCTCAGGCCATCGACGGCGTGCTGAGCCTGTGCTCGGCGCTGTCCGAAGGCGTGCGTAAGGCTCGCGTCAGCTGAAGGTAAAGTTCCTGATACAGAGGAATTAGAGCCTCCACGCACAGACTAACCAAGCAAGACCGAGGGGTTCAGAACCACGTTCTGAATCCCTTTTTGCTGTCAGTGCAGTGAGGAAAGACCCGATGAAAATGCCGAAACGTCTGATTGCCAGTCTGGGCGTGCTGATGATCAGCGCGACACCCCTGTTGGCCAGCGCCGATCCGCGCGACGATCACGACCACGGCGGCCCGCAACAGGGCCACTACGACAATCGCGGTGGTGATCACCATGATTGGCAAAGCAACCATCGCGGCGGCCCGCCGCCTCGGGACTTCGGCCCGGTGCGTCAGGTGATCCGCGACAATCATGGCTACTTCGTGCGCGGTGCGCCGCCACCTCCCGGTATCCACTTGGTACGCGGCCGGCCGCTGCCCCACGGCTATTACGGTGAGCGGCTGGATAACCGGGCGTTGAGTCGCCTGCCGTATTACCCGGGTTATGAATGGCGTCGTGCTGGCGGTGACATCGTGCTGATCGCGGTGGGCACCGGAATTGTTTACGAAGTGCTGGACGGCGTTCTGTACTGATCCATCAGGCAATAAAAAAGACCGCAGCCTTTACCGGCTGCGGTCTTTTGTTTTCAGGGCTGTTTTTCTTCAGGGCAGTTCCAGTCCGCCCGAGGCTTTGTGCAGTTTGCGCAGGTGCTCGCCAATCTGTTTCACGTTGGCCTCGCTGGCCGCAATCTCGGCTGCTCGTTTAGGCTCCAGCAGCGCTCGCACTTCTTTATCGAGATCGCCGGTCAGAGCCAGCAACTGTTTCTGGCGCTGGCTGCTTTCCGCTTCAAGCCTGCTGAATTCGCTCGGTTGCGGCAGGCCATAACCTCGGGAATCGAGCAATTCTGCCGGCCGGCTGAGGAAGCCGCTGTTGGCGAGAATCTGCTGCAACGTCGCGTTGGCCTTGTCCATGCCACCGTTTTCCAGCTCTCGGGCGCCGAGGTAGCGTTGCTTGACCTCATCCTGAGCCAGCAACAGTTGGCGGCGGAAACTGGCTTGCTCCAGCAGCAACAACGCGGCGCTGGTGCGCAGGTCGGCCCGTTCGAACCAAGGGCGACGCTCTTCGGCGGACAGCGAAAGCCATTCCTCGACGGTTGTCTGCTTGATCGGCAATTGCTTCTTCAAGACATCGAACATCGCTTGATAACGGTCACGGAACGAGTCGAAGCGATAACCCAGGCGCAACGCCTCTTTCGGATCATCGAGCACGCTGGTATCGGCCAGGCCTCGTCCTTTGAGCACTTCCAGCAAACCGTTGGGCATGATGCTGTCGAGGCCGGTGAGCCGGGCGTTGTTGCTGCCGCTGCGCAGCAGTTTCAGGCCTTCGACCGCGCAGTTGTTGGAGAGGAAGAAGTAATTGCCGTCGTAGCTCCAGTGCATTTCGGCGGCGTGTTCGACTACGCCCTCGATTTCGCTGCGCGAGAGATTCAGCGGCACCGACGCCAGGCTGCGCAGTTCGGTCTTGGTGTATTCGTCGATCACCTGCGCCAGCGGCAGTACGAAAAGGCGCGACGGGTACTTGCCGACCAGCCCGTCCCAGCTCGACAGCTGTACGTCACCGACGAAGGCGCGGTATGACAGCACCAGATGCTGATCCAGATCCAGTCGGCAGTCCGGCCCGCGTGGCCGGCCCGGTGCGCAGATCACCAGACGCAACATGCTGTGACCCCAACGGCTGACCCAGTTCTGGTTGGCTTCGGCCAGCAGGTAATCCACCGCGTACACGCGTTCCGGATCGACCTGGCCCAGGGGCTGTTTGGCGAAGTCGTTGCCGGCATTGAGGAAAGCGAAGGTTTTGGCGCATTCATCCTTGGCCGGCGGTGCCCAGCCGAAGTGCTGCTGGTAATAGCGATACAGCGCCGGGCGGCGGCAGGCATAGCTCGGGTCGAGGAGGAAATACTCCATGTTGACCGCGACAAACTCCTTCGGGCTGGAGATTTCGTAGAGGTCGGGGCTGCGGGCGATCTGCCGGTTGTGCTGTTCACGTTCGCCACGACGGCCGACGTATTGCTGCCAGCCGGCGAGGTCGAGCAGGCGTGGATCATCGCTGAGGGTGAAGCGCCGACCGTTCTGTCCGCGGCATTCATCGGGAATGCCGATCAGCCCGGCGCTGTTGTTGCGCCGGGTGCAGCGCTGGATCAGCGTGCGTTCGGCCTCCGGCCACAAGCGCGCGCGATCGTATATGTGGGTGATTTCGTGCAGCACCGTGGCCAGCAGTTCCCGGCGAACGGTGCCGTGGGGGCGATTGGTTTTTTCCTTCGCCGCACTGCCGTCGGTGAGGCTGGCGAGCAGTTTGCGGTTCAGGTCCAGCTCGGAGACGAGCGTCGCCTGGCCGTAGGCGTTGCCGGGCATGTCGTCGGTCCAGCCGACATCGATGCGCCGGTCCAGGCGTTCGATGAAGCTCGGCGGCAATGCCTGCATGGCCTCATCGAGCAGTGCCTGGCTGGCCTGTTGTTGGGCGGGGCTCAGACCGTCAGTCTTTAGCCGCAATTGCAGGCCGGCGTGGGCGCTGTTGCCAAGCAGCAACAACGCCCCGGCCAGCAGCCAGGCGCCGAATGACTTCACAGTGCGAGGATGGCTTCGGCGAGTACCTGATCACTGGCGTCGCGAGCTTCCGGCACGCGGGTGCGCAAGGTATTGAAGGCAGCTTCCAGGTTGGCACCACGGATATCACCGTCGCTGGCCACGAAACTGGCAGCGTCGTCGTGGGCTTCGCGGATGATTTTCGAATCGCGAATCGACGTGGTGGTGTCGGAGGTGAAATCGATGGTGCGCTGGGAGGCGCGGACGATGATGTTACTGGTGGCTACCAGGGTGTGTGCCTGGGCCATATCGGCCAACAACAGCAGGCCAAGGGCGGCAGCAATCAGCGGGCTACGCATGGAACGACTCCGAAAAGACAGGGATGACTATTGGACGAGAATTGCCTGTGCCAGTTCAAGGTCGCTCACATGAAGTTTTGGCCGGCTCTTGCGCAGGTAATGCAGGGCGGATTCTAGCTGTGCGCCGCGCATCTGGCCGTCACTGGCAACGAACGCTGCGGCATCGTCGTGCGCGGAGATGATCAGTTTACGGTCGAATGGCGCGGAAGACACCATGCCGGTGGCCCAGACGCTGACCACGGTATTTTGTGTGGACACATCGAAGGCGTCAGCCAGAGGAACCCAGCAGGCGGTGATCAGTACAGGGGGGATAAGCAGATTTGTAAGAAAACGCATGGGACTCGGCAACTGTTGGCGAGTCCCAAGGCTAGCGCAATGCCCGGACTAGAGCCAGCGCCGAAACATCGGGACACGACCGGCGTGTCCCGCGATGCCTCTGTCGCTTAGATCGTCAGAATGGCCTGGGCCAACTGGGCGTCGGTCGCGTTCAGTTGCGGAGCCTGATGACGGATGTGATCCAGTGCGCTCTCCAGTTTCACGCCACGGATTTCGCCTTCGCTGGCCACGAAACTGGCAGCGTCGTCACGGGCGGCGAGCACGATCTTGTCGTCACGGAAGGACGAAGTGACGTCGGACGTGGCATCGGAAGAGGACTTGAGCGCGCCAACCACGGCATCGGTGGTAACGATGAAGCTGGTGGCGCTGACGTTGGCAGCTACGGCCAGCAGGGCGGCGGCGCTGAGCAGACGAAGACGGGACATGGAAAAACTCCTGTGGATAAACCGTATTGAGAGGTGGCTCGGTGTCTGAGGGTCAGACGCCAGTCGCACAGCATTCGCCACGTTCTGCATGGATCTTAGGCCTCCGTGGGGAATCCGCACAGTGGTCAGGATGCTGGCCTGAACACATTTTGCGTAACTGTACTTGTTATTAATATATTTCTAGAAAACTGTACCTGTCTGGTGTTTCGAGCTGGATATTCAGATTTTTCTGCCCTGAAACGACAAGACCCGTCGCGGTTTCCCGCGACGGGTCTTGTGTGTTCAATTCGGGTTGCTGGCGGTGGGTCTAGCGACCAGAGCCAGCGACGCTGCTTAGCGCCAGAACGGCTTGCTCAGCTCTTCGTAGCGTTGTGCTTCGCTAATCCCGGCGTCAGCCAGCAGACGCGAATCCAGACGAGCCAGTTGGTGGCGGCTGGAGATGCGGCGCTGCCACAGCATCAGGTTGGCGATAACGCGCAGAGGCAGGGAAGCCTGGGTGTTTACAGCTTTGTCTTCGAAGAACAGTTCGGAACTGAGTGTACGTTCCATGGTTGACATCCTTCCGCTTGTGGCGGGATTAGGTAGTGGTTTAACTGGTGCCCATGATCCTCTCGTTTGGCCAGACTCTCTAGATACAGTTCACTTGTATTGTGAGTGACCAGTTAACTGTTTATAGGGGGTGTACGGGTCAAAATTGTGCAAACTGTACCTGTCTGCGCCTATTTGGTGCATTTTTACCCAATTCGATGATTTGAGTAGGCAAAGGCTGTAGGAAAAGACCGGTACAGAAGTACAGTTTTTGACGATGGCGGTGGTTTTCAAAATCCCGCTGGCGAAACTGTGTTTGCGCCAGCGGAAAATCTGTGCGGATTACACCGCCAGCATGCGTCCGGTTTCTTCCAGATTGATGTGCCAGCTCAGGGCATCACGCAGGATGTGCGGAGTGTGGCCGCCAACGGCGCAGGCTTTGTCGAAGTACTCGTTAAGCGCCTGGCGGAAATCCGGGTGCACACAGTTATCGATGATGACCCGGGCGCGTTCCCGTGGCGCCAGGCCTCTCAGGTCGGCCAGGCCTATCTCGGTCACGAGGATGTCGACGTCATGCTCGGTATGGTCGACGTGGCTGACCATCGGCACCACGCTGGAAATCGCGCCACCCTTGGCGATCGACTTGGTGACGAACACCGCCAGGTGTGCGTTGCGCGCGAAGTCGCCCGAGCCGCCTATACCGTTCATCATCCGCGTGCCGCAGACGTGGGTGGAGTTGACGTTGCCATAGATGTCGAACTCAAGGGCCGTGTTGATGCCGATGATGCCCAGGCGCCGTACCACTTCCGGGTGGTTGGAGATCTCCTGCGGGCGCAGCACCAGCTTGTCCTTGTACTTCTCCAGGTTGCCGAACACGTCGCTGTTGCGCCGCTCCGACAGCGTGATCGAGCTGCCCGAGGCAAAGCTCAGCTTGCCCGCATCGATCAGGTCGAAGGTCGAGTCCTGCAGCACTTCGGAATACATGGTCAGTTCTTCGAACGGCGAATCGATCAGCCCGCACATCACCGCGTTGGCGATGTTGCCGATCCCGGCCTGCAACGGGCCGAGCTTGTTGGTCATGCGCCCGGCATCGACTTCCTGCTTGAGGAAGGTGATCAGATGATCGGCGATGGCTTTGGTGTCCACATCAGGCGAGGAAACGGTGGACGGCGAATCCGACTGCTGGGTGATGACGATGGCGACGATCTTCTCCGGCGGGATCGGGATCGCGGTGCTGCCGATGCGATCGTCGACCTTTACCAGCGGAATTGGCGTGCGGGTCGGGCGATAGGTCGGGATATAGATGTCATGCAGACCTTCGAGGTTGGCGTTGTGCGCCAGGTTGATCTCGACGATCACGTGTTTGGCGAAAATCGCGAAGCTCGCCGAGTTGCCCACCGAAGTGGTCGGCACGATGTGGCCCTGTTCGGTGATGGCCACGGCTTCGATCACGGCAATGTCCGGCAGCTTCAGTTGCTGATTGCGCAGTTGCTCGACGGTTTCCGACAGGTGCTGGTCAATGAACATCACTTCGCCGGCGTTGATCGCCTTGCGCAAGGTGCTGTCGACCTGGAACGGCATGCGCCGGGAAAGGACGCCGGCTTCGGTCAGTTGCTTGTCGAGGTCGTTACCCAGACTGGCACCGGTCATCAGGCTGATCTTCAACGGCGTGACCTTGGCTCGCTCGGCCAGCGCATGGGGCACGGCCTTAGCTTCGCCGGCGCGGGTGAAGCCGCTCATGCCGACGGTCATGCCGTCCTCAATCAGCGCAGCGGCGTCGGCGGCGCTCATCACTTTATCCAATAACGAAGGCAGGCGAATACGGTCACGGTACATGGATTATTTTCTCGGGCAGCGAGTAGCAGGATGCGCAGTCTAGTGAATTTCGCGAGCGCCTGTCCCGCTACCAAGGTCGCAAACGAGGCGTCTATTTAGCGGCTTTCAAGTAAAACACCGTTACCGGATCTGCAACAACGCGGCAAATTGTCCGACGTTTTGCGCAAACAAAAACGCCCCGACAAGTCGGGGCGTTCGGTGTTGCCGGCGAGGGTTACTCGACTGCTTTGACCATGTCTTCGATGACTTTTTTCGCGTCGCCGAACACCATCATGGTCTTGTCCAGGTAGAACAGTTCGTTGTCCAGACCGGCATAGCCGCTGGCCATCGAGCGCTTGTTGACGATGATGGTCTTGGCCTTGAACGCTTCGAGGATCGGCATGCCGGCAATCGGCGATTTCGGATCGTTCTTGGCGGCCGGGTTGACCACGTCGTTGGCGCCGAGCACCAGCACCACGTCGGCCTGACCGAACTCGGAGTTGATGTCTTCCATCTCGAACACCTGGTCGTACGGCACTTCAGCCTCGGCCAGCAGTACGTTCATGTGCCCAGGCATCCGACCGGCCACCGGGTGGATCGCGTACTTCACGGTCACGCCGTGGTGGGTCAGCTTCTCGGTCAGCTCTTTCAGCGCATGCTGTGCACGGGCCACCGCCAGACCGTAACCTGGAACGATGATCACGGTGTCGGCGTTGGTCAGCAGGAAGGTCGCGTCGTCAGCCGAACCGGATTTCACCGGACGGGCTTCCTTCTCACCGGCAGGACCGGCATCTGCTGTATTGCCGAAACCGCCGAGCAGTACATTAAAGAAGGAACGGTTCATCGCCTTGCACATGATGTACGAGAGGATCGCACCGCTCGAACCCACCAGCGAACCGGCAATAATCAGCATCGAGTTGTTCAGCGAGAAGCCGATACCCGCCGCTGCCCAGCCGGAATAGCTGTTGAGCATCGACACCACCACCGGCATGTCGGCGCCGCCGATCGGGATGATGATCAGCACGCCCATGACAAACGCCAGGGCCAGCATCAGTGCGAACGCGGCGAGGTTGCCGGTCAGCATGAAGGTGACGCCGAGGATCAGCGTCGCCAGACCCAGTACCGCGTTCAGCTTGTGCTGACCGCTGAACTGTACCGGTGCGCCCTGAAACAGACGGAACTTGTACTTGCCCGACAGCTTGCCGAAGGCGATCACCGAACCGGAGAAGGTGATTGCACCGATGGCTGCGCCGAGGAACAGCTCCAGACGGTTACCCGCCGGGATCGAGTCGCCCAGTTGCTTGACGATGCCCAGCGACTGCGGCTCGACCACGGCAGCAATGGCGATGAACACCGCTGCCAGGCCGATCATGCTGTGCATGAACGCAACCAGTTCCGGCATCTTGGTCATTTCAACGCGCTTGGCCATGATCGAACCGGCGGTGCCGCCGATCAGCAGGCCGACGATCACGTAGCCAATACCGGCGGTGGCCAGCTCAGCCCCGAGCTTATAGATAAGGCCGACGGTGGTGAGGATTGCCAGTGCCATGCCGAGCATGCCGAACAGGTTGCCGCGGCGCGATGTGGTCGGGTGCGACAGACCCTTGAGGGCCTGGATGAAGCAGATCGACGCGATCAGGTAGAGCGTCGTGACGAGGTTCATGCTCATTACTTAGGCGCCTCTTCTTTTGCTTTCGGGGCTTTCTTCTTGAACATCTCAAGCATGCGGCGGGTGACCAGGAAGCCACCGAACACGTTGACCGCGGCCAGTGCCACGGCGAGGGTGCCCATGGTCTTGCCCAGCGGGGTAACGGTCAGTGCGGCCGCGAGCATGGCACCGACGATCACGATCGCCGAAATGGCGTTGGTCACCGCCATCAAAGGCGTGTGCAGCGCGGGTGTAACGTTCCAGACCACGTGGTAACCGACATAAATCGCCAGCACGAAGATGATCAGGTTGTAGATACCGGGGGAGATAAGCTCTTCCATCGTCTGAATCCCTGCTTAGGCGTTTTTGCGGATGACTTGGCCGTCGCGGCACATCAGGCACGCGGCGACGATGTCGTCTTCGAGGTTCACTTCGAACTGGCCTTCTTTGGTGAAGACCAGCTTCAGGAAGTCCAGCAGGTTGCGTGCGTACAGCGCCGAGGCGTCTGCGGCGACTTCACCGGCGAGGTTGGTCGGGCCGACGATGGTCACGCCGTTCTCGATCACGACCTGATCGGCCACGGTCAGCGGGCAGTTGCCACCTTGGGCTGCAGCGAGGTCAATGACCACCGAGCCGGGTTTCATCTGCGCCACGGTGTCCGCGCTCAGCAATGTCGGAGCCTTGCGACCCGGAATCAGTGCGGTGGTGATGACAATATCAGCCTGCTTGGCGCGCTCGTGCACAGCCTGGGCCTGACGCTGCATCCAGCTCGCCGGCATCGGACGTGCGTAACCGCCGACGCCGACCGCGCATTCACGTTCTTCATCGGTCTCGTAAGGCACGTCGACGAACTTGGCGCCGAGGGATTCGATCTGTTCCTTCACGGCCGGACGTACGTCGGACGCTTCGATGACGGCACCCAGACGTTTCGCCGTGGCAATCGCCTGCAACCCGGCCACACCGGCCCCCAGAATCAGCACGCGCGCCGCTTTCACGGTGCCCGCAGCGGTCATCAGCATCGGCATGAAGCGCGGATAGTAGTGAGCGGCCAGCAGCACGGCCTTATAGCCGGCAATGTTCGCCTGGGATGACAGCACGTCGAGGCTCTGGGCCCGGGAGGTGCGTGGCGCCGCTTCCAGGGCGAAGGCGGTAATCCCGCACTCGGCCATCTTCGCGATGGTGTCGTTGTTGAACGGGTTGAGCATGCCCACCAGCACCGTACCGCGCTTGATCAGCGTCAGTTCGGCATCGCTTGGCGCGACCACTTTGAGAATCAGCTCGGCGCCAAACGCGTCATTGGCACTGCCAATGGTTGCGCCTGCCGCTTCATAGGCACTGTCGACAACACTGGCTTTTACGCCGGCGCCGGTTTGCACAGTGACCCTATGACCTTGGCTGATCAGCTTTTTAATGGTTTCCGGGGTTGCAGCAACCCGTGTTTCACCGGTCTGGGTTTCGAGAGGAACACCAATGTGCACGTCAAATCTCCTGCGTGATCTTATTGAGTAAACCCATGCACTACGGATGGTGCGACTGGGGCGGCCGATCAGCACGATCCCGCCAAATCAGGGCGGGGCGCGGCATTTTGCAGGCGAAGTTTATGCCCTTCAAGGGATTATGACGGGTGACGGAAAATTAACTACAAGTCATCCCGTGACCGAATGTCGCAGATGGCCAGTTGAATCCCTTGCAGGCCGTGCCTTTCAAGGAGTCTGGATGAATTTGAAGAATTTTCTCATCGGTGACGTGAATAGGTCGCAATGGGTCGCGAATGAGGGCTCAAAGCCACGTCGTCAGGCGCTTGTGGGACGTCTGTACGACTTTCGGATACAGTCTGTCTATTTGCGACAAATAGTTATATCTGTAGGGCTTTAATTTTCCTGACTACGGGGTTAGCAATCGCTGAAACCCTTTAGCCTTCTAGGTTGTAGCTGTGTGCCTGGTTCACCAGCCAATCCCGAAAAGCCTTGAGTGACGCCGATTCGACCTTTCGCTCCGGAATCATCAGGTAATACGCCTTTATGCTGGAGAGCGCATTCGCGTTGGCAATTACAAGGCGTTTTTCCGCCAGTTCGCGCTGAATCAGGAACGGTGGGATCAGCGCGATGCCCATGTCGTGCATGGCTGCCTGGGCCAGCATGGAGAATAGCTCGTAGCGCGGACCTGTCATGTCACGCGGGATGTTCAGGTGTTGCGAGTTGAACCACTGTCGCCAGGCGTACGGGCGGGTGGTTTGCTGGAGCAGCGGCAGATCGGCGATTTCATCGGGTGCCAGATGCGTTTTGTTGCCGAGCAGGGCGGGACTGCATACCGGCATCGGATTCTCGCCCATCAGCCTGTGGGATTCGGTACCGGACCAGTCGGCATCGCCAAAGTAAATGGCGGCATCGAAGTCAGTGTCGGCAAACAGGAACGGGCGCGTGCGGTTGGTCAGGTTGACCGTCACTTCCGGGTGCTTGAGCTGGAAGTCCTTCAGTCTTGGCAGCAGCCATTGCGTGCCGAAGGTGGGCACCACGGCGAGCTCAATCACATTGGTGCCTTGCTGACCCATTACAGACAGGGTGTCGCGCTCAACCGCATCAAGTTGGGTGGCGACCCGACGGCTGTAGGAAAGCCCCGCTTCCGTCAGCTTCACTCCGCGACGCGAGCGTCGGAAGAGTTCGACGCTGAGGAAGTCCTCAAGACTGGCGATCTGTCGGCAAATGGCGCCCTGGGTGAGGGAAAGTTCTTCGGCGGCCTTGGTAAAGCTCTCGTGACGGGCGGCAGCCTCGAAGCTGATCAGGGCGGTGGTGCTGGGTATCTTGCGGCGCATGTACGTCAACCTCACTAATACATCGCTTAATTGGCATTTCGCGACGTTTCGGAGTGAGAAATTAGCACAACAGGATGCGAAATCCTCGTTTGCCGGGATGGCGCAGCGGGCCTAGGATCAATGCCACGTTAATTCACCCGATTTGCGAGGACTCACTCATGGGCGGTAAAGCTAGCTTCAACTGGATCGATCCACTGCTGCTGGATCAACAGCTGACTGAAGAAGAACGCATGATCCGCGACGCTGCCGAGCAATTCGCCCAGCAGAGCCTCGCGCCGCGCGTTCTGGAAGCCTTCCGCCATGAGAAGACTGACCCGGCGATTTTCCGTGAAATGGGTGAGGTCGGTCTGCTGGGCGCGACCATCCCCGAGCAGTACGGTGGCAGCGGCCTCAACTACGTCAGCTATGGCCTGATCGCCCGTGAAGTCGAGCGTGTCGACTCTGGCTACCGTTCGATGATGAGCGTGCAGTCTTCGCTGGTCATGGTGCCGATCAATGAATTCGGTACTGAAGCGCAAAAACAGAAGTACCTGCCGAAACTGGCTTCCGGCGAGTGGATCGGCTGCTTCGGTCTGACCGAGCCGAACCACGGCTCCGACCCAGGTGCGATGATTACTCGTGCACGTAAAGTCGACGGCGGCTACAGCCTGACCGGCGCCAAGATGTGGATCACCAACAGCCCGATCGCCGATGTGTTCGTGGTCTGGGCCAAGGACGATGCCGGCGACATTCGCGGTTTCGTTCTGGAGAAGGGCTGGAAAGGTTTGAGCGCTCCGGCGATTCACGGCAAGGTCGGCCTGCGGGCTTCGATCACCGGCGAAATCGTCATGGACAACGTGTTCGTACCGGAAGAGAACATTTTCCCGGATGTGCGTGGTCTGAAAGGTCCGTTCACCTGCCTCAACTCCGCACGTTATGGCATCTCCTGGGGTGCGCTGGGTGCTGCCGAGTTCTGCTGGCACACCGCTCGCCAGTACACCCTGGATCGTCAACAGTTCGGCCGCCCGTTGGCCGCCACTCAGTTGATCCAGAAAAAGCTGGCTGACATGCAGACCGAAATCACTCTGGCGCTGCAAGGCTGCCTGCGTCTGGGCCGCATGAAGGACGAAGGTACTGCTGCGGTTGAAATCACTTCGATCATGAAGCGCAACTCTTGCGGCAAGTCTCTCGATATCGCTCGTACGGCGCGTGACATGCTCGGCGGCAACGGGATCTCCGATGAGTTCGGGGTGGCCCGTCATCTGGTCAACCTGGAAGTGGTGAATACCTATGAAGGTACTCACGACGTTCACGCGCTGATCCTCGGTCGTGCGCAGACCGGCCTGCAGGCGTTCTATTAATAGGAGAGCGACCATGGGCGCGCTGTCGCATCTGCGGGTACTGGATTTATCGCGAGTGCTGGCCGGCCCATGGGCCGGGCAAATTCTTGCCGACCTTGGGGCGGAAGTGATCAAGGTCGAGCGCCCGGGTAACGGCGACGACACTCGCGCTTGGGGGCCGCCCTTCCTGAAAGACGCTTACGGCGAGAACACCAGCGAGGCGGCTTATTACCTGTCGGCCAATCGCAACAAGCAATCGGTGACGATCGACTTCACGCGTCCCGAAGGTCAGAAGCTGGTTCGCGATCTGGCAGCCAAGTCCGACATCCTGATCGAGAACTTCAAGGTGGGTGGTCTGGCGGCCTATGGCCTGGATTACCAATCGTTGAAGGCGATCAATCCGGATCTGATCTATTGCTCGATCACCGGTTTCGGTCAAACCGGACCGTATGCCAAGCGTGCGGGTTATGACTTCATGATCCAGGGGCTTGGCGGGCTGATGAGTCTGACCGGGCGACCTGAGGGTGATGAGGGGGCTGGGCCGGTGAAGGTGGGTGTGGCGCTCACGGATATCCTGACCGGGCTGTATTCGACCGTGGCGATCCTGGCCGCGCTGGCTCATCGTGATCACGATGGAGGCGGGCAGCATATCGATATGGCTCTGCTGGATGTGCAGGTGGCGTGTCTGGCCAATCAGGCGATGAACTATCTGACGACGGGCATCGCGCCGAAACGGCTGGGGAATGCGCATCCGAATATCGTGCCGTATCAGGATTTTCCTACGGCAGACGGCGACTTCATTCTCACAGTGGGTAATGACGGGCAGTTTCGAAAATTTGCCGAAGTGGCGGGGCAGCCGCAGTGGGCGGACGATCCGCGTTTCGCGACTAATAAGTTGCGGGTGGCGAACCGGGCTGTGCTGATTCCGCTGATTCGTCAGGCGACGGTTTTCAAGACTACTGCTGAGTGGGTGGCTCAGCTGGAGCAGGCAGGTGTGCCGTGTGGGCCGATCAATGATCTGTCGCAGGTATTCGAGGATTCGCAGGTGAAGTCTCGCGGGTTGGCGATTGAGCTACCTCATGCGCTGGCGGGGATGGTGCCGCAGGTGGCCAGCCCGATCCGGTTGTCGCGGACTCCTGTGGAGTATCGGCGTGCGCCTCCTTTGCTGGGCGAGCATACGCTGGAGGTTTTGCAGCGGGTGCTAGGTATTGGGGCGGGTGCAGTGGCTGCGATGAAAGAGGATGGAGTGCTCTGAGGGTTCTCTCTATATAGACGGGATACTGAATCCTTCTTCTATATAGAGGGAATTGGACGTTTTTTGGCCTATCTGCAAGTTGTTGAAAGAAAAGCGAAATTAAGGGTTGACGGCAGATTCTGAGTCTCTATAATTCGCCCCACTTCCGGCGCAGTCGAAATGGAAAACTCCTTGAGATTCAATGAGTTAAGCAATTTTCGAAGGTGGGTCGCTTCAGTTCATCGAAGCCTGGAAGGAGTTGGAAATGCCGGCTGGTTCTGGCGCTTTCAACGGTTCGATCTTCTCGGTCGAAAGCGGAGAAAAAGAGGTGTTGACAGCAGCGTGTAACGCTGTAGAATTCGCCTCCCGCTAACGAGAGATCGGAAGCGCAAGTGGTTGAAGTTGTTGAAGAAATCTTCGAAAGCTTCTGAAAATAATCACTTGACAGCAAATGAGGCTGCTGTAGAATGCGCGCCTCGGTTGAGACGAAAGATCTTAACCAACCGCTCTTTAACAACTGAATCAAGCAATTCGTGTGGGTGCTTGTGGAGTCAGACTGATAGTCAACAAGATTATCAGCATCACAAGTTACTCCGCGAGAAATCAAAGATGTAACCAACGATTGCTGAGCCAAGTTTAGGGTTTCTTAAAAACCCAAAGATGTTTGAACTGAAGAGTTTGATCATGGCTCAGATTGAACGCTGGCGGCAGGCCTAACACATGCAAGTCGAGCGGATGAAGGGAGCTTGCTCCTGAATTCAGCGGCGGACGGGTGAGTAATGCCTAGGAATCTGCCTGGTAGTGGGGGACAACGTTTCGAAAGGAACGCTAATACCGCATACGTCCTACGGGAGAAAGCAGGGGACCTTCGGGCCTTGCGCTATCAGATGAGCCTAGGTCGGATTAGCTAGTTGGTGAGGTAATGGCTCACCAAGGCGACGATCCGTAACTGGTCTGAGAGGATGATCAGTCACACTGGAACTGAGACACGGTCCAGACTCCTACGGGAGGCAGCAGTGGGGAATATTGGACAATGGGCGAAAGCCTGATCCAGCCATGCCGCGTGTGTGAAGAAGGTCTTCGGATTGTAAAGCACTTTAAGTTGGGAGGAAGGGTTGTAGATTAATACTCTGCAATTTTGACGTTACCGACAGAATAAGCACCGGCTAACTCTGTGCCAGCAGCCGCGGTAATACAGAGGGTGCAAGCGTTAATCGGAATTACTGGGCGTAAAGCGCGCGTAGGTGGTTCGTTAAGTTGGATGTGAAATCCCCGGGCTCAACCTGGGAACTGCATCCAAAACTGGCGAGCTAGAGTATGGTAGAGGGTGGTGGAATTTCCTGTGTAGCGGTGAAATGCGTAGATATAGGAAGGA